>JAWOFN010000107.1:0-6954 GCA_046497505.1 bacterium | reverse complement strand
CCTTCCCCAGTACATCGACCAGGAGATCCTGCCCCACGACCCCTTCCAGTCCCTGGACATCGAGGGGATCGGCCAGCTCGTGGCCATGGCCGTCGACCGGGGGAGGGAGGAGAAACCGGAGCTGAAGATCGGGGTCTGCGGAGAGCACGGCGGCGACCCCAAGAGCGTGACCTTCTTCCACGAGGTCGGGCTGGACTACGTCTCCTGTTCTCCTTACCGTGTGCCAATCGCACGCCTGGCGGCGGCCCAGGCGGTACTGGAGCATGTAGAGACATCCGAGCGCGAGCGCCCTACCCGCGAGCAGAAGGCGGAGAAGTCCGGGACCCGACGGACCCGGTCGAAGGGGAAGGGCAAGCGCAGGTCGGGCAAACCCCCCAAGAAGGTCTGATGTGAGTCGAGTCATCGCCATCGCCAACCAGAAGGGCGGGGTGGGGAAGACCACCACCGCCATCAACCTCTCGGCGTGCCTGGCCGAGCAGGGCTACGAGACCCTGCTCATCGACATCGACCCGCAGGCCAACGCCACCTCGGGGCTGGGTGTGGACCCCAACGACGTGGACCTCACCATCTACGAGGCCCTCATCGAGGAGATCGACATCGAGGACGCCCTGCTGGAGACCACGGTGACCGACCTGGACCTGGTGCCCAGCCACATCCGACTCACCGGCGCCGAACTGGAGATGGTCTCGATGATCGGCCGGGAGAAGAAGCTGCAGCAGTCGATCGAGTCGGTCCGGGAGGAATACGACTTCGTCCTGGTGGACTGTCCCCCCAGCCTCGGGCTCCTCACCCTGAACACGCTCACCGCCGCGGACTCGGTCATGATCCCCATCCAGTGCGAGTACTACGCCCTGGAGGGACTCGGGAAACTGCTGAACACCATCCGGCTGGTCCAGAAGCATCTGAACCCGAACCTCTATATCGAAGGGGTGCTGCTGACCATGTACGACGGCCGCCTCAACCTCTCCAAGCAGGTGGCGGAGGAGGCCGCGAGGTATTTCGGGGACAAGGTGTACACGACCAAGATCATGCGGAACGTGCGGCTGGGTGAGGCACCCTCTTTCGGGAAGCCCATCATCCAGTACGACATCCTCTCCACCGGCGCCGAGAACTACATCAGCCTCACCAAGGAGGTCATCGCCCATGGCAAGGAAAGCGCTCGGCAAAGGGCTTGATGCCCTGATCCCGGGCGCCGGGGGGGATGAATCCTCTTCTTCCGCCGCCGCCCGGAAGAGCAAACCGGGCAGGCCCGGGCAGGCGGGCACGGTCACCAAGGTCCGTCTCGGACGGATCCGGCCCAACCCCTTCCAGCCCCGCCAGGATTTCGCCAGGGAGGGGCTGGAGGAGCTGGCGGACTCCATCCGTGAGAAGGGGGTCCTGCAGCCCGTGCTGCTGCGGGCCGTCGAGGACGAGGAGGGGGAGGAGGCCTACCAGCTGGTAGCGGGGGAGCGCCGCCTCCGCGCGGCGGAGATCGCCGGCCTGAAGAGCATCCCGGCCATCGTGTACGAGGTGGACAGCGACGAGGAGATGCTGGAGCTGGCCCTCGTGGAGAACGTCCAGCGCGAGAACCTCAACGCGATGGACACCGCCCGCGCGTACCGCCGACTGGCCGACGACTGCGGTCTCACCCAGGAACAGATCGCCGAGCGGGTGGGGAAGAGCCGCACCTCGGTGGCCAACACCCTGCGGCTGCTGAGCCTGCCGGAGCAGGTACGGCAGGCGGTGAAGGACGAGAAGATCACCGAGGGCCATGCCAGGGCCCTCCTCGGGCTGGGCAGCTCCGGCGCCCGGATCACCCTGTTGAAGAAGATCATCGCCCGCGGTCTCTCGGTCCGGGCGACCGAGAAGCTGGTACGGGAAGCCGCTGCTGATGATGAGGGGGAGGGTCCGAGGAAGAGGGGGCAGAAGGAACTCCCCCCCCGGCTCCAGGCCCTTGTGGAAGAGTTCCAGCGGGCCCTGGGGACCCGGGTGACCCTCAAGGGGTCCGTGAAGAAGGGTTCCCTGAAGATCGACTACTACTCCGCGGACGACCTGACGCGCATCTGCGACAGGCTCGATATCAGCCTGGACTGACCCGCGGACCGGCGGTGAACCGACGTGGCCAAGAAGCGACGCAGCTGGACGATCCTGTTCATCCCCGACGACGAGAGCGGGACGCGGCAGTTCCGGCTCAGCGCCGGTGCGATGCGCCTGCTCGTGGGACTCGGGGCCCTCCTGGTGGTCCTCATCGGCCTCGGCATCGCCACCTACGGACGGGTGGCACGGGTGGCGGTGGAGGTGCGGGAGGTGAAGGAGGAGAACGCCGACCTCATGCAGGAGGTCCAGAAGGTGTGGGAGCTCGAGCAGCTCATGGGCGACCTGCTGGAGACCGACTACAAGATCCGCTCGCGCCTGGGTGTGGAGATGCCCGAGGACTGGCCCGGCTTCCGCTACCGGCTGGGGAGCCTCCCGGACAGCGCGGTGAGCGGCAGGACCGCCATCACCGAGACCGCCCTGCCGCGGGGAACGGAGAGCGAGGTCCCGGAGAGCGTCCCGGGCAGCCTGCTCTTCGCGTGGCCGGTGCGGGGCTACGTGACCTCGGAGTTCGGTGAGGGGGCGGGTTCGGCGGGATCCGCACATACCGGGTTGGACATCGCGGCTTCCAGCGGTACCATCGTCCGGGCCGCCGCCGACGGCCGGGTGGTCTTCGCCGGCACGGATGAGAGCTACGGGAACCTGCTCGAGATCGACCACGGGGAGGGGATGATCACCCGCTACGGGCACAGCAGCCGCCTCACCGTGAGAGAGGGACAGATCGTCAGCAAGGGGGACATCATCGCGTACGTGGGCAGCTCTGGGCGGGTCACCACGGGGCCGCACCTCCATTTCGAGGTCCAGAAGGACGGGCGGTCCGTGGATCCCCGCAGATACCTACCCAGATACTGAGAGGACGGACATGGCTAAGGGCGCAGCAGGCGATGGGCAGATGAACACCCTGGTGGGGAACGGAACGGTCATCGAGGGCACGCTGAACATCTCCAGCAGCATCCGGGTGGACGGGAAGGTGAAGGGACGCATCAACTGCTCGGACACCCTGCTGGTGGGGAAGACCGGGGTGGTGGAAGCCAGCGTGAAGGTCAAGAGCGCTACGATCGGCGGCCGCGTGGAGGGGGACATACAGGCCCAGGAGGTGGTCATCCTCGAAGGCAAGTCCACGGTGATGGGTGATGTGACGACCAAGAAGCTGATCATCGAGGAGGGCGCGGTCTTCAACGGTACCTGCCGGATGGGCGAGGAGGCGGAGCGGGCCGGGAAGGGCGGTCCCCGTGAGGGCGGGGGCAAGGAGTCCTCCCCCCAGGGATCCTCCGGGGGACCGTCCGGGCAGGGCACCGACCGGGAGGTCCCGGTGGGTTCCGAGTCCCGGGACTCCTGACCTCCGGGAAGGAGGCCGCGTGGGCGACCCCCTCTGGAGCACCGCGTGGCGCTACGCCCTGGGTGCCCTGGTCCTGGCCGCCGCGGGGGCGGCGGGACTGACCGCGGCGGGACGTCCCACGGACGCGCTCGGCCTGCTGGCCGGAGCGGTCCTGAGTTCGTCCAACTTCCTGGCCACGAGCCTCTTCATGCACGAGATGCGCAGCGCGGCCCGGCAGGGACGCGACCCCATCGCCGCCGGACACCGTTCGGCGGCCGGCTTCATCCTGCGCTACCTCCTCCTGGGGGGCATCCTCCTCCTGCTGGTCCTGGTGGCCGGACTCCCCCCGGTGACCACCGTTCTGGGCCTGGCGGCGGTCCCCCTCACCATCTATCTCTGGCAGATGGGCCGGCTGGTCACGGGCCGATGGCGGGGGTGAGGGACCCGGGTTATCCACACCGTCGTCCACACCCCGGGAGAGGGATGTGGAGAACCCCCGGCGCCCCGTGGATAACCCGCTATCCTTAAGTCGGCCGGGGAGATAGCAGGGCTGTCTGAGTGAGGGGTTCACGGGTTATCCACAACACGTTGTCAGTCGGTCACCGGGCCCGAAGAGGGAGCGAGCAGATGAGCACCATCCCGCAGGACGATGTGGAGGCCGCCGAGGCCCTGGCGGGAGCGGCGGGACGCCTCACCTCCGAGCTGGGCCGGGTCATCGTGGGGCAGGACCGGGTGGTGGAAGACCTGCTCACCGCCCTGCTGTCCGGTGGGCATGTGCTGCTCGTCGGGGTGCCGGGGCTGGCCAAGACCCTCCTGGTCTCCAGCCTGGCCGGCGCCCTGGACCTGCGCTTCTCCCGGATCCAGTTCACCCCCGACCTGATGCCCTCCGACATCACCGGTACCGAGGTCCTGGTGGAGGACCGGAGCAGCGGGGAGCGGGTCTTCCGCTTCATGAAGGGTCCGATCTTCGCCAACGTGGTGCTGGCGGACGAGATCAACCGTACCCCCCCCAAGACCCAGGCGGCACTGCTGGAGGCGATGCAGGAGCACAAGGTCACCGCCGGGGGAGAGGACTACTCCCTCACCCCGCCCTTCTTCGTCCTGGCCACCCAGAACCCCATCGAACAGGAGGGCACCTACCCCCTCCCCGAGGCGCAGCTGGACCGGTTCATGTTCAACATCTGGATCGACTACCCCTCCCCGGAGGAGGAGCGGGAGATCGTCCTCCGCACCACCGGAGAACTGCAGCCGGTCACCGAACCGGTCCTCACGGGCGAGGAGGTGGTGGCCTACCAGGCACTGGTCCGGCGGGTCCCGGTCACCGAGGAGGTGGTGGACTACGCGGTCCGCCTGGTCCGGGCCACCCGACCCGGGGAGGAGGAGGCCGCCGTCTGCGCCAGGGAGTGGCTCCGCTGGGGGGCCGGTCCCCGGGCCAGCCAGTACCTGGTCCTGGGGGCCAAGGCCCGGGCCCTGCTCGACGGGCGCCTCACCCCCGATGACGGGGACATCCGACGTGCCGCCCGGGGCGTGCTCCGCCACCGGCTGGTGACCAACTTCACCGCCGAGGCGGAGGACGTGGATGCCCTCCAGGTGGTGGAGGGCCTGCTGGGGGAGGTGCCGCCGCCGTGAGCGCCCTCGGCGCCCCGGCCCGGGATGCGGGGAGGCGGCTCGACCCGGTGGCCCTCTCCCGCCTGGAGGACCTCGACCTGGTGGCGCGTCTGGTGGTGGAGGGGTTCGTCACCGGACTCCACCGCAGCCCCTACCACGGTTTCAGCGTGGAGTTCGCCGAACACCGTCCCTACCAGCCCGGCGACGCCCTCCGCTACCTGGACTGGCGCCTCTACGCCAAGTCGGACCGCTACTATGTGAAGACCTTCATGGAGGAGACCAACCTCCGCTCCCACCTGGTGATGGACGCCAGCGGGTCGATGGGCTACGGGTCGGGGGAGATCACCAAGATCACCTACGCCCGGCAGCTCGCCGCCGCCCTGGCCTACCTGATGCTCAGACAGCGGGACGCGGTGGGTCTGGTCACCTACGACGAGCGGATGCGCCGCATGCTCCCCCCCAGGAGCGTATCCTCCTGGCTCCATCCCCTGCTGGGGGAACTGGAAGGTCTCGAGACCCGGGAGGGGACGGACGGTGGATCGGTGCTGGGGGAGCTGGCCGAACGGCTGGACCGCCGGGGGCTGGTGATCCTCTTCTCCGACCTCCTGGACGATCCCCGACGGGTGGGCCTGGGTCTCCGGCACCTGCGGCACCGCAAGCACGAGGTCATCGTCTTCCGTGTCCTCGATTCTCGCGAGGTGGACTTCGACTTCCCCGAGGAGGCCCTCCTGGAGGGGATGGAGGGGGGGGAGGTCCCATATCGGTTCATTCGAATAAGTAGGATTCACTGGAAAAGCAGAACTCAACATTGTACTCGTACTCATTTCCACGGGCTTCGAATGGTGTTCTACATACTCTCCTGTAACATCGACTTTCAGGTAATGTATTCCCCTACCCTCAGGAGACCAGTTGAACGGTCTTTTCTGCTCCATTCCAGGTACCATATTCCCGAAATGCAGACTCGTTATCAACTCTTCCGAACCGTCAGGCTTGATATCAGTCACATTAGCAATCGTTTTCTTACTGCTCCCGTTCCCTTTATTCGAAATACTGAGCCACATCTTGTTTTCCTCACCGAGATATACAACAGAATCTTCAGACCAAACAGATTCCACATTCAGTTGAGGAACACCGTCGTTCGGAATATCTTGTTTTTCTTTTCCTCCGCTGTTCGCCTTTCCACCAACAGGTAATACAACAACAGCACTGACGATCAACATAAAAGTCACTAAAACACATACAGATTTACTCAATCTATGCTTATTGTACATCGGTATTCTCCTCCTAATTTAACGATCGAAAAAGGTAATGACTCGAGCGTATATAAAACTTCGGTAAAAATTTTACATTAGTTTTTAGAAGTTTTCCGTATCCGTTCGTAAAGAAAAATTATCGCAGGAACAGCAAGAACTGGCATCAACAGATTCGGAAACTCGGGAACACTCGTGAAGTCGGGTGAACACTTGAAGTAGATCTCTTCATTTCCATGTCTATCATCCCACCACACTACATACTTTTTACCTTCGGTCATCGTTATCCGTGGACCATCGACATCACCCGATTGATCAGTTAATCTCGTATTAACTCCCCAAGTACCTCCTGAATTAGTAGAATTCTTAATGTATATTTCGTTGCTAAACTGACCATCATCTCTACCATCTTCCCAAATGAATGACACAAAGGTTGAATTACAAGTGATACTTGGGTCATCAGCCATCACTACTGGACCAATCAACCTCTGTGTACTTCCCCAGCTACCCCCGTTATCCGTCGAGTTCTGGTACCATATATAATAATCCGAGCCATCATACTCCACCCACACCACGTGCACCGTGCTCCCGTTCACTGCTAAAGCGGCGGGAGCATAATCTGTAGAACTTCCCGCGATCTCGACACCACTATCCCACGTCACTCCGTTATCATAAGAAACCATGTAGTATACATCTCCATCTCCG
>JAWOFN010000073.1:0-5853 GCA_046497505.1 bacterium | reverse complement strand
GACGGGGACAACTTCACCTATCCCCGCTACGCGCTGGACTTCGGGTTCCTCCGGGTCTACGGCTCCGACGGGGAGCCTCTCGGCAACCAGCACTGGTTCAACTGGAGCCAGGGCGGGGTGGAGGAGGGGGACGTGGTCTTCGTCATCGGGAATCCCGGGCCCACCAACCGCCTGAACACCGTGGCCCAGCTGGAATTCCAGCGGGACGTCTCGGTGGCGGCCCAGAAGTCCTTCCTGGAGACCCGCCTGGCCGCCATGAGGACCTTCTACGAAGAGAACCGGGCACAGGGCGACAGCATGGACCTCAGGAACCGGATGTTCGGCCTCTCCAATTCCCTGAAGGCGAGCGCGGGCCGCCTGGAAGCCCTGAAGGACCCGGTCATCATGACCCGGAAAGCCGACGGGGAAGCCAGGTTCCAGGCCGCCCTGGCCGCCACCCCGGAACTGTCGGAAGAGTATGGCGACCTGATCCCCCGCATTGCGGACATCCAGGAAGAAAAGCGGGAAGTGGCGGACGAATACGCCGCCTTTGTCAGCCTGGGCAGCAGCTCCTCGGAGTCGGCCCTCCTGAGAAGGGCCCTTTCGGCGGCCACCCTCCAGGCCGTGCAGGAGATGGGTGCCCCGGCCGATACCGTGGAAGCCATGGAGGCCGCTCTCCTGGAGATCGAAGATCTTCCCGCAGATCTCGAGGAGGCGCTCCTGGCGGAGCGGCTGGAAGATTTCCTCCGGAACCTGGGCCAGGGCCACCCCGTCACGGAAGCGGCCCTGGGCGGCAGGAGTGTGGAGGGAGCGGTCTCCCGCCTCAGGAACCGTTCTGTCCTGGCAAGCCTCGCCCGGGCGGAGGAGGCACTGGACGGAGGGGGCATCCCGGAGGACGACCCGGCCCTGGTCCTGACCCGGGCCATCATCCCTGCCTACCTGGCCTTCCAGCAGGTCTACGGACCGCTGGTATCCCGTGAGGGGGAGCTGGCGGCGGACCTGGGCCGGGCCCGATACGCCGTCTACGGCGCCGACGTGCCCCCGGACGCATCCCGGTCTCCCCGCATCACCGACGGCGTGGTGAGGCCCTACGAGTACAACGGAACCAGAGCTCCCGTCTACACCACCTTCTTCGGCCTCTACGACCACTTCCACTCCTACGGAGCGGACACGGACTGGAACCTCCCGGACCGCTGGGTTCCGCCCCATCCGGAGCTGGATCTCGCCACGCCGCTGAACTTCATCTCCACCGCCGACACCTATGGGGGCAATTCGGGCTCCCCGGCGGTGACCCCGGAGCTGGAGATCGTGGGGCTCAACTTCGATCGGAACATCGAGGGGCTCAGCCGGGACTTCATCTATCTTCCGGAACGGGGCCGGAACATCATGGTGGATGTCCGGGCCATTCGTGAGGCCATGGACAAGGTCTACGACGCCGATCGCATCGTGCAGGAATTCATAACCCACAGGCTCTTCCGGACCGAAGCCGAGGCCGACGCCGCGACGGGAGGCCGGTAGGAGCCGGAGCCGCTGAGGGGGCAGCCGCGGGAATCGCCGGAATCGGAATCGTCGGAACGGGGCCGGCGGAACCGAAATCAGCTGACCGGCTACAAGAGGGAGCGTCGGAGCGTCGAACCACGAACCGCCGACGCCGCTGAACCAGGAACCGCCGACGCCGCTGAACCAGGAACCGCTGCGCCCATCGAACGAAACAAGGAAAGACGGATCCTCATGAAGGAAGACACGAGCCAGAGCCAGAGCCAGAACCCGTCCGCTTCGGAGTCCCGGGACTCCTCCGTATCGGATCCTCAGGGTCAGCCCGCGTCAGCTGCGCCGGCCCGATCCACTTCGGGCGCACCGGGCCAATCCCCAGCGGCCGCACCGGGCGATCCTGCTTCGGCCTCCCCGGATCGCTCTGCTTCGGCCGCACCGAACGAGTCCGCTTCGGAGTCCCGGGAAGAGGCGGGAGCGTCCCCACCCCCGGTTCCCGATCTCCGGGCCGCCCGGATCATGGAGGCCAGCGATCACTCCAACGCCGACCGCCTCCTGGTCATGAAGATCGACCTGGGGGAGGAGGAGCGGCAGATCGTGGCCGGCATCGCGGAGCACTACGAGCCTGAGGACCTGGTGGGCAAGGGGATCGTGGTGGTGGCCAACCTCCGTCCCGCGAAGCTCCGGGGAGAGGTGAGCCAGGCGATGCTCCTGGCCGCGGAGGATGAGGAAGGCAGGCTGGGCCTTCTACTGGCACCGGAAGCTCCTCCGGGCCTCCGCATCCGGACTCCCTCCGATCCGGAACCGGCTCCCGAGATCACCTTCGAGGAGTTCCATCAGAACGAGATGGTGGCCCATCCGGACGCCGTGACCCTGAACGGGGAGATCCTGGGGGGCGCGCCCCTGTTAATGGACCGGGACGTCTACGGAAAATTGCGGTAGGAGGACCATCGGCCCAGGCAGCGCGGGATACGGCCGGGATGGCGGTGGGAAGGGGTGCGGGCGGGAGCGGTGCGGATGACGCATCTCGGCAGTTGTCGGGCATCGCCTGAACCTAAGGGGTTTCGACCACGCAAATACGGATTGGTGATCCGACGAACGCTGTTGGAGGCTCAGGGAAGGGTTGTATCTTCCAGACATGAATACGGCTGTCCAAACCCTTGCGGAGCAAGCACTCCCGATCCTGCACCGGTACGGGGTAACTCGCGCCGGGATCTTTGGCTCGCGTGCCCGGGGTGATCCGAATGCCAACAGTGACCTGGATATCTTGGTTGATCTCCCTGAGGGATCGACCCTGCTGGATCTCGTTGGCTTGCAGTTGGACCTGGGGGATGCCTTGGGGCTCAAAGTCGACGCCCATACGTATCGGTCCCTTCATCCCCTCCTCAGGGACCGGATTCTGAAAGAGGAAATCCCGATTCTATGACGAAGGATCCTCGGATTTACCTTGCGCATATTGTCGAGTGTATCGACGCCATCGCCGGGTACATCGCAGGCCTCGACAAGGATTCCTTCCTCAACGACGAACTGATACAGGACGCCGTTCAGCGACGCCTTGGTATCATCGGCGAGGCAGTGAAGAACCTCCCCCCTGATCTTCGCTCTCAGTACCCTGACATCCCTTGGCGTCGAATAGCCGGGATGCGCGACAAGTTGATCCATGACTACTTCGGTGTCGATCTCGACCTCGTCTGGGCGGTTTCGACCTCGCTCCTGCCACCCTTGAAGGGCCGTCTCGAAGAGATCGCCAGGAACCTGCCTGACGATCCAGGATGAGGCGGACAACATTCGTGGGTATCCGCTGGAACGCGAAGCCGACGACGCTTGCGTTTGTCCTGCTCTCTGCGGAGGCCGCGCAGGCAACCTCTGGACGTTCTATGAGAGCGGTTGTCGGGGGCGTGAGCATCTCGGCGGGCCCTGACCCCTTCACACGGATCGACCCTGCGTGCTCTGGGAGAGCACCGCGGGGAGCAGGAACTCTTCAACCAGCAGGTTCCTGAAGCGTTGGAGACGCTGCGCACGGTCGCCATGGTGGAGTCGACAGAATCGTCGAACCGGCTGGAGGGCGTGATAGCGGCGCCTGGTCGACTTCGGGAGGTGGTCCTCCGCGACGCAGCTCCTGCGGATCGGTCAGAGCAGGAGATCGCAGGATACCGGGACGCCCTGGCCCTGGTTCATGACTCGGCTGGTCATTCCGCTCGCCGTCCTCGACTTCCTCTGCATTCATCCATTCGCCGATGGCAATGGACGCACAGCTCGACTCCTGACCCTGCTCTTGCTGTATCGATCCGGATACACGGTTGGGCGGTACATAACGGAAGTTACCCCTGAGCAACATACCTCCAGGAGAAGGCAAGTCCCAGTAGGGTTTGGGCTTACCACGTTGTAGAGTGCACCATGTTGTAGTCATGTAATAGCACCATATACATGCTTGCAATTGCTCGTGGTGGTTGCTATTATGTAGTCATGCATATTGACGTGATTCCCAATCGTGGCTCGCCGCCCGCCATCCTGTTGCGTGAATCGTATCGCAATGAGGAAGGCAAGCCCCGCAAGCGTACCCTCGCCAATCTCAGCGCCCTTCCCGACGACGCGGTGGACGCCGTGAAGCGGGTTCTCAGGGGTGAGACGCTCGTGTCGGCTGATGATGCGTTCCATATCGTCCGCTCCCGACCCCACGGCCATGTGGCCGCAGTGGTGGGGACGATGAAGCGGCTGGGCCTGCCCGAGTTGCTGTCCACGCGAAAGCATCGGAAGCGCCAGTTGGCGCTGGCCATGATCGCGGCCCGGATCCTGGATCCATGCTCGAAGTTGGCCACGGCTCAGCGGCTGAGTGCGGACACATTGGGGAGTTCGCTGGGTGAGGTCTGGGGCGTGGAGCAGGCGGATGCAGACGACCTCTACGAGGCGCTGGACTGGCTCTTTCAGGGTCAGGCCCGGATCGAGAAGAAGCTGGCCGCCTGGCACCTGGAGGAGGGGGGGCGGGTGCTGTGGGATGCGACGCCAGTGCCGTTGGAGAGCCACACCTGCGACCTGGCAGTCTTCGGTCGGGCCAAGAAGGGCCGGACACAGCGGCAGGTGGTATTCGGTTTGTTGGCTACGCCCAGGGGGATTCCTGTGGCGGTGGAGGTGTTTGCGGGCAACACCAGCGACACGAAGACGGTTGGCCCGGCGTTGGATCGGGTGCAGAATCGCTTCGGCCTGGAGCGGATCACCATGGTCGGGGATCGGGGCATGATCACCGACGCCCGCATCGAGGAGGAGCTTCGGCCGCGGGGCGTGGACTGGATCACGGCGCTCCGGGCTCCCGCCATCCGGACCTTGTGGAAGGAGGGCCCTCTTCAGCTCTCGCTGTTCGACGATCAGGATCTGGCCGAGATCCGCTCGCCGGACTTTCCCGGAGAGCGGCTCATCGCCTGTAGGAACCCGTTGCTGGCCGCGGACCGGGCCCGAACCCGGCAGGAGCTGCTCGATGCCACCGAGTCCAAGCTGCAGACGATCGTCGACGCGACGCAGCGCACCCGACGTCCCTACCACGGGGAGGCTCGCATCGGCGTGCGGGTGGGCAAGGTGCTCGCCCACTCCAAGGTCGCCAAGCACTTCCGCTACACGATCACCGAGGACGCCTTCACCTTCGAGCGGGACGAGACGTCCATTGCCGAGGAAGCGGCTCTGGATGGGATCTACGTGCTCCGCACCACCGTCCCGGCCGATGAACTCAATGCCGAGGGGGTTGTCCGCGCCTACAAGGATCTCTCCGAGGTCGAACAGGCGTTCCGGATCATGAAGGACTTCGGGCTCGAAGTCGAGCCGATCCGTCACCGCCTGGAGAAGCGGGTCCGGGCTCACGTCTTCCTCTGCATGCTCGCCTATTATGTTCGCCAACACATGGAGCAGGCCCTCGCCCCCCTGCTGCTCACCGACCACGACTCCGAAGGGGCCGAGGCCCGGCGTGACTCCATCGTCGCACCCGCACATCGCTCCCAAGCCGGCGAGTTGAAGGTCCGGACGCAGCAAACGGAGGACGGCGATCCGGCCCGCAGCTTCGACACCCTGCTCGCCGACCTCGCGACGCTCACCAAGAATGACACCCAGGTCGAAGGCACCCAGATTACCTTCGAGAAGTACGCCCAACCCACCCCACTTCAGGAGAAAGCCTTCCGGCTCCTTGACGTTTCTCCCCGCCTGTAGCCAGTACGTCGTACCCCGTCCATTCCAGAAAAACGGCGGAACGATGCCACGATCCACAGATCGTTAAGGGGGTAACTTCCGACTAGAAGCAGCATGAGCTCGGGTGGCGGTTGCGGAGCGCGGCGGTGCGACATGCCCACAACATAGCGCAGGATGCCCATCTGGCAGGTTTGCGGCTCCCGGCGATCCGAC
>JAWOFN010000103.1:0-9953 GCA_046497505.1 bacterium | reverse complement strand
CCGGTTGGCCGGAGGACGGGGCCATTCCAGCAGCGTGTCCCCCCGGCTGGCCGCCCACGCCACGTCCACCCGCCCGTCCTCGAAGAGTCCCAGGCTCCCGCGGAGGACGGGGTAGTGCAGCGAGTCCCTCCGGACCCGGTCCAGGGAGCCGTTCACCGTCTTCCCTCCGATGTACAGGAGACCCACATGCTCGGCCGGGACGCGGTCCATACGGAAATACCCGCCGTTCACAGCCAGCACCGCATCTTCCCGTTCGGCGAAGGCCGCGACCGTCTGCCTCGCGTCCGGTTCACGAGCCATCGCCACGCGGGTCTCGATGCGGGGGTCCTCCTCCCGGACCCGCACGTGCCACGCCTTGATGGGCGGGATGTGAGAGGCCCCCTCGAAGACCTCGATCCCCGACGGCAAAGAGGCGTTCAGATGTCCTGCGGGTTCCCATGTCAGGGTGATCCCGGTACCGCCGCCCCCGCACGAGGCGGCCAGTACCAGGGACAGGTATACGACCCTGCGCGGCAGGAAGCGGACCTTCATACAACGGCGCTTTCCACCGGGTTGCGTACGATCCCGACCCCCGGGATCTCCACCTCCACCACCTCACCCGCCCGCAGGGGACCCACCCCCGAAGGCGTGCCTGTGGCCACCACATCGCCCGGCTCCAGGGTCATGATGGAGGAGATGTAGGCCAGCACCTCGGGGATGCTGAAGATCATGTCCCTGCAGCGGCCGTGCTGCCGCATCTCCCCGTCCACCCGGCAGTACACCTCCAGTTCCTCCACGGGGGGACAGTCGGTCAGGGGCCTGAGCTCAGGCCCCAGGGGGCAGAAGGTGTCGAATCCCTTGGCCCGGGTCCACTGGCTGTCGAGCCGCTGCAGGTCCCGGGCGGTCACGTCGTTGACGCATACAAGTCCCGCCACGCCTCCCATGGCATCCTGCTCCCGGACCCCGGAGAGACGCCGACCCACCACGACACCGAGTTCCCCTTCGTGTTCCACCCGGTTCGACGCGGAGGGGAGGCGGATGGGATCGCCGGAGGCGATGACCGCGGAAGGAGGCTTGAGGAAGATGAGGGGACGTTCCGGGACGTCACCGCCCATCTCCCGCGCATGCTCCGCGTAGTTCCTGCCGACACAGACGATCTTGCCCGGTCGCTGCACGTGTATGCTCTTCCTTCTCTGGGCAGATGCCGGAACGATGCTTGCCCCGACCCCGGACCCGTTGGAGGTTACATGATGTCGGGTACGCCCCTGCCAAGGAGCTAAAGCGGATGGAAAAGGACAAGCGCCTTCGAGAACACCTGGTGTACCTCCTGGAGGGCGGCGGAGCCCATATGGACGTCCGGACGGTGACTGCCAACATGCCCTTCGACCTCCAGGGTGAGAGACCCCAGGGGGCGATCAACACGCCGTGGAAGATCCTCGACCACATGCGGATCGCCCAGTGGGACATCGTGGAGTTCAGCCGGGACCCGGACCACGAGTCCCCGGAGTGGCCCGACGGGTACTGGCCGAAGGAGGATGCCCCGGCCGACGAAGCGGCGTGGGAGGAGCGGGTCGAGGACTTCCTCTTCGACCTGGACCAGATGGTGCAGCTCGTCGAGGACACCGACCGCGACCTGTACGAGCCCTTCCCGTGGGGAGACGGCCAGACCCTCCTGCGCGAGGCCCTCCTCCTCGCCGACCACAACAGCTACCATCTGGGACAGCTCGTCCTGCTCCGGAGGGAACTGGGGAGCTGGCCGCCCGACAAGTAGCCGAGCGGCACGAGGTGCATCCTCCGGAGGGAGCGAATGGATGCGGGGAGCCGCGTCTGCGAGCCGAGCAGAAGAAAGAGGGACCCGGTCGTACCCCCGGACGTATATTGGGATACGGGAGTGACCAGCGCCCTCGTCACGGAGCCTCGACCTGACTGCCAGCCCCAGCAAGATCATACCCGGAGCGGTCGGGACGATTCTGATCGTCCTGCTGATCCGGTCCTCGTTCACCCCGGGGGATCCCGGCACGACCCCCGCTCTGTACCCCGAGGAACTCGGGCCGCCCCAGCCCCTGGACAGCTCCTCTCACATCCTCACACGGGGACGGACCCTCGGGGGACTCCTGTCCGAGGCCGAGCTGGGACCGGAGACCGTCACCGGGGTGCTCCGGGCCAGCCGAGACCACCTGGACCCCCGACGTCTTCCCCAGGACCTCTCCCTCACCGTCTCCCGCCGCAGCTATACCGCGGACGTGGCATCGGTGGACATCCAGATGGACCCGGACCACCGGCTGCTCCTTATCCCCGGAAGAGAGGGGTGGTCCGCGGTGATGGAAGAGGTGTCCGTCACCAGGGACACCGTGTTCGTCGCAGGGGAGATCGGCGCCGGGCGCAGCCTCTACGAGACGGTCCTGGCCGGAGCCTCCGGAACCGCGGAACGGACCGAGCGGATCCAGATGGTCTACATGCTGGCCGAGGTCTACGGCTGGCAGCTGGACTTCATGCACGACATCTGGCCCGGCGATACCTTCCGGGCCCTGATCCAGCGCGAGGTCCGTCCCGACGGCTCGGTGAAGGCCCATCATCTCCTCGCCGGGGAGGTCGTCAGCCGGGGACGGTCCTATCCCGCCGTACCCTATACCGATCCGGAGGGACGGCAGGACTTCTACGACCTGGAGGGGAACTCGCTGAGGCTGATGTTCAAACGCTACCCAGTGGACTATCCCAGGATCACCTCCACTTTCTCCACGAGGCGGTACCATCCCATCCTGAAGGTGCGGCGGCCCCATCACGGGACCGATTTCGGCGCACGGCGGGGCACCCCTGTAAGGGTCACAGCCGACGGCACGGTGATCCGTGCCGGACGGAACGGAAGCTACGGCAACCTGGTGGAGGTGAGACACACCCGCGGCTACGAGACCCGGTACGCCCACCTGGACGGCTTCGCCCGGGGGGTCCGTATCGGGACCGAGGTCGTGCAGGGTCAGATCGTCGGCTACGTGGGCTCCACCGGCCTGGCCAGTGCTCCCCACCTCCATTACGAGATCCGCAAGGGGGGTGAGGCCCTCGATCCCCGCAGGGTGAGCCTCCCCGGTGCTCCCCCCGTCAGGGAGCAGTACCTTCCCGCTTATCTTGAGCACGCGGCCCGGCGCATGGCCCTCCTGGATGCCCGGGAGATGGGACGGCAAAGATTCCCTTCGCGGGTGGGCAGCGCGTTCTGACAGCCCCCTGACCCCCCTTCTCCTCATCCCCGGCCTCCTGCTCCTCATCGCCGGGGCCGAGGTCCTGGTCCGCGGGCCTCCCGGCTGGCGGTCCTCGTGGGCATCACCCCCCTGGTGGTCGGGCTCACGGTCGTGGCCTTCGGCACCAGCGCCCCGGAACTGGCGGTCGGAATCCTCTCCTCGCTCTCCGGCCGGGGGGACCTGGCCGTGGGCAACGTGGTGGGGAGCAACCTCTTCAACCTGCTCGCCGTCCTGGGGGCAGCGGGGATGGCCGTCCCCGGCGGGCTGTCCATACCCGGGGAGGTCGTACGGTTCGATCTTGCCGTGATGACCGCGGCGGTCGTGACCTGCCTGTCCGTCTTCTTCAGCGGACATCGCATCGACCGCTGGGAGGGGACCCTCTTCCTCTCATACTACATCACCTATACGGTCTGGATCGTGCCGGCCGCCCTCTCCCACCCCGCTCTCATTTCCTTCTCCCGGGTCATGCTCTTCTTCGCCCTCCCCCTCACCGCGGTGACGCTGCTGGTCATAACGGTCCGTGCCCTCCGCCCCCGTCGGCCCCCCGGCTGACGGAAAAATCGAAGGGGAGGTGGGTTGCCCCCTCCTCCCCTCCATCCGGCCCGGGTTCATCCCGGCACCCCATACCGCTCCTTCCGCGGCTACTTCTCCTTCTCTTCCCCCATCTCCTCCTCCAGGCTCCAGTTCTTCACATGAGTCTCCAGCCAGCCGTGCCACCGGGCCCAGAGGTCCAGGACCGTCTCCTCCGTAGCCGGACCGTGGTCCTCGTACGGATACATGTAGAGAGAGGCCGTCTTCCCCAGTCCGTTGAGGGCGTGGAACATCTTCGGGGCGTGGAAGGGCGCGGTACCCACGTTCTGGTCGTCCATCCCGTGGTACATGAGGAGCGCACCGTTCAGCTCGTTCGCCCAGAGCAGGGGCGACATCCGCAGGTACACCTCCCGCCCTTCCCAGAGGATCCGGCGTTCCCGCTGGAAACCCATGGGGGTGAGGAGGCGATTGTAGTTGCCGTCCCCCGCGATCCCCGCCTTGAAGAAGGGGGTGTGGATCATCGCGTTGGCGGTGCCGAAAGCGCCGTAGCTGTGACCGCCGATGGCCAGCCGGTCCCGGTCGATCCAGCCCTTGTCGTCCAGGGCAGCGATGACCGCCGCCAGGCTGTTCCGGAGGTCGGGGACGTACTTGTAGTTGTACATGTCCCCCTCCCCCACGATGGGACAGTCGGGGTAGACCACCAGATAGCCCTGGGTGATGAGGTAATCCAGGTCCCGGGTGCTCATGCGGGGGAAGCTGTTCTTGTTGTAGCGGCGCTGGCCCTCGTCGTAGTCCTTCTGGCTCGTGTACTCGCGGGGATAGAACCAGAACATGGCGGGGAGTTCGGTCTCTCCCACGTAGCCCGGAGGGAAGACCACCTCGGTCCAGAACGTGAAGCCGTCCGCCCGGCGGACCTTGAAGCGGTCCCTCCGGGCCGAGGAGATCTGGGGCGCGAAGTTCCGGTTCTCCGTGAGGCGGGTCTCCTCACCGCTCTCCAGATCGATGAGCCAGGAGTCGGGCACCTGCAGGGGGGATTCCCGGGAGACGATGATCCGGGCCAGGTCGTCGTCCATGACCTCGATGACCCGCTCGTACATCGTCTCCGAACTCTGCCAGACGCGCTCGGTCTCACCGCTCGCGATCTCCACCCGGTCGATGAAGGGACGGGGGGCCGTCTCGGTGGGATCCTCGCTGTACTCGGTCCCGGAGAGGTAGACGCTTCCCCCGTCCGAGGAGATGCGCACCACCGAACCGCCCATGGGCCCCCGCTTCGACATGAGGCTGCCCGGGTCGGCGTAGAAGTCGCTGGTCTTGTAGGTATAGAGGGTGAGGCGGGTCTCGGGGTCGTCGAGTGAGACCGCGTAGAGGGTCTCCTCACCCCCTTCCCGCTCGGTGATGAAGAGCATACCGGCGTCGGCACGGTAGGCGACGCTCCTTATCCGCGTCTCGCTCTCGTAGACCACCTCGACGCTCGTGGAATCGAAGGGGGCCGTCCAGAGCATCACACGGTCCTTGCGCTCCTCTTCCTCTTCCTCTTCCTCCTCTTCCTCCTGCTCCTCGGCCTCCTCCTTCTCCTTGCGGGGCTCCATCTGGAGGTAGCTGAGACCCTTTCCGTCCGGCCGCCACATGAGGTTCCGGCGAGCGCCGGGGTCATCACGCCGGCGGTCATCCACGCCGGTGCGCAGCTCCTCCTCCTCGATCTCGGTCATCACCTCACCCCGGATGTCCCAGACCTCCTCCACGCTGCCGAAGCGGGAGACAGGTACGATATAGGAGAAGGGCTTCGTCATGGTGGTCACGCGGAGATGCTCACCGGTGGGCGCGGTGTCGAACCGCTCGATCATACCGGGCTCTCCGATGGGCTCGGACCTCCGCCGGTCGACCTCGATCCGGGCGAGCTGGCTGGTGACGTGGTACTCCAGCAGCTCCTGCTCGTAGGGACTCTCGAGCAGGCTGGCATAGACCCTGAGTTCGTTCTTCCCCTCCTCGGTCAGACGGACCATGGGATGACCGGGGATGTCCGCCTCCACCGGCTCTTCCCTCCGGTCCTCCGGGACGATGGTGGTAATGATGTAGCGACCGTCGGCCGTCCACTCGTAGGAGGTGTTCAGCGTGAGCAGGACCGGGTCGCGGGTCACGCGCCGGGAGTCGCCGTCATCGGTGTCGGCCACGTAGATGTGGGACTCCTCCGGGAAATGGGCCAGGAAGGCAAGCCGGCTGCCGTCGGGGGACCACTGCGGGGAGGAGACCCGGGCACCCCGGGGGATCTCCACCTCGATCCGCTCACCGGCGACGGGGTCGATGAGCTCATAGCCCATGTTGCTCCGCTGGGTGAATCGGCGGTTCCGCTTCCCAGCCGGGTCGATCTGGAGCCCGCCCAGGCGGTAGAACCTCTTGGCGAAGGTCGCGATGGAGGGGAGCCCGTCCTCGATGGTGCGGAGGAAGAGCCGTCCGTCGGGACTGCGGTTGGACATCGACTCGTTCTGCCACCACGGGGCCAGGGCCAGGTCTGCCAGTTCCTGTACCGGTGTGACATACCGATCGGCGGTCAGCACGTCCTCCTGAGCCGCTGCGGGCTGCAGGGTCGCGATGACCATGGCCGCGGCCGCGGCCAGCCGGAGGGCGTACCGGGCAGGGCGAACGCTTCTCATGGGGATTCTCCTTCGTGCATGTCGATTCGTTCCCGGCGGGACCGGGCGTCCCCGGGTCGTGCGGTCCATCCTATCGTAAAGGACTACAAACCCGTACCGGGAAATCCTCACCGCCGCCGCTCTCCCGGAGGGCACTGGCCCGCGGCCTCCCCTGCCGTTAGCTTGTGGCTCTACCCCTTCCAGGAGCGAGCAGGTGGACCCCGACACCATCAGAGAGAGCATACGAGCGTTCTACGAGGCCCAGCGGGAGCGGGACCCCGAGAAGGTGGCGGGGTGCTTCGCCGATGACGGCGTCGCCCACATCCCGGTGGGCGCTCCCGCGCTGGAGGAGAAGGAGGAGCGGATCGCCTTCTTCGAGGGGATCCTCGGCTTCTTCACCTTCCTCGACATCCAGGAGGAGGCGGTCTTCCCGGCCGGGAGCGGTGCGGCGGTGAAATGGTCGGCCGAGGGGAGCGGGGCCGGGGAGGAGTCGGTGACCTTCGAGGGGATCGACCTCTTCGAGTTCGACGCAGAGGGCCGGATCCAGATCCTCATGGGCTACTGGGACCCCGCGGGGATGATCACCCGCCTGAAAGGCCGGGCGCAGACCGGAATCAGGTCTGAAGGACCCCCGGGTTGAACGGGGGCGGGTCGGTCTGGTAACTGGAGGCCTCCAGCGCCGCGGCGACCCACCCCCGTGTCTCTTTCGGGTCGATGATGGCATCCACCCAGAGACGGGCGGCGGCATACCGGGCGTCGGTCTGGCGTTCGTAGTCCTCCTGGGTCGAGGCCAGGATCTCCTCCTTCTCCTCCTCCGAGAGCTCCTCCCCCTGGCGTTCCAGCGACCTCACCCGGATGTCCGCCAGGGTGCGGGCGGCCTGGATACCCCCCATGACCGCGTACTTCGCCGTGGGCCAGGCGAAGATGAAGCGGGGATCGTACGCTTTCCCTCCCAGGGCGTAGTTCCCCGCCCCGAAGGAACCTCCGACGATGACCGTGATCTTCGGGACCACCGAGTTGCTCACCGCGTTCACCATCTTCGAGCCGGCCCGTATGATCCCCTCGTACTCCGCCTCACGTCCAACCATGAAACCGGAGACGTCGTGGAGGTAGACCAGGGGGACGAGGTTCTGGTTGCAGTCCATCATGAAACGGGCCGCCTTCTCCGCCGACTCGGGGTAGATGACCCCCCCCACCTGCTGGGTCCCCTTCGCCGGCTTCTGGGCGGTGCGCTGGTTGGCCACGATCCCCACCGACCACCCCTCGATGCGCGCGTAGCCGCACAACACGGTCTTCCCGATGTCCGCCCGGTATTCCACGAACTCCGAGCCGTCGGTGATGCGGGCGATGATCTCGCGCATGTCGTACTGGGCGGTGGGATCGTCCCGGTAGATCCCGTAGAGGTCGTCGGCGTCGTAGAGCGGGTCCTGGGGCTCCTCCCGATGCCAGGGGCCCGTTGGGCGGTCCCCCATCTGGGCCACCAGGCGGCGCAGGCGGGTCAGGCAGGCAGGGTCGTCCTTCTCCCGGAAATCCACCGTGCCGCTGATGGCCGAGTGCACCCAGGCGCCCCCCAGTTCCTCGTGGCTCGCCTCCTGGCCGATGGCCGCCTTCACCAGGGCCGGCCCTCCGATATAGAGGCCGGAGCCCTCGGTCATGAGGATCTTGTCCGTCATGACGGGCAGGTAGGCACCCCCCGCCACGCAGTACCCCATGATGGCCGTGATCTGGGGGATGTTCATGCTGGTCATACGGGCGTTCAGGTAGAAGAGGCGACCGAAGTCGTCCTGGTCGGGGAAGACGTCCTCCTGGAGGGGGAGGAAGATCCCCGCCGAGTCCACCAGGTAGAGGGTGGGGAGCCGGCACTGCATGGCGATGTACTGCGCCCGGATGATCTTCTTCGCCGTCATGGGGAAGAAGGCACCCGCCTTCACCGTGGCGTCGTTGGCGATGACCATGCAGGTGCGCCCTTCCACCCGCCCCACCCCGCAGACCACGCCGGCCGAGGGGGCCCCGCCCCACTCCCCGTACATCTCCCAGGCGGCGAACTCCCCGAGTTCGAAGAACCGGCTCCCCTCGTCCAGGAGCCCCTCCAGTCGCTCCCGGGCGGTGAGGCGGCCCTTCTTGTGCTGCTTGTCGATGTTCGCCGCACCTCCTCCCAGGTGGATCGATCCCTGCGCCTTGTGGATGGCCACCACCCGTTCCGCCATCCGTTCGTACGCCTGCCGGAAATCATCCGCCAGGCGGACCTCCCGGTCCACCGCGCTGCGGATCACGTTGTCGGTGGGAGGGGGATCGGGCCGGTCGGGGGCGGGATGGTCGCTCTTCTTCGGTGTCATGGTCCGGCGGTCTCCATCATCCGTTCGGGGTCGTCGCTGTCCCGACTATAGCCTCACCTCATCCGGGACGTCGAGGAGTCGGTGGCCGCGGGATCCCGGAGGGCTCGAGATTGTTGCTGCGCTGTCACAATCCCGCAACATGGAGTCCGTATCCCTGTGTGTGAGGATCCGAAGAAACGCGCGACCGGAGCCGGGGCCCTACCGAACCGACGTACCCGGGACTTCCGGCATCACGAACAAGACAAGGAGAACTACGGATGTCCCGACGTCTGCTTTCCATCGGCGCCGTGATGCTCATGGCCATCACGTTCGCCCTGCCCGCCCAGGCCCAGGTCCAGGGGAGCGGCACCCTCAAGGGGAAGGCCTACTTCGACCTGGTCAAGGGACTCAGCGACGCGAACGAGGACGTGATGACGTTCGGGTTCCGCCGCATCTACTTCACCTACGACCTCAAGATGTCCGACGACATCACGGGCCGGTTCCGGACCGACATCAAGCAGGACCCCTCCGGATACCTGAAGACCTACATGAAGCACGCCTACGCGAACTGGGAACTCAACGACCGGTTCAGCCTGCGGGCCGGTCAGCAGGGGACCATCCTCTTCGGCACGCTGGAGGACATCTGGGGCTACCGCCAGGTCGAGAAGACCCTGGAAGACCTCTTCAAGGTCCGCTCCTCGGCGGACTTCGGTCTCTCCGCGGCGGTCAAGGCCGGCGGAACGGCCACCGTCAAGGGCATGTACTCCAACGGAGAAGGCTACAACAAGTACGACGACGGTGCCTTCCAGAAGGCCATGGAGGTCCAGGGGATCCTGGCCCCCATCGACGGCCTGACCGTCAGCGTCCACTTCGGTCTCAACGGCTACGACGAGGACGGCGACCCGGACACCACGGGCGACCAGGAGAACACGACCACGATGGACGTCGGTGCCGGCTACGAGGGCGATGGGTTCGCGGTCGGCGGTTCCTTCGTGAACTCCTCGAACTACCGCTTCAACACGGACCAGGACGCCTCCGGCTTCTGGGGTTTCGGCCGCTACAGCCTGGCCGACTCCCCCATCAGCCTCCTGGGCGCCTACTACTCCTTCGACCCGGACACCGACACCGATGACGATGAGACCTCCTACTTCCTGGCCGGTCTCGACTACACGCCCGGCAAGGGTCTCAGCATCATCCCCAACTTCCGGTCGGAGACCGTCGGCAGCGCCGACGCGGAGAACGCCTTCTTCCTGACCTTCTACTGG
>JAWOFN010000082.1:0-34430 GCA_046497505.1 bacterium | reverse complement strand
GCGGACCGTCACCCGCCTGGAGGGCTTCCGCTTCAGCCGGGACCTCGGGGAACAGGCTCTCAAGGAGCATTTCGGGGTGGAGACCCTGAAGGGTTTCGGTATGGAGGGATTGGGCAGGGGGGTGGGTGCCGCCGGAGCCCTCATCGGTTACCTCCAGGACAACCGCCTGGCCTCCCTGGGCCACCTCAAGCGGATGCAGGTGAGGCAGTCCGGGGAAGGGATGCTCCTGGATGCCGCCACCCAGCGCAACCTGGAGCTGGTGGCCAACCTCCGCGACGGTTCCCGGAACGCGACGCTGATGGGTGTCGCGGATCGCACACGTACCGCGATGGGCGCACGCGCCCTGCGTTCGGCCCTGCTGCGCCCCATGAACCGCCGGCAGGAGATCCTGGAGCGGCACGAGGCCGTGGGGGCCCTCATCGAGGAACCGGATCTCCGCGGGGGACTCTCTGAGTCGATGGATGACATGGGTGACCTGGAGCGGCTGGCGGTCCGTGTGGAGACGGGCAAGGCGAACCCCAAGGACCTGGTGGCCCTGAGGGAGGTCCAGAGGCGGCTCCCAGGACTCATCGAGGACCTGGAGGGGTTCTCCAGCGTCCTCCTGCAGAGCCAGGCCGAGGTGCTGGATCCCCTGGAGGAACTCACCGGTGAACTCTCCGGCGCCCTGGTGGACGACCCCCCCGTCCAGACCGGAGAGGGGGACATCTTCCGGGGAGGCTATGACGAGGGACTGGACCGGCTGAGGGAAATGGCCTCCAGCGGGAAGGAGTGGATCGCGGAGCTGCAGGCCTCCGAGCGTGAGCGCACCGGTATCCCCAGCCTCAAGATCGGCTACAACAAGGTCTTCGGGTACTATCTCGAGGTGACCAAGACCCACACCGACAAGGTCCCGGAGGACTACATACGCAAGCAGACGCTGGTCAACGCAGAACGCTACGTGACGCCCGAACTGAAGGAGAAGGAGGACGAGGTCCTCCGGGCCGAGGAAAAGGCCGTAGCGCTCGAACAGGAGCTCTTCGCCGGCCTCAGGGGCCGCATCGCGGAACACCTGGGCACACTCCAGGCGAACGCGGCTGCCCTGGGCCTGGTGGACATGCTGCTGGGTCTCGCCGAGGCCGCCCTGCGCCACGACTACACCCGTCCGGACCTCACCGAGGACGGGACGCTGGAGATCGAGGAGGGGCGGCATCCCGTGGTGGAGGCCCTGCTCCCCCAGGGCACCTTCATCCCCAACGACACCTCGATGGGCCCCGAGCGTCAGGTCGCCATCGTCACCGGCCCCAACATGGCCGGGAAGAGCACCTACCTGCGCCAGGTCGGGCTGATCTGCCTCATGGCCCAGGCGGGCTCATTCGTCCCCGCCGCCCGTGCCCGACTGCCCGTCCTGGACCGGATCTTCACCCGGGTGGGGGCCATGGACAACCTGGCCGGCGGGGAATCCACCTTCCTGGTCGAGATGCATGAGACGGCCAACATCCTCCACAACGCCACCCCCGATTCCCTGGTCCTTCTCGACGAGGTGGGGCGGGGGACCAGCACCTACGACGGCCTCTCCATCGCCTGGGCGGTGGCCGAACACCTCCACGAGGAGGTCGGCGCGAAGACCGTCTTCGCCACCCATTACCACGAACTCACGGTCCTGGCGGAACGGCTCCCCCGGATCTTCAACCTGAACGTCTCGGTGAAGGAGTGGGGGGACCGGGTGGTCTTCCTGCACAAGATCGTCCCCGGGGGCTGCGACCACTCCTACGGGATCCACGTGGCGGAGCTCGCGGGGGTCCCCGACCCGGTCATCGGGCGTGCACGCAAGATCCTCTCCAACCTGGAGGAGGACCGGCCGCTGCCGGAGGGTGAGAGCGTACCCTCCATGGCCGCCGAGGATCAGGTCGACCTCTTCGCATCACGGCCCGACCCGCTGGTGGAGAAGCTGCAGGGGATAGATCCCAACCAACTTACTCCTCTGGAGGCCCTGACGTTGCTGGCAGAACTTAAGGATTTACTTTAGGTTCCCGGAGGGGGGTGCCTCTCCTCCTCAGCGGGGCCGCCGGATCTCCACCAGGACCCACGACTCGCCGGTGAGGAACCAGGGACCGTAGGGGTCTTGACCCCCGGGCCGGTAGGCCACCGCCCGGGTACCGACCCAGCCCACGCGGTCCGCCCACCAGGAGCGGATGTGCTGGCCGGCAGGGTCCTCGTAGACGACCTCGATACAGCGGAAGTCCCCGGCGGGTGTCTCCACCAGGGTGTCCGCGGCGGCCACCCGCATCTTCCGCGAACCGGCACCCCACCGGTAGACGCCGGTACCCGGGGCGGGGGCCAGCAGATCACCGGCCCGGTCGGTTGCACGGGAGAGCCGGACCATCCCGGCGGGTGTGTTGGCCCGGTAGATGTACCGGGGGGCGAGGCGTCCCATCCGGGCCTCAATCCGGATGATGGGACCGTCGGCACGGGTCCTCCCCGCTCCGGTCCGCGGACCCGTCCGATCCGGTATCCCCTCCTGGTGACCCGGAGCGTAGGGTCCGATCCACACCCGGTCCAGTTTGAGCTGCCGCCGGTCACCGGGTACGAACTCCACGATACGGTGGACCAGGGTATCCCCCGGGGTCCATCCGGCGGTGGGGACCTCCCGCACGTAGACCAATTCACTCCCGAGGGGCAGGGACATCTCCAGGGTCTCGCTACCCGACAGCATCACGGGCCGGACACATCCGCCGCCCGCGGTCATGAGGGCCGCGGCTGCGGCGGAGACCAGGATGCAGCGGGCCGTCTGGTGTTCCATGGCGGCCTCCGCGTACAGGTGAGAGGAGGTGCAGCGTCACCTTTCGAACGGAGGACGTACCGGTCCGGAGACCGTTTATCCCGGGAGCACTCCTCCCTACCTCACCAGGTGGAATCGGGTCTGACGCCGATCCACGAACCGGCAGCGCTCCCCGTCGAAGAAACCCTCCTGCTCCAATCCGATGGTCACCTGCCGGCCCTCCCACTCGGGGACGGCGGTGGTGCAGTTCAGTTCGATAGCATAGAGCGTGCGCGGGTGGAGCGGGTAGTCCCCCTTGCCCGGGACCCCTTCCTGCATGTCCCACAGCCCGATGGTGGGCCCGGGTCCGTGGCCGTAGTAACCGATGGGGTGGGTGTAGATCGAACCGTCCAGTCCCTCGGTCAGCATCCGGTCCCGGGCGGCTTCGAGGACCTCGTTCCCCGTCCTCCCGGTGACGAACTCCTCCATGAGGATGTCCTGCAGCCGGTTGGCGCGGGACAGGGCCTCGAGGAGGCCCTTCGGGACCTCCTCTTCATCGGTCCGGAGCACGTAGGCCATCTGCTGGGTATCTGTGTTCATCCCCAGGTAGGTGATGCCGATGTCGCAGTGGAGCACGTCCCCGTGACGGATCACCCCCGCGGGAAGGCCGTCGTCGGGCTCACCGTGACGGATGATCTCCACGCTGGGCTGGAACCAGGTATCCACGTCCAGACCGGCGAAGGCTTCGCGGAACCACCAGACCACGTCCTGGCTGGTGGTGATCCCGGGGTGGATCACCTCGCTGGAGAACGCCTTTGCGATCAGGCGGTGGGCGATCCGGACGATGCCCTCATAGGCCTCCATCTCGGCCCGGGTCCTGTGCTCCAGCCATCCGACGGCCAGGTCCTCGGCGCCCCTCAGACGGTCCACGTATCTCTCGGGCAGTGCCCGCTTCATCGCCTCGAAGCTCCCGGCGGACAGACCGTCCCCGAAGGCGAAGGTCTCGGAGACGTTGATCCCGATCACCTCGGGATCCCGTTCCGTGACGACCCGGGCCAGCGCGGCGTACTGGTCCCGGTCCTCTTCCGGCTCCCACACGCCGCGGTACCACTCCCCGATCCCGTATCGACTCACCGCCAGCCGCTCCAGGGGCCTGTCCTCCCCGGCATCGCAGATGACCAGGATGGTACGCCGCCGCGCCGCCATGGTGCCTCCCGGCATCAGGGAGAAGAACACCGGGTCCTCGTTGTACTCCCGGTTGTCGACGATCCACATGTCGATGCCCTCGCGTCGCATGATCTCCGGCAGCACGTTCTGGAGCCGGTAGCTGAGCCAGCTGTCGATGACGGGGGGGCGCTCCCGGAGGGGGAGGGTCGAAGTGAGGGCACCACCGGCGGAGACCTCGGCGGCCGGTGGCTCCTGGCCTGCTGCGCTCGAGGGCATCAGGGACGAGAGGAGCAGCAGCAGGCAGGCTCTGCTCAGCATGCGGACCATGGCGAGACTCCTTGGGCCGGGGCGAGGGATCACCGTGGACATCCCCTGTATCGTAGCCGGGAGCACTGCCGCGGGCAACGGCCCCGGCTCTGGCCGCTTGGATGCATCGGGGGAGATACATACATTGGAGGATATGCTGAAAGAAAAGATCGTTACCTATCTTCGTGAAGAAGCGGACCGACCCCTCCGTATCCGCGAGCTGGCCTCCGCCCTGGATATCCCGGAAGACGACTACCGGGGATTCCGCAGTGCCATCAAGGCACTGGTCAGGGAGGGGAGGGTGGCCCGCCTCAAGGGGAACCGCTACGGGGCTCCTTCCAAGTTCGGATATGTCACGGGACATGTGCACGCCACCCGGCACGGCTACATCTTCATCGAACCCGAGTCCGGGGGGGACGAGGACATCTATGTAGGGGCCAACGCCACCGAGGGCGCCCTGCACGGCGACCTGGTACAGGTGAAGGTCCTTCGGCGCAGGCCGAAGGGACTCGAGGGGCGGGTGATCCGGGTCCTGAAACGGGCCAACGAGACCCTCGTCGGGTTCCTGGCCAGGGAGCGGAACGTCTGGTTCATCGAGCCGGAGAACAACAAGATCACCCGGGACGTGGTGGTGGATTCCGACGACCTGAAGGGCGGCGGCGAGGGTGACATGGTCGTGGTGAAGGTGGACCGATGGGGTTCGGAGAACAGGATCCCCTCGGGGCACATCATCGAAGTGCTGGGTGACCCGGAGGACCCTGAGGTGGAGATGCAGGCCCTGGTCCGCCGGGCCGGCCTGGTGGAGGAGTTCCCGCCCCCGGTCGAGGAGGAGGCCTCCCGCGCCGCTTCCGCCTCGATCCGCGACGAGATCGCCCGGAGGAAGGACCTCCGGGAGGAGATCGTCTTCACCATCGACCCGGCGGATGCCAAGGACTTCGACGATGCCATCTCGGTGGAGCAGCTGGGCGGCGGGAAGGTCCGTGTAGGCATCCATATAGCCGACGTAAGTCACTACGTGGGGCCGGACACCGAACTCGACCGTGAGGCATGGAA
The DNA here is from genome assembly GCA_046497505.1 of bacterium. Lineage (GTDB taxonomy): Bacteria > Blakebacterota > Blakebacteria > Blakebacterales > JAWOFN01 > JAWOFN01. Next base: position 29,167 of record JAWOFN010000082.1, on the reverse strand, counting down.
GCGGGGCAACAGCGTCTACCTGGTGGACCGGGTCATCCCCATGCTCCCGGAGAAACTCTCCAACGGTGCCTGCAGCCTGCGCCCCGGAGAGGACAAGCTGGCATTCTCCTGTTTCGTGGAACTGGACGGCGATGGACGGCCGGGGGATGTGGAGATCGTCGACACGGTGATCCGATCCAGGGCCCGGCTCACCTACGAGGACGCCCAGACCATCATCGACACCGGCAACCCCCCGGCAGGAGCCGAGGTCCCCCGAGAGGTGAGCTCCAAGGTGCTGGAGGCGGCCAAGGTGGCGGAGAAGCTCACCGAGCGCCGGATGGAGCGGGGGACCATCGACTTCGACCTCCCCGAACCCATCATCGAACTGGACGAAGAGGGCTTCCCCTTGGCCATGCGGGAACGCCTGCGCCTGGCCAGCCACCGGCTCGTGGAGGAATTCATGATCCTCGCCAACGAGGCGGTGGCGCGCCGCGGACGGGGACTGAACGCTCCCTTTGTCTATCGGGTCCACGACAAGCCGGACCCGGAGCAGATGCAGGAGTTCCGGGAGTTCACCGCCAGCCTGGGGTGGACCATCCCCAAGTCGGACAAGATCACCCCGGACCTCTTCAACAGCCTCCTGAAGCAGATCGATGGGGAACCGGCCGAGGACGTGATCAACAAGGTCATGCTCCGGCACATGCGGCAGGCCCTGTACAGCGTCGAATGCATCGGTCACTTCGGACTTGCCAGCGACTGCTACACCCACTTCACATCACCGATCCGGCGCTACCCTGACCTGGTGGTCCATCGGCTCCTGCGCCGGTACCGGGACGGGGTGCCCCGGGGCAGGGAAGAGGACGACCTCGAAGGCCGGCTCAGGGAGACCTGCGAGCAGGCGAGTCAGCGTGAGCGGTCCGCCATGGAGGCGGAGCGGGAATCGATCAAGCTCAAGCAGGTCACCTACATGGAAGACCACGTGGGCGAGGTCTTCCCCGGGATCATCTCCGGGGTGACCAGCTTCGGCGTCTTCGTGGAACTCGAGGACCTGGTGGTGGACGGCCTGATCCACATCTCCGAGCTGGACGACGACTACTACGTCTACGAGGAGAAGTCGTATCGTCTTGTTGGTGAGCGGAAGCGGAAGCAGTATCGTCTGGGAGACCGCATCGTGGTGAAGGTCGTGCGAGCCGACCGCACCACCCGCCAGCTGGATTTCGTGCCTGCCGCGGAAGAGGATCGGGAAGCGTTCGAGGCGCAGGCCGAGCAGCAAGCCTGACCCCGGGAGGACCGGCCCCATGGCGATCGAGCCCATCCGCCACCACTGTGCCCTGTTCGGTGTCGCCGGGCACCAGAGCGCCTCCTATTTGACCTACCTGGGTCTCTACGCCCTCCAGCACCGGGGCCAGGAGGCGGCGGGGATCGTCTCCACAGACGGCGAGTGCTCCCACATCCACCGGGACATGGGCCTGGTGAACGATGTCTTCACGCCCGGCGTCCTGGACAGCCTGCCGGGTCGGATGGCCATCGGCCATACACGCTACTCCACCACCGGGTCGAGCACGCCCGTGAACACCCAGCCCATCCAGGTGAACTACCACGGCGGCACCCTTGCCGTCGCACACAACGGGAACCTCACCAACACCCCCTCCCTCCGGGCGCGCATGGAGGACGAGGGTTCCATCTTCCAGACAACGACCGACACCGAGATCATCCTGCACCTCGCTGCGAAGTCCCGGGCACCGCTCCTGGAGGACCGCCTCATGGAGGCGCTGGCCCAGGTCCGGGGGGCCTACAGCCTCCTCTTCCTGAGCGAGGACACCTTCATCGCGGTTCGGGACCCCTTCGGGTTCCGTCCTCTCAGTCTGGGTGAGCACGAGGGGGCGGCCCTGGCAGCCAGCGAGTCGTGTGCTTTCGACATCATGGGCGGTTCCTACGTCCGGGACATCGATCCCGGGGAGATGCTCATCATCCGGGACGGTGAGGTGGAGAGCAGGCGCATGGACCCGGCTCCCCGCCTGGCACCCTGCATCTTCGAGTTCGTCTACTTCAGCCGTCCCGACAGCCGCATCTACGGGGAGAAGGTGGACAAGGTGCGCCGACGGCTGGGCAGGGAGCTCGCCCGGGAACACCCATCGGACGCCGACATCGTGATCAGCGTACCCGACTCATCGAACACCGCGGCCCTGGGCTATGCGAACGAGTCGGGCATCAAGTTCGAGATCGGGCTGATACGGAACCACTACGTGGGAAGGACCTTCATCCAGCCCGGTCAGAGCCGCAGGGACCATGACGTGCGGGTGAAGTTCAACACCGTGGAAGGGGTCCTGAAGGGCAAGAGGGTGGCGGTCGTGGACGACTCCATCGTGCGGGGCACCACCAGCCGCAAGCTCATCGGACTCCTCCGGGAGGCGGGGGCGGCGGAGATCCACGTACGTATCTCGTCGCCTCCCATCACCTGGCCCTGCTACTATGGGGTGGATATCCCGACCCGCGAGGAACTCATCGCGGCCCGCATGAGCGCGGATGGGATCAGGGAGTACATCGGCGCTGACACGCTGGGATATCTCAGCCTGGAAGGGATGATCTCGGCCGCCGACCGCGACCATCCCATGTGCCACGCCTGCTTCAGCGGGGAATATGCCGTGGAGGCGGACGACGGCATGGGGAAGCAGGCCCTGGAAGCTCCCTGAACAGGCACCCCCGCTACCCCGCCCCCCGGGGACTCAGACCCTGTCCGCCTACCGCCTCGAGCCGGTCGCGGTGACCCCGTCGCCGCTCCCTGTCCCATGCGGCCGAGATGCCGAGGCAGCCGGTGACGCTCATCTCTCCCCGATCGTGTGTCGACTATTTCCAGCGATAGAGTCCGAGCTGTCCCGCGATGGGGATGAGGAAGACGTACGGGACGTGGAGGACCCATCCGGTGAGGTAGTCCCGCTCGGGAGCGTCCACCCCCAGGATACGTGTGCGCCCCACCAGCGCAAGGTCCGCAACCCCCTTGATGAGGAGGGCCGTACCCCACCAGGGGAGGTAGGCGGCCATCCCCGCTGCCAGGGCCCAGGGGAGCCCGAGGAAGAGAGAACCGTTGATGAGCCACACGACGAGGGAGAAGAGGAGGGGGCCCGCGGGATAGCGGACGCCCTTGCCGGCCCATCGGGCACGCTGCCGATAGAACGCTCCGGGGCCCTCGGGCGGTTCGGTGCGGACCGACGCTTCCGGGTGGAGCAGGTAGCCGATGCCCGCGTCCGCCCGGTGGGCCTGGAAGAGGAGGAAGACGTCGTCCCCCGACTCGATGCCGGCGGCGGTCTCCGCTCCCCCGATCTCTCCGTAGAGCCTCTTCCGATAGGCCAGGTTCTGGCCGGAGGCGACCAGCGGCTTCCCCTCCCCGATAGCCCCCGCCGCCACGATCGAGAGGGTCACGAACTCGGTGCGGAGCAGGCTCCTGGGCCACGACCACGATCCGGCGTCCAGGTAGTCCACAGGCCCGGCCAGCATCTCCAGGTCCGGTTCCCCGGCAAAGCGGCCCGCCATCCGGGTGATCCACCCGGGAGGAGGGAGGCAGTCCGCATCGGTGGTGAGGACCACCTCCCCCCGCGCTTCCTCCACCCCCCGGTGGAGTGCCCAGCTCTTACCCTTCCAACCTCCGGGAGACTCCTCGACACGGATCACCCGGACCGGGACCCGGGAGCCGGCGGCCCCCTCCCGGACCGCTTCAGCCGTCCCGTCTGCGGAGCGGTCGTCCACCAGGACCACCTCATACCGGTCTTCGGGATAGTCCTGTCCCAGGAGGGCGTCCATGAGGGCGGGGATCCGGGACGCCTCGTCCCGGGCCGCCACCACGACGCTCACCGAGGGAAGGCCCCCCTCGGGGGAACGGGGCTCCTCCCCCCGGACGCGGAGCAGGGTGAGCCCGGCCAGGAGACGCCAGATACGGGCGCCGTAGACCAGGGCGAGGGCCAGGGTGAAGAGACCCAGGATGTTCGGAAGCGGAGGGACCTGGAACATGGTCCCGCCAAGATAGAGCCCCCTCCCGCCCCCTGGCAAAGGCCGTCCCTCCGGCCGAGAGAAGGGAGTATGCATGCTGGCCGTCACACATACAGCCGCGACCCTGGGCATCGAGGGCTTCGTCGTCCGGGTGGAGGTGGATGTCAGCCAGGGCCTGCCGGCCTTCCTGCTGGTGGGTCTGGCGGAGGGGGCGGTGAAGGAGAGCCGGGTCCGGGTCTCCTCGGCCATCCGCAACTCCGGCTATGTCCTCCCCGCCCGCAAGCTCACAGCCAACCTGGCACCCGCCGATGTCCGAAAGGAGGGCAGCGGGTTCGACCTGCCCCTCGCGGTCGCGATCCTGGGTGCCCTGGGCCATATCAATCAGTCGCGGTTCCGCGGGTGGGCCCTCTCCGGCGAACTCAGCCTCGAGGGGGACCTCCGGGCCGTGAAGGGGACCTTCCCGATGGCGGTGGCCTGCCGGCAGGCCGGATTCGAGGGACTCGTGGTCCCCGAGGATAACGGCCCGGAGGCGGCCCTGGTCGAGGGGCTCGAGGTTCGCACCGCCTCCACCCTCCGCCGATGTGCCGAGTTCCTGAACGGGACCGGAGACCTCCCCCCGGCCGACAGGCCCGACGAGAAGAGGGAGGGGGTCGTGGAGGACCTCAGCGACGTGGCCGGGCAGGAGAGCGCCCGACGGGCCCTGGAGATCGCGGCGGCCGGGGCACACAACCTCCTCATGATCGGGCCCCCGGGGGCAGGGAAGAGCATGCTCGCGCGGCGTATGCCGGGGATCCTGCCCCCCCTCACCAGGGAGCAGAGCCTGGAGACGACGAAGGTCTGGAGCGTGGCCGGGAGGCTCGACCCGGATGCCCCCCTGGTCCTGCGCCCCCCTTTTCGATCCCCCCACCACACCATCACACCGGCTGCCCTGGCCGGAGGAGGGGCCGTGCCTGTGCCCGGGGAGGTGAGCCTGGCTCACAACGGGGTGCTCTTCCTGGATGAGCTGCCGGAGTTCCGTCCTCGCGTCCTGGAGACCCTCCGACAGCCGGTGGAGGAGGGAAGGATCGTCCTGGTCAGGGCGCTCCAGACCTTCACGTTTCCCAGCCGTTTCCTGCTGGCCGCCGCCATGAACCCCTGTCCCTGCGGCTTCCACGGTCACCCGGAGCGCCCCTGTACCTGCTCCCCCTGGCAGCTCCAGCGGTACCGTGCCCGGGTCTCGGGCCCCCTCCTGGACCGTATCGACCTCCACGTCGAGGTCCCGCCGGTGGAGGTGGAGGCCCTGGAGCGGGGGTACGGGGAGCCCACGGAAGCGGTGGCGGGGCGCGTGCATGACGCCCGGGTCCGGAGCACCGGGCGCCTGTGCGGTCTCGATCCGGCGGGACGGACCGGTCCCCCGGGCACGAACGCGGAACTGAACGCCGGGGACCTGAGGCGCCTCCCACCCCCTGAGCCGGGTGCCCGTTCGATGCTGGCTCGGGCCGCTCGAGGTTATGCCCTGACCGCCCGGGCGTACCATCGTCTCATCAAGGTGGCCTGGACCATCGCGGACCTGGAGGGGGCGGACAGGATCGTCCCCGGGCATGTGGCCGAGGCCCTCCACTACCGGGTCGGGGAACGCCGGGGTGAGTCCAGGGCGGATGCGGCGTCGTGAGGACGCAAGCCGCTACCGGCACGACGGAGGCCCTGCTATATTGTCAACCTATGCTATCGAGGCTCCGTGTACGCGATTTCGCCATCATCGAACGGGTGGACGTCGACCTGGCGGACGGTCTCACCGTCCTGACCGGGGAGACGGGGACGGGGAAGTCCATCCTTCTCGGGGCACTCCAGCTCCTCCTCGGAGACCGGGCCTCCACCGAGCAGGTCCGCCAGGGAGCAGATCGCTCCCTGGTCGAGGGGACCTTCGCCATCCCCCCGGGCCATCCCGCCCGGCATGTGCTGGACGGAATCGGCGTACCCATCAGCGACGAGTCCCTCCTGGTCCGCCGCGAGGTGAGTGCGGAGGGCAGGAGCAGGGCCTACCTGAACGACGTATCGGTCACGGTGGGATCCTTGAAGCAGGTGGGAGAGACCCTGGTCGACCTCCACGGCCAGCACGAGCACCAGAGCCTCCTGCGTCCCGGCCAGCACCTGCTGCTGCTGGATGCCTGGGCAGGCCTGAAGGAGGACCGCGAGGCCTACCGGCGGGTGCTGGAGGAAGGGAGGGCAGCGGGAGAACGGCTCGGCGAGCTGAGGGAGCGTATCCAGGAGCGGTCGGAGAAGATCGAACGGTACGAATACCAGCTGGGCGAGATCGAGGCCCTCGACCCCGGCGAGGGGGAGCTCGAGGAACTGGAATCGGAACTCCGGGTCCTGGAGGGTGCGGAGCGCCTCATGGAGGGGACCGGCCAGGTCCAGGAAGCCCTGGCCGAGGGGCATGCGCCCCTCATGGACCGGCTCGACCGGGTCGTCTCGCTGCTGGAGGAGCTGGCCGAAATCGACCAGCGCCTGGCGAACCTCCGGACCCTGGCCTCCGATGCCATGGTGGCCCTGGAGGAGATCGTCCACGGTGCCCAGCGGTATGCCGACTCCTTCGACCTGGACCAGGAACACCTGGTGAGACTGCGGGACCGGCACGGGGAACTGGTCGGACTGGCCAAGAAGTACGGCGGGACCATGGAGGCCATGCTCGAACGCCGGCGGGAGCTGCAGCAAGCCCTCTCCGAACACCGGCGCGCGGACGAGGACCTCTCGGAGCTGCAGGCAGAGGTCGAAGGCCTGCGCTCAGCGGCCTCCGAGCGGGCCGCCTCCCTCCATGACGCCCGGCTGGAGGCGGTCGAGGCGCTGGAGGAACGGGTGATGGAGGAACTGAAGGACCTGAACATGGAGGACGCCCTCTTCCGGGTGGCGGTGGAGGCCCGCGAGGCCCCGGAGGGATGGCTGCTCCTCGACGGCACACCCTGCCGGGCGGGGCCCACCGGCGCCGACCGGGTGGAGTTCCGCATCCGGACGAACCCCGGTGCCCCGATGCTCTCGCTCCAGAAGGTGGCTTCGGGAGGCGAGATCAGCCGGATCATGCTGAGCCTGAAGGGAGCCTTCGGGAAGGCCTCGGAGATCCCCACCCTCGTGTTCGACGAGATCGACGCCGGTATCGGAGGCCGGACCGCCGACCGGGTCGGCGCGAAGCTGGAGGCCCTGGCCGAGGAACGTCAGGTACTGGTCATCACGCACCTGCCCCAAATCGCCCGACGGGGAGGCAGACACCTGGTCGTGGAGAAAGACCTCGAAGAGGGGGAGGCCCGGACACGGATACGCCCGGTCACCGGGGAGGAGCGAACCGAGGCCCTGGCCGTCCTCATGGGGGGAGAGGAGGCCGGGGAGTCCGTGCACGGTCATGCCCGTGAGCTGCTGGGGGTCTCCGACCAGGAGGGTGAGGGATCGTGAAGGACGCGGTGGACCAGACCCGTCAGATGTGGCGGGAAGGCGAGCGGCGGAAGCAGCGCCGCCAGGAGATCCTCGAAGAGCACCGGGTCCTCACCCTGGCCAACGCCCTCAGCCTGGTCCGCCTCCTCTTCCTGCCCCCCGTGCTCTTCTGCCTGCTGATGAACCGGCCCCTCTACGACGGTCTGGCCGTGGGCTTCCTCTTCCTGGGGGCCCTCACCGATTTCCTCGACGGGATCGTCGCCCGGCACCGGGACGAGGTGAGCCAGCTGGGGAAGATCATCGACCCGGTGGCCGACAAGCTCTTCGTGGGTGCCCTGGGAGTGGTTCTGGTCCTCCTCCGCGGGATGCCCGCCTGGTTCGTGGCCCTCTTCCTGGCCCGGGACGTGGTGATCCTCAGCATCTCCTACCTCCTCTTCCTCAACCGGGACATCGTGATGTCCAGCAACCTGTTGGGGAAGACGACCACCGCCGTCCTCATGCTCACCCTCCTGCTCTACGTGGTGCGGCTCCAGGATATCGGGATCTGGTTCGTGTACTTCGGGTCCGCACTGGTCGCGGCCAGCGGTCTGGTCTACGCCCGCTCCTTCATTCGACTCGTCCGGCATCTCCTCTCCCGCAGCACCGGGGGGGGAGAGACGGACCCCTACCCCGCACGCTGAGGGAGGATCTGCCCGTGACCGACCGGCCCGTGGTCCCCCTGGACGGGACGCGACTCGACCTGGAAGACCTGGAAGCCCTTGCCGACCGGCGGGCACGAGCCGAACTGACGGCGGAGGGGCGCTCCCGTATGGAGGAAGGGGCGACGGTGGTGGCCCGGGCGGCGGCCGGTGAGGAGCCCGTCTACGGCGTGAACACCGGGTTCGGCAGGTTCGCCGAGGTCCGGATACCCTTCGAGGAAGCGGCCCGCCTCCAGATCAACCTGGTCCGCAGTCACTGCGCCGGTGTGGGGGAGCCCTTCCCTCAGGAGGTGGTCCGGGCCATGATGGTCACACGCGCCAACGTCCTGGCCCGGGGCAGTTCGGGCGTTCGGCCGGTCGTGGTGGAACGGCTGCTTCAGCTTCTGGAGAGCGGGCTCGTCCCCCGGGTCCCCTCCCAGGGGAGCGTGGGTGCCTCGGGTGATTTGACGCCGCTGAGTCACCTGGCCCTCTTCCTCATCGGGGAGGGGGAGGGATGGGATGAGGACGGGCACCCGGTCTCCGCTGCCGAAGGTCTCGCCGCGGCCGGGATCGAGCCCCTGCATCTCCACCCCAAGGAGGGCCTGGCCCTCCTCAACGGGACACAGGCCAGCCTCTCTGTGGCGGCGCTGACCCTGCTGGAGGCGGAACGGCTGGTCCGGACCGCCGACGTGGTGGGAGCCCTCACCGTGGAGGGTCTGAAAGGCTCCACCACCCCCTTCCGCCCCGAGGTCTTCGAACTGCGGCCCCACCACGGACCCGCCGATGTGGGGGCCAACGTGCTGGCCCTCATGGAGGGGAGTGAGATCCGGGAATCCCATCTCCACTGCGGGAGGGTCCAGGACGCCTACTCCCTCCGCTGCATGCCCCAGGTGCACGGAGCGATCCGCGCGGCCCTGGCCCACGTCCGGGAGGTCCTGGAGGTGGAACTGAACGCGGTGACCGACAACCCGCTGGTCCTCCCCGGGACGGGGGAGACCCTCAGCGCCGGCAACTTCCACGGCGAACCCATCGCCCTGGTCATGGACTACCTCGCCCTGGCCATGGCCGACCTCGCCAACATCAGCGAGCGGCGCATCGCCGCCATGATGGAGGCACCCGGGAGCGACCTCGCCACCTTCCTGGCGGAACGGGGAGGACTGCAGTCGGGCTTCATGATGTCCCAGGTGACCGCCGCCGCCCTGGTCAGCGAGAACAAGGGCCTCGCCCACCCCGCCAGCGTCGATTCGGTGCCCACCGGGGCGGGGCGGGAGGACCACGTGAGCATGTCCCCCATCGCGGCACGGAAGGCATCGCGGATCACCGACCATACACGGAGCGTGCTGGCCATCGAGACCCTCTGCGCGGTCCAGGCCATCGACTTCCACGCCCCCCTCGAACCGGGGAGGGGCACGGCGGCGGTCCACCGGGCCGTGAGGGACCACATCCCCCACCTGGCGGAGGACCGCGTCCTCTCGGCGGACATCGAGACCGCCCGCGGGCTGCTGGCCGACGGTACCCTCATCGAGGCGGCGGAGGTCGCCGCCGGACCGCTGAGGTAGGGGAGGGGCCGTGATCGAAGACGACAGGGGGGCCATGATCCAGGCGATCCCCAGGCGAATGGGGGTCTATTTCCTGAAGGACTCGAAGGACAGCGTCCTCTACGTGGGGAAGGCGGTGGACCTCCGGAGCAGGGTAAGGAACCATCTCACCGGGTCCGGACCCCATCCGAAGACGGGTATCCTGGCCCGCCGCACCTCGGCGGTGGACTTCATCCCCGTGGAATCGGAGGTGGAGGCCCTGGTCCTGGAACAGAACCTCATCAAGGAGCATCGTCCAAAGTACAACATCGACCTGAAGGACGATAAGAGGTACCCCTACCTGAAGCTCACCGACGAGGACTTCCCCCGGGTGTTCAAGACGCGTCGGCTGGAGGAGGACGGTGCACGCTACTTCGGCCCTTATACCAGCGTCCAGGCCATGGAGGAGATGCTCAAGAGTCTCCTCTCCATCTTCCCCCTCCGCACCTGCGACTACGAGATCCCCTTCACCGATCCCGAGATGCGGGAGTGCCTCGAATTCCATATCGGCCGCTGCGAGGCCCCCTGCACCCGGCGGGTGAGCAGGGAACACTATCGGGGGATGGTGGAGGAGGTGGTCCTCTTCCTCGAGGGGCACACCTCCGAGCTGGTGGAACAGATGGAGGAGGAGATGGAGGAGGCGGCCCTGGTCCGCAACTACGAGCACGCCGCCTCCCTCCGCGACCGGATCACGGCTATCCAGCGGGCTACCGAACGTCAGCGGGTGGTCTCGGAGCGACGAGACGATTTCGACCTGGTCGCGTTCCACCGGCGGGACGAGAAGGGGGTGGGTGTCATCTACCGGGTGCGGGAAGGGCGGCTGGTGGGTCGGGACACCTACACCCTCACCACCCCCCTGGAACAGCCGGACCAGGAGGTGCTCAGGGGACTCGTCATGCGTCACTTCCTCCGGGCCAGCCACATCCCGCCCTCGGTCTACCTCCCCGGCCCCCTGGAGGAGCGGGAGGTGCTGGCCGATGCCCTCTCCGAACGGAGGGGGGGCAGGGTCCGGGTGGTACGGGCCCTCCGGGGCGCACCGGCCGAGGTGCTCGAGATGGCGGAGACCGATGCCCGGTTCCGGCTGAAGGACGCCCTGGTGAAGGAGGCCCAGAGATCCGACTTCGTGCCCAAGGCCATCACGGCCCTCCAGGAGGAACTCGACCTGCCGCGGACCCCCCAGCTCATCGAGGCCTTCGACGTCAGCCACGTGCAGGGCTCCGACCCGGTGGCGGCCATGGTGGCCTTCCGCAAGGGACAGCCGGAGAAGGGACGCTACCGGAAGTTCAAGCTGAGTGCCGCCCGGGGGGGTGACGATCCCGCGGGCATCGCCGAAGCCGTCGAACGGAGATACCGCCGCCTCAAGGAGGAGGAGGGCCTCGAGGGCCTCCCCGACCTGCTCCTCATCGACGGAGGGGCGACCCAGCTGGCGGCCGCGGTACGGATCCTCGATTCCCTGGATATCGACCGGCACCGTATGCCGGTACTCGGTTTGGCCAAACGCCTGGAGGAGATCCACCTCCCCGACGTGGAGGGTCCCCAGTCCCTCGGCCGCAGTGCCCCCGCGATACGCCTGCTGCAGCGGGTACGGGACGAGGTGCACCGGTTCGCCGTGGGCTATCACCGTCAGCAGCGGGGCGGGCGGGTGAGGGCGACGCTCCTCACCGAGGTCCCCGGCGTGGGAGAGAAGCGTGCCCGGGAACTCCTGCGCCATTTCGGGAGCGTGAAGCGCATGCTCCAGTCGGGGGAGGAAGCCATAGCCCGGGTAGAGGGGATCGGGGCGGTCACCGCCCGCCGCATCATGGAGACCATGGGGGGGGAGCAGGCACCATGAGCCGGGAGGCCGAGAGAGAGGGGGAGGGACACGATCCCCGCGCGATCCAGTTCCTCGACCACCTGCGGGTGGAACGCAACCTTAGCCCCCATACCGTCGAGGGGTACGGACGGGACATAAGACGCTACCTCCGCTTCCTGGCCGACCACGGGGTGGGCCTGGAGGATGCCGGCCCCGCCGACATCGAAGCCTATACGCGGAGCCTCCGGGCGGATCTCAGCAGCCGGAGCGCAGCCCGGGCCCTCTCCGCTCTCCGGACCTTCTACCGGTTCCTGCGGGGGGAGGGGGAAGTGGAGTCCGATCCCACCGGAGAGGCGGACCGACCCCGTCAGTGGAAGAAGCTGCCGGTGGTCCTCGACATCTTCCAGGTCGAGGCCATCCTCTCCCAGCCGGACACCGGGGAGGACCTGGGACTCCGGGACCGGGCCATGCTGGAGGTGTGCTACGGCGCGGGACTGCGTGTCTCCGAACTGCTCGACCTGGAGCAGCAGCACGTCCTCCACGGGGAGGGGCTGCTCCGTGTCGTGGGGAAGGGGGATAAGGAGCGGCTCGTCCCCCTCGGAGATGTGGCCCTCAGGTACACGCGTGAGTGGATCGAGGGTCCCCGGCGGCGGCTCCTCGAGGGTGCTCCCGTCACCGACGTGGTATTCCTGAACAATCGGGGACGGCCCTTGAGCCGGATGGGCTTCTGGAAGATCGTGAAGAAGTACGTGGACCTGGCGGGCATATCCCGGCATGTGACACCTCATACCCTCCGGCACTCCTTCGCCACGCACCTCCTGGAAGGGGGTGCGGACCTCCGGGCGGTACAGGAGATGCTGGGGCACGCCGACATCTCGACCACCCAGATCTACACCCATGTGGACCGTTCCTACCTCAAAGAGGTACACAGGAGCTTCCACCCCCGCTCGTGAGTGAGGACCCCATGGACCTGCCCGAACCGGGCGACGACCTGACCGCGGCCCTCGAGGCCCACATGCGCGACCGGGACATGATGACCCTCCGCTCGGTGGAACGGGTCGCGGCGGAGCGGGGAGTACCTGCCTGGCTGGTGGGGGGACCTGTCCGGGACCTCCTCCTGGACCGGCCGGTCATGGACGTGGATGTGATGGTCGAGGGGGACGGGGTGGCCTTCGCCGACGGCCTTGCCCGGTCCGAGGGGGGTAAGGCCATCGGATACCGCCGGTTCGGGACGGCCCTCGTGGTCCTGTCCGGAGGCCGGAAGGTGGATGTCGCCACGGCCCGGACCGAGCGTTATCCCGAGCCGGGCGAGCTGCCCGAAGTGGTCCCGGGGACGCTGGAGGAGGACCTCCTACGCCGCGACTTCGGTATCAACGCCATGGCGGTCCGTCTGGGTCCGGACCGTTTCGGCGCCTTCACCGATCCCCACGGCGGGCGGCACGATTTGGAAGAGGGGGTCGTCCGGGTCCTCCACGAGGACTCCTTCCGGGACGATCCCACCCGGGCCCTCCGGGCCGTCCGTTTCGAGACCCGCTACGGCTTCACCATCGAGGAACGCACCCTGGTCCTGCTGGAGGAGGCGGTGGCCGAGGGGATGCTGGAGACGGTCAGCCGACAGAGGATCCGCGACGAGATCGTCCTGCTGCTCGAGGAACCGGGACCTGCGGCCCCGATACGGAGGCTCGAATCCACGGCGATCTGGTCCGCCCTCATGGGGGAGGGGACTCCCCTCCCCGGCGAAGTGGAGGCCCTCATGGAGGAGGAGGCCGAGGCGGAGGCATGGTATGAGCAGCTGCCCTGCCGCTCGGACCTCGGGGAGGTTGAGGGATGGGTCGTCCGCTGGCTCCTGCTCTTCGAGCGGGCGGGCATGGACCGGGCCCATGAGGCCTCGGAGTCCTTCCACATGGGACAGGCGGCCCGCCGGGCCGCCGCGGCCCTGGCCGACCGGCGCGACACGGCCCTCCACTTCCTCCAGCGCACCTATCACGGGACGGATTCCGCCCTCTTCGAGATCCTCCGCGACTTCTCCCCCGAGGCGGTCCTCTACCTGAAGACCGTCTCGGCCGCGAACCCCTATGCACCCGATCGGCTCGAGCGCTACCTGTGCCGGCTGGAACCCACCGAGCCCCTGGTCAGCGGTGAGGACCTCAAGGGACTGGGCATGGAACCCGGCCCCGCCATGGGTGAGCTCCTGGAACGTCTCTTCCACGCCCAGCTGGACGGCGCCTTCACCAGCCGGGAAGAGGCCCTTGCGGAAGCCCGGCGTCTGATCCGGCGCCGGGACGAAGGACGTTGACGCGAACATCCTTTCGCCCATCTTGGGCTTGATGTCCGCAACCTATCTGGCAGAGGTCCTCCTCATCATCCCGCCCATCCTGGTGGCGCTGAGCATCCACGAGGCCGCCCACGCCTGGTCCGCCGACCTTTTGGGCGATCCCACGGCCCGCCTCCAGGGGCGGCTGACCCTCAACCCCCTGGCACACCTCGATCCCATCGGGACCGTGGTCCTCGTCGTCACCCGCATGGTCGGGTGGGCGAAACCGGTACCTGTGGACGTCCGGAACCTCAAGGACCCGGTGCGCGACATGTTCTGGATCGCCGGAGCGGGACCGGCCTCCAACATCATGCAGGCGGCGGTCGTCGGGGTCGGGTTCCGCCTGTTCGCGGAGCCGGGCATGCAGCTCTTCCGGACAGGGCAGGGGGGGCTCCTCGGCGGCCTGCTCCTCATGCTGCACTTCTATTTCTACATCAACATCGTCCTGGCCTGGTTCAACCTCCTGCCGGTCCCCCCGCTGGACGGTTCGAAGATCGTGATGCGTTTCCTCGATCACCGCACACGCCGGATCTACATGCGGACGAGCCGGTACGGGCTCCTGGTGCTCATCCTCCTCATCTTCGTCTTCGACGAGACCTTCTTCCGTATCCTCATGGTGCCTGTCGGCTTCACGTCCTATGTTCTTGGTGGGGTGCAGCCGTTCTGAGATGTCGGGGGACGCGCCACGGTTCACTCCCCCGATGTACTTGTGGTATGATGTTCCGGCCCGCAAATTCCTTGCCCTGGGGAGGCGTGCGTGGTACGTCTGCGACAGAGGAAGCGCTTCCAGACAGGGGGGGAGAACGGGGAGGGAGCGGGATCTGCTTCCGCCAAGAAGGAAGGCGAGGGATCGGAGGACCCACGCCGGGTCCGATTCCGGCGAACACCCGCGATACGAGGCGACCGTGTATCCTCCCGGTCGGTCATCTGGCTCGCCGCCCTCCTCCTCCTCGTCCTGGCGGCGATCATCACCCTTGCATGACTCCCTGAGGATCGTGATAGCGAATGGCCCTTAAGCTGGGACAGATGCTCATCAAGGCGGGCGCCATCTCGAAGGAACAGCTCGAGGAGGCCCTCTCCAACCAGCGTACCGAGGGAGGGACCCTGGGTGCCAACCTGGTGAATATGGGTGTGCTCACCGAGGAACAGATCCTCAACTACGTCGGCAAACAGCTCAACGTCGAGGTCGTGGACCTCGAGAACGGGGACGAACTCAACAGCGAAGTGGTGAAGATCATCCCCCCCGACGTAGCCAAGAAGTTCAACGTGGTCGCCATCCGGAAGAGCGGGAACACCCTGACCGTGGCCGCCGCTGATCCCACGAACATCTTCGTACTCGACTCCATCAAGTTCGTCACGGGCTACAACGTGAAGCCGGTGATCGCTTCGGAGGCGAACATCAAGGCCGCCATCGAGCATCACTACGCGAACGGCGACCAGATGGCGGCCGAGGCGATGGAGGACGTGCTCAAGGACCTGGGGGACGACGCCCTCGAGGTGCTGGAAGAGGAGGAGGAGATGGAGGAGGAGGCCCTCGAGGCCGCCATCTCCGACGCTCCTCTGGTCCGGCTGGTGGATTCCATCATCATCGACGCCATCCGCCGCGGGGCCTCCGACATCCACATCGAGCCGTATGAACGGGCCGTCCGTGTGCGTTACCGCATCGACGGCACCCTGGTGGAGATGTCACCCATCCCCTTCCGCCTCAAGGCCGCTGTGGTCAGCCGCCTCAAGATCATGGCCGACCTGGACATATCGGAACGGAGGATCCCCCAGGACGGGCGCATCAAGGTGAAGACCGGGGGGAAGACCGTGGACCTGCGTGTCTCCGTCCTCCCGGTGATCTTCGGCGAGAAGGTCGTGATGCGTATCCTCGACTCGAGCAACCTGGCCCTGGACCTTACCAAGCTGGGATACACCCAGGACGCGCTCGATCACTTCATGCACGGCATCAAGCAGCCCTTCGGCATGGTCCTGGTCACAGGCCCCACCGGGTCGGGGAAATCCACCACCCTCTACTCGGCGGTGAGCCTGCTCAACAGCCCCGATGTCAACATCATGACCGCCGAGGACCCGGTCGAGTACAACCTGAACGGGATCAACCAGGTCAACGTGCGGAGCGAGATCGGACTGACCTTCGCAGCCTCGCTGAGGTCTTTCCTCCGTCAGGACCCCAATATCATCATGGTGGGTGAGATCCGTGACCTGGAGACCGGCGAGATCGCCATCAAGGCCGCCCTCACCGGCCACCTCGTGCTCAGCACCCTCCACACGAACGATGCGCCCAGCACCATCAACCGAATGATCGATATGGGGCTGGCGCCCTTCCTGATTGCGTCGTCGGTGAACGTGATCCAGGCACAGCGTCTGCTCCGGCGCCTTTGCAAGGAGTGCCGCAAGGCCGCCAGGTTGTCCGCCGAACAGGCCGCCATGCTCGACCTGCCCGAATCCGAGACGGGTGTCGAGATCTTCGAGCCGGTGGGATGCCCCAAGTGCAACCAGACCGGCTACAAGGGCCGGACCGGTGTCTATGAGGTCATGCCGATGACGCAGGGGCTGAAGCAGATGGTCCTGGACGAGGCGAGTACCTACAAGATGAAGGATCAGGCCATCAAGGACGGCATGCTCACCCTGCGGGGTGATGCCGTGCAGAAGATGAGGGCAGGGGTCACTTCCTTCGAGGAAGTGCTCCGCGAGACAGCGGACATCTGAGGGGGGATAGGGAATCATGGCGACGCTGAACCTGCGCGGTCTGCTGGAGGAGATGGTCTCCCGTCGGGGGAGCGACCTCCACCTGAGTGTGGGGACCCCCCCGCAGATCCGGGTGGACGGCGACCTGGTGCGGATGAGCAACTACGACGCCATGGGGCCGGAGGAGACCCAGGCCCTGGCCTACAGCGTCCTCACCGAGAAGCAGAAGAAGGAGTTCGAGGAGAGGATGGAGCTCGACTTCTCCTTCGGCATCAAGGGCCTCAGCCGCTTCCGCGGGAACGTATTCATGCAGCGCGGTGCTGTGGCCGCTGTCTTCCGGACCATCCCTTACGAGATACTCACGTTCGAGAAACTCGGCCTGCCCCCGGTGGTGAAAGAACTGAGCGAGCGTCCCAACGGGCTGGTGCTGGTCACCGGTCCCACCGGTTCGGGGAAGAGCACCACACTGGCGGCCATGGTAGACCGCGTCAACACCGAGGAGCCGGTGCACATCCTCACCATCGAGGACCCCATCGAGTTCGTGCACAACCACAAGCGGGCCCTCGTCAACCAGCGTCAGCTGGGTGCGGACACCATGGGCTTCCACAACGCCCTCCGGGCAGCCCTTCGGCAGGATCCGGATGTGGTCCTCATCGGCGAGATGCGCGACCTGGAGACCATCGAGGCGGCCCTGACCATCGCCGAGACCGGTCACTTGGCCTTCGGTACGCTGCATACCAACAGCGCTGCCCAGACGATGAGCCGTCTCATCGACGTCTTCCCTACCACCCAGCAGCAGCAGGTCCGGACCCAGCTCTCCCTGACACTGGAAGGGGTCATCAGCCAGCAGCTCCTCCCCAGGGTGGGGGGCGGGCGGGTCGCGGCCCTCGAGATCCTCGTATGCACCCCCGCGGTCCGGGCCCTGATCCGGGACAACAAGATCCACCAGATCTACAGTATCATGCAGGTAGGTACGAAGCACGGTATGCGCACGATGAACCAGTCACTGCTGGAACTCGTCAAACGCCGCCAGATCGACAGGGAAGAGGCGATGCTGCGGTCGTCCGACCATGAAGAGCTGAAGGAGATGCTCAGTCGAAGCGGTTCGAGCGGGAACCTGTCAGCCGCTCGGAAGGGGGCATGATCCATGCCGGTATTCACCTATGAGGGGAAGTCGGCGGGGGGCAAGGAAGTCTCGGGCGAGGTAGAAGCCGACAGCATCGAACAGGCCCGCCAGGTGCTGCAGACCCGACGGGTCGCGGACGCCAGGGTCAAGAAGAAGCCCACCGAGATCACCATCCCCTTCCTGAGCGGGAGCAAGAAGGTCCCCGCCCAGGACGTGACCCAGTTCGCCCGACAGTTCGCCACCATGATCGACGCGGGGCTCCCGCTGGTGCAGTGTCTGAACATCCTGGGCACGCAGATGGAGAACGAGCGGCTCAAGGAGATCATCAAGGACATCACCCGGGACGTGGAGTCCGGGAGCACCCTCTCCGAAGCCATGGCCAAGCACAAGAGCACCTTCGACTCCCTCTTCATCAACATGGTCGCCGCCGGTGAGATCGGGGGTATCCTGGACGACGTGCTCCTGCGCATCGCGGAGTACAAGGAGAAGGCAGACGCCCTGAAACGGAAGATCAAGGGCGCCATGATGTATCCCGTGGTGGTCCTCACGGTGGCCGTCGGCGCAACCGCCACCCTCCTCATCGTGGTGATCCCCAACTTCGTCCAGATGTTCGAGTCCTCGGGTGTGCCGCTCCCCCTGCCCACCAAGATCGTGGTGGGGATGTCCGAGTTCCTCCAGCAGTACATCCTGCTCCTGATCGCCGGCTGTACGGGCATCTGGTTCCTCTTCAAGCGGTACTATGCCACCGACCAGGGGGAGCAGGTGGTGGACAACTTCAAACTCAACATGCCCCTGCTGGGAGACCTCGTCCGCAAGTCGAGCGTGGCACGGTTCTCCCGCACCCTGGGTACGCTCCTGCGTTCCGGTGTGAGCATCCTGGAGGCCCTCGACATCACCGCCAAGACCGCCGGCAACCGGATCCTCCAGGACGCCCTGCAGGAGGCACGATCCAGCATCGGGGGCGGGGAGACCATCACCGACCCCCTTGCCAGGGCGGAGGTGTTCCCCCCGATGGTGATCCAGATGGTGAACGTGGGGGAACAGACCGGTGAGCTGGACCGCATGCTGGAAAAGGTGGCGGACTACTACGAGGAGGAGGTCGATACCGCCGTGGACGGCCTCACCTCCATCATCGAGCCTATCATCATCGTCTACCTGGGTGTGGTCATCGGCGGCATGGTGCTCGCCATGTACCTCCCGCTGTTCGACATGATGAAGGTCGTGAGCTGACGGCCCACCCCGACCACCGGACGGCGTAGCCCATGGCCATCCTCGCGCGGCCTCGAAGTATCCGGTTCATCCAGGTACTGCGGATCACCGTGGTCCTGTTCATCGCCGCCGCCGGCGTCTTCCTCCTGAGGGGCAACTACGGCCCCGATGCCCTCTGGGTAGTGGATATCCCCCTGGCGGGTCTCACCCTCGTCTACATCATCTCCAGCACATGGCTCCTCTCCTCCCTGGAGGAGGAGGTCCCCCTCGACGAGGACCCCCTCTACGTCCAGGTCTTCCTGGATGTGCTCCTCATGGGCCTGGTGGTGTTCTACACAGGGGCCTCCTCCAGCACGCTCATGCTCATCTTCCTGGTCCCCGTCGTTCTGGCCAGTGCCTTCCTCTACCTCCGCGGCAGCCTTTTCGCGGCCTCACTCAGCACCATCGCCCTCGCCCTCCTGATCTATCTGGACGCCCGGGGCTTCCTGGCGGAATACGGTCCCTCCTATGTGCAGGAGGCGGTGATGCTGGATCTCGTGACCAGCCAGGAGGGGGGGGAGCTCCTGGCCCGATGGCTGGCTGCGAGTCTCTCCCTCTTCGCCGCCGCGTTCATCAGCGGATACATGGCGGAGAACCAGGTCACCATCGTGAAGGAACTGTCCGAACTGAGCCGGCGCATGGAGCGGGTGCGTCTGGACACCAGCGACGTGCTGGCGAACCTGGAATCCGGCCTGGTGACCGTGGATGCGGATCGACGGATCGTCTTCTTCAACCAGGCCGCCCGGGAGATCCTCGACATCTCCGGCCTGGAACCCCAGGGGCGTCCGTATGACCGTGTCTTCACCGGCCGCCTGGAGCATCTGGGAGAACTGATCCGCCGCTGCTTCGAAGGAGATGACGTGACGCTCCGCAACGAGGTGCAGGTGGAACTGCCCGGCGGGCGGAAGATCCCGCTGGGGGTGAGTCCCACCATCCTGGAGGGGGAGGAGTCCATCCGGGGCGTGGTCCTGATCTTCCAGGACCTGACCGAGGCGAAGCGGGTCGAGGAGAAGATACGTCGACAGGACCGGCTGGCCGTGATCGGTGAGCTGAGTGCGGGGATCGCCCACGAACTCCGCAACCCCATCGCCTCGATAAGCGGTTCGGTGGAGGTGCTCAGCGAGTCCGCGGACCTGGAGGACGAGGAGGACCAGCGCCTGCTCCGGCTCGTACAGAACGAGTCCGCCCGGGTGAACGAGATCGTGGAGGACTTCCTGAACTATGCCCGCATCGAGCGCGCTGAGAGGGTGCCCGTAGAACTCGGCCCCCTCCTGGACGATGTGATCACCCTGGCCCGCAACCATCCCTCTTTCCGGGAGAAGCGGGAGATCGTGGTGGACGTGGATGGGTGTCCGCCCATCATGGGTGACCCCGGTCAGATGAAGCAGGTCTTCCTGAACCTGGTCCTGAACGGACTGGAGGCCATCAGCGGAGATGGGGAGGTCCGGGTGAGGTGCCCCGGGCCGGGCGAGGAATTCTCCCTGGGGGAGGAGATGGTGGAGGTGTGGGTCCAGGACGACGGTCCGGGTGTGCCGGTGAAGAACGCCGGCGAGATCTTCGAGCCCTTCTACACCGACAAGCGGGGAGGAACCGGCTTGGGACTGGCTGTGGTCCAGCGTATCGTTGAGAGTCACGACGGCCGTATCCTCTACGCGCCATCCCGGGACGGCACCACCACCTTCCGGGTCTATCTTCCCCGGGCGGAGGAGAACGCATGAGCGCACGCATCCTCATCGTGGACGACGAGGCGTCCATGCGGGAGTTCCTCAGCATCGCCCTGGGGAGGATGGGGTACGACACCACCACGGCTCAGAGCGGGGAAGAGGCCCTCGAACGTTTCGGTGAAGGGACCTGGGACATCGTCCTCACCGATATCCGGATGCCGGACGGGATGGACGGCGTCTCGCTTCTCGAGGCCATCAAGGAGACCAGCCCCGATACGCAGGTCATCCTGATGACCGCCTACGCCTCACTCGACACCGCCGTGAAGGCCGTGCAGCTCGGAGCGCTGGACTACGTCACCAAGCCCTTCAAGATCGAGCAGATCAAATCCCGCCTGGACCGGGCCCTCGAACAGCGGAAGCTGCGCAGCGAGAACCTCTACCTGAGGAAGACCGTCCGGGAGAAGGCGGGGCCCGAGCGGATCCTGGGCGAGAGCAGCGCCATCCAGGAGGTCCGTGACCTCATCATGAAAGTGGCTCCGAGCCCCAGCACGGTCCTTATCACCGGGGAGAGCGGTACGGGCAAGGAACTGGTGGCTCGGGCCCTCCATGAATTGAGCAGCCGTTCCGACGGGGCCTTCGTCTCGGTCAACTGCGCCGCACTGCCCGAGAACCTGCTGGAATCGGAGCTCTTCGGTCACAAGAAGGGTTCTTTCACCGGGGCGGTGAAGGACAAGGAGGGACTCTTCCAGGTGGCGGACGGCGGCACCCTCTTCCTGGACGAGGTGAGCGAGATGAGCCCCCCCATCCAGGTGAAGCTCCTCCGAGCCCTCCAGGAACGGGAAGTGGTCCCCGTCGGGGGCACCCGGCCGACCAGCGTGGACGTGCGGATGATCGCGGCCACCAACGCGAGCCTGGAGGAGATGGTGGCGGAAGGGCGCTTCCGGGAGGACCTCTACTACCGGCTGAACGTGGTCCCCATCCCGATCCCCCCCCTTCGGGACAGGAAAGAGGACATCTCCCTCCTGGCAAGACACTTCCTGGACCGATACACCCGACAGGAACGCCGCTTCAGCGAAGGGGCCCTCCGACTCATGCAGGGGTACGAATGGCCCGGCAACGTACGTGAGCTGGAGAACGCGGTGGAGCGAGCGGTCATCATCAGCGACAAGGAGGTCATCGGGGCAGAGGACCTGCCGGCCCGGCTCACCCGGCCTCCCGAGGAGCGTCTCGGGGCCCTGAAGCGGGAGACGGTCACCCCCACCCTCGAGACGATCGAGAAGGCCTACATCAAGTGGGTCCTGGACCAGTCGGGAGGGGTGAAGACCCGGGCGGCCGAGACCCTGGGTATCGACCCCAGCACCCTGCACAGGAAGATGGACCGCTACGGGCTGAGGGAGGGGACGGACGAGGATGAGGAAGTCTAGCCGCCGCGGCCTCTTCGTGCTTGCCGCCCTCGCGGGGATCCACACCGTCCCGGCAGCCGCACAGGGTCCGGGGACCAGCCTGGAACTGCTGCGATCGGAAGCGGCACAGGCGGTGCTCCAGGCGGAGGCTGCCGACGGGCATCCCGTCAAGTGCGCCGTGCCGGCCCTCTTTGCGGCGCTCGCCCAGAGCGGCAGGGCGGCCGGGGGGCCGCAGCGGGTGCGCTTCAGCTACACGGATCCTGAGAGTTTCGATTCTCCCGGCGGCGGCTTCCGCCTCCACTACACCCGGTCCGGGGTGCATGCGGTCCTGGAGGGGGATGCCGACGACGACGGTGTACCCGACTTCATCGAGGCGGCAGCCGCCGCCCTCGACAGCGTCCGGGCCGGCTACCTCGCCCTGGGCTGGCGCGAACCTCCGGTGGACGACGTGGAGGACCCCCGCTACGACGTGTACTTCCTGGATCTGCCCGGCTTCTTCGGATATGTGGAACCGGATGAGACCCCGGACCGGCCCCCGTACGTCTCGAGCAGCCACATGGTCCTCGAAAACGACTACCCGCCCGGCATCTACGGTCACCCTCCGCTCGAGAGCCTTCGGGTGACGGTCGCCCACGAGTACCATCATGCCATCCAGCTGGCGTACAGTCTCCCCGGCGTGTCCCCGGCCCTCTACGACTACACGTGGTTCGCCGAACTCTCGGCCACCTATCATGAGGACATCTTCTACGACGGGATCAACGACTACTACTTCTACCTCCCCAGCTTCCAGAACAACCCGGAGGTCTCACTGGATGCGGACGGAATCACGGTGGGACCGGCCAATCACAAGTACGGCGCGGCGCTATGGGGCTGGTACATGCACCGGGTGTTCGGTGAGAGCGCGAACCGGAGGGTGTGGGAGATCGTCGGAGAGGATCGGGTCACACCGCTGGAGGCGCACCGACGCTTCCTGCAGGACGAGGGGACCGACCTCCAGCGGGCCTGGGGGGATTTCACGCTCTGGCAGGTCCACACCGGCTCCCGTGCGGATCCCGCACGATACTTCGAGGAGGGCGCCGCCTATCCGGAGGTCAGGACCGTGGATGTCCCGGACCTCGAGACCGTCTCCATCGACCTGCCCCGCCTGGCGGCCGCCTACCACCTGTCACCCGTCCCCGACCCGGCCCCGGGAGGTGTGGCGCTCAGGGTCTCTCCGCTGCAGGATTCGGAATGGGGGATCGGGGCGGCAGGGGAGGGCCCCTCGTCCATCCTCTCGGCGGCGGCGGTCAGCGCCTCACCCGCCGGGAGCGGGGCCTCACTGGAACTGCTGGACTGGTCCAGCTACGCATTCCTGCTCAGATGGGGTTGGTCCGGCGACAACACCGACCTCACCGGGACATCCGTGACGGCCTCCGCGGACCTGGAGGGCCGGGTCAGCACCCACCTGACCTCCGATCGGGTGGGGGGCAGCGGCTTCCATCTCCTGCAGAACTACCCCAACCCTTTCCGTCCGGGGCGGATGGAGAACACCTTCTTCGCCTTCACCCTGGACCAGACAGATGATGTGTCGCTGGAGGTCCGGAGCATGAACGGCCGCCGTGTCTGGTACCGGAGGCTCGGCGGGATGCCTCCGGGCCGTCACTTCACCGCCGACATGGACCTGGGATGGGATGGCCGGGATGAGGGCGGCGGATACGTGTCATCGGGCATCTACCTGCTCGTCGCACGGGCCGGTGACACCACCCGCGTGCTGCAGTTCTCGGTGATCCGATGAGGCGGGCCCCGCTCCTAATCCTCCTGGGGGCCCTCGCCCTGGCGG
Source organism: bacterium (assembly GCA_046497505.1). Classification (GTDB taxonomy): domain Bacteria; phylum Blakebacterota; class Blakebacteria; order Blakebacterales; family JAWOFN01; genus JAWOFN01. The sequence continues at coordinate 5,491 of JAWOFN010000082.1, read as the reverse complement.
CCGGGATGTCGCGGAGTGCCCGGCCCGCTGAGGACCAGGAGATCCCCCCCCGGACCGCTCAGATCGTGCGGGTGGAACCGGGGCACGAGACCAGCCTGGTGTTCCCCACCTTCCTCCACACCTGGGGGATGCAGCGGGCAGGCCCCACCCACCTTCGCATCTATTCAAGGGGACAGACACGGTTCGACGACCCCCAGGGGGTCGCGGTCACGGTGCTGGATGTCTGGAACGACCCGGAAGACGACGGCGACGACGATGAGGTCACGGTCTACGGCGTCAACTCCGGCCGGGGAGAGATCATCTACAACAGCAGCATGTACTCCCTGGGCCGGTACGGGTCGAAGGGGTCGGGACAGGGGCAGTTCCTCGAGCCCCATGGGATCGACGCCGACCCCGCGGGCAATGTGGTGGTGGCGGATACCGGGAACGACCGGGTCGCCCTGCTGTACAACGACGGCCGAGTGCTGAGTCACCGGGCCTACCTGGGGGAGGAGGGAGAGGCCGTACTGGACCGACCGTACGACGCGGTGCTGGTGGAGGACGAGGGCGTCTGGGTCTCCGACAGCGGGAACGGGCGCCTGGTCTACTTCGACATGGAGGGGTCGGTCCGCCGTACGGTGGGGCTGGATACGGTCATGGCCCATCCCGGTGCCATCGCCCTCACCCACCCCCGTCAGAGCTGGTCCTACTTCCGAGAGAGCGCCCTCTTCGTGGCGAGCAGGGAAGGGGACCAGATCCTCCGCCTGGACCGGGAGGGAGGGGTCACGGCCCGGGTCACCGCCGGTTCGCTGGGGCAGCGGTCCCTGAAAGCACGCTACCTGGCCACCGACTTCTATTCCAACCTGTGGGTCACCGACGCCGCCACCGACCGGGTCCTGAAGTTCGACAGGGACCTCCGCTTCCTGACCGCCTTCGGCGGGAGGGGGAGGGGGGACCGTCAGTTCCAGGATGTCCGGGGCATCGGGATATGGAGGAGGTTCGGGCAGACCTTCATCGCAGAGGAGCGTGGGGCACAGTACTACTGGGTGGGGGCGGACGCCCGGGACGTCACCGCGGTCCAGCAGGGGACCGACCTCCAGCTCGGCCTCTTCCTCACCGAATTCGCGTACCTGACGGTACGGGTGCGCTACGAGGGGGGAGGGCGCCAGGAGGTCCTGCGCCGCAGCTTCCAGCGGCCGGGCAGGGGGTGTGTCGGGGTGGACCTTCGGTCCGACCGCCCGCTACGCTGGGTCGAGGTGGTCGTCGAGCCCACCTACTCCTCTTACACCTACCGAGAGAAGGTGTTCACCCTGCGCTTCAACGCGCCCGAAAGCCGTTGACGTACCTGTCGCCGGCGCCTATGTAGGAGGCACCATGGACGACCCGGTACGACAGGCGCCCCCTGATATGACCGACCCCTCCGAGAACGGCGAGAAGGGACAGCTGCGCCCCTACGAGGTCCATCGCAAGCTCATCCACCTGAGCTCGAGCGTGGTGCCGCTGGCCCTGCTGATCCTGCCTGCCGACACGGGCACCGCTCTGGCCGCGGCAGCCCTGGTGGGTGCCATCATCGTCGACCTGGTGAGGCTGCGGTGGGAAGCCTTCGGCCGTTTCCTCACGCGGTATCTCGGCATGGCGATGCGGCCCCACGAAGCGGACGAACTGACCGGTTCCACCTTCCTCTGTCTCGCGGCCCTGGTCTGTATCGTGCTCTTCCCCATGCCGATCACGGTCTCCGCCCTCTTCTTCCTCACCCTGGGGGATACGGCCGCCGCCCTCATCGGGCAGCGCTGGGGAAGGACCCCCCTCATCCCGGGCAAGACACTGGAAGGAACTCTCGCCTGCCTGCTTACGTGTACTATCGTAGTGATCCTGATGCCCGGTATCCCGTTGACGGCAGGCCTCGCCGGTGCCTTTGTTGCTACGGCGGTGGAACTCTTCGGGACCGCGGCGGTTGACGACAACTTCGGCATACCGGTCCTCTCGGCCCTGACCATGTGGATCGTCGCTTCACTGGTGGTTTAGCCAATGCAACGCAGCCTGGAACCTTCTGACATCGAACAGATCGCCAACGTCCTGGGTGTGGAGGCCCGCCGGGAGGCGGACCACTGGTCCCTGATCCTGGATAACCCGGAACAGGAACGGCATATACGGGTGGAGATCTATCCCGACATCCCCATCGGCGAGGACCACGGCTCCCTGGTCAGCGTATACACCCATGACACTCATCTGCAGCTGCACTTCGTCTCCGGCTACGTAGTCAGCACCCTGCTGGGCGAGGTGACGTTCGTCGCCGAACGGGAGGAGTTCGTCAGCGGACTCACCGTGGAGCGGGAAGCCGCCTGTTCCCTCTACTCGAACGTCCAGACTTCCATGCTCAGCGGCGACTTCACGCGCCTGGGGCCCGAGGTCATGCTCTCGGGCATCGCACTGATGCTCACCGAGGAACCGGACCCGGACATGGACGAGGAAGACACCTCCACCCCGTGAGTCCTCGTGCCGGTGGCACCTCGCTCTGCGGTTACGCGGCCATAGCGGGTGTCCCCAACGTCGGCAAGTCCACCCTGCTGAACGCCCTGGTGGGGATGAAGCTCTCCATCATATCCCCCAAGCCCCAGACGACCCGCCGCAACGTGATCGGTGTGCTCTCGACCGACGACTACCAGGCGGTACTGGTGGACACCCCGGGTCTCCTGGACCCTGCCTACCGGCTCCACGAGGTCATGCAGCAGCACGCCCGGAACGCCATCCAAGGTTCCGACGTCCTCCTCCTGATGATCGACGCCTCCGGCCTGGTGGACCGTGACCCGGAGCCGGACATGAAGGCCGCGCTGGAAGCCGCGGGCGAACGCACGCCGGTGGTCCTGGCCCTGAACAAGGTGGACCGGACACCCAAGCCGAAGCTGCTCCCCCTCATGGACCGCTGCCGGGACTTCCACGACTTCCGGGCCATGGTACCCATCAGCGCCCTGAAGTCGGAGGGGATCGATGACCTGCTCCAGGAGGTGGTGCGATGCCTCCCGGAGGGACCCAGGCTCTACCCCGACGAGATGATCACCGACCAGCCCGAACGCTTCTTCATCTCCGAACTGGTCCGCGAGGTGGTCTTCCACCGTTTCGGCCAGGAGGTCCCCTACGCTACGATGACCCGGGTGGATGAGATGGAAGAGCGGGGCAGGGAAGAGAAAGATTACATCCGTGTGAACATCTTCGTCGAACGGCCGTCTCAGAAGGGGATCCTCCTGGGGAAGGGGGGACGGGCGATCCGTGAAGTGGGCACCAGGGCCCGCAAGGAGATCGAGGAGTTCCTGGGCCGTCCCGTCTACCTGGAGCTGTGGGTGAAGGTGAAGGAGGACTGGAGGCGGGAAGAGGCACGGCTCAAGGAACTGGATCTGCTGTAGCCTCTCCCCGCACGCCTCACCGACCGGTCGACAGGGTCTGCGGAGCCCTTTACCCTTTCTCACCCGACCGGCCCTCAGTAGATTGCCCCGGCGGTCCGGGCGGATAGAGTCGGCCGGCTTCTCACCACGTTCGAGCGAGGGAAACAGGACCTAGATGCTGCGTCCCAAGAAGCACATCACCAAGCAGAAGATCAAAGAGGACCAGTTCGTGACCCGCACGCTGGAGACGGCGGAATGGGCGCGGAAGAACCAGAGATACCTCATCGGGGGTTTCGTGGCCCTGGTATTGGTGGGTGTGGTCATCGCCGGTTCCCTCCGCGCCGCTGCGGCCGCCGAGGAGCGCGCTTCGCTGCTCACTCTGCAGGCGGGCTACGCCATCGACGCGGGAGAGACCGAGACGGCCAGGGCCCTCCTCAACGAAGCGATCCAGCGATTCGGAGGTACCGACAGCGCCGGCCGAGCCACCGTGATGATGGCCGGCCTCCTCTTCCAGGAGGGGGCGGTCGACTCCGCCCGGACTTTCTACCAGCGCTACCTGGATCGTCACGGAGACGTGCCCATGCTGAGGTCGGCCTCCCGGGCGGGTATCGCCGCCTGTACCGAGTCCGCCGGTGACTTCGCCGAGGCGGCAAGACTCTACGAGGAGGCGGCGGAGGCCCGGCATGCCCAGCCCGGTGCGCCCATCTTCCTGCTCCAGGCCGGGCGCTGCTATCGGAACGCGGACATGCCGCAGGAGGCCATGCGCGTCTACGAGCGCATCAAGAACGACTTCCCCGATTTCGCCGAGGCCGACCGTGCTGCCATCGAGCTGGCGGCCCTGGCCCACAAGGGAGGCTGAGCACCCATGACCGACCGACCTGGTGCAGGGGGACCCGATCCCGGACAGGACCCCTACGGACGTGGTCCGGAGGGAGACCCGGTGGGACCTTCCGTCCGCCCCGCGGGACCCGGGCGGGACACCCTGATGGCGATACTCGCCTACGTACCGGTTCTCTGTCTGCTCCCGCTCCTGCAGGAAGACGCGGACGACCAACTCCGCCGACATGCCCGGCAGGGAGTGGTCCTCATGCTCGTGGAACTGGCCCTGCTCCTCCTCCTCATCCCGGAGGTGACCCGGACCCTGCTGGGTCTGGGACTGGCCATCTGCGTGATCTTCGCGGTCGTGGGGGCCTGGAACGCCTGGCAGGGACGTTTTTGGCGTATCCCCTACATCGCCGATATCGCCGAGCACGACACATCGCACGGCACGTCGGCAGGACCGGATCACAAAGCGTAGCGGAGACAGGACGATCGATGTATAAAGGGTCTTCAGGAGGTCCTGCGAGGCTCTCGAAACTGTGTATCATAGCAGTCACAATCCTGTTGCCCGGGAGCCTCCCGCCCGCTTTCGCCCAATCTTCACCTCCTGTGGCGTCTTCCATCCCCGGAGGGGATCCCGCTCCCCGTGTCGAGGCCCTGAAAACCCGCATGACAGCCTATATCGATTCACTGAAGGACATCGGGGTCGAGGACGTGTTCACGCTCGGCAGGGGGGGGAATGCCCCTCAGGACCCGGTTGAGAAGATGGACGCCGTCTTCCGGGGAGGGTTTCGAAACCCTGCTGCCGAGCAGGTCCATGAGGATGCCCGGCGTTGGGGCCGGGCCGTCCGATGGGTATTCCGCGACCTGGGGGAGCCTCTTATCACCCGCATCGAGATCCACAAGGGTATCCACACCGCCCGCTGGTTCCACGATGAGCAGCTCCTCTACGAGACTCCCGTGGCGGTGGGCAACCCTGAGATCGGCAAAGGCACCCCGGAGGGGAGCTACCACGTGCTCTATGTGGATTTCCGACCGATCAGCCGCTGGAAACGGACCAACGTGCCGTACGGTCATGAATACAACCCCTACGGCTCCCGTCAGATCCCGTTCTACAAAGACTGGACCATGCACGGGAACAACGATCCCAGCGCCCTGGGGAAGAACATCTCCAAGGGGTGCGTCCGCATGCACAACGCGGAAATGCTGGCCCTGGCTGAACTGGTGAAGGCCGTGAAGACCGAGGTCGTGGTCCTGCCGTAGCGTAAACCCTGCCTGAGCGCTCTTCGTCCCATCCTCAGAGAACCACGAAG
>JAWOFN010000081.1:0-5205 GCA_046497505.1 bacterium | reverse complement strand
CTTCCACCACCCCCCTGTAGATGTCCACCACCGTGGTCTCCCGGCCGGTCCCGATGTTCACGACCAGGGACCCGGTGCCCTCGAGGGCCGCCAGGTTCGCGGCCACCACATCTCCCACGTATACGTAGTCCCGGGTCTGCAGCCCGTCCCCGTTGATCACCGGTTCCTCCCCTTCCAGGAGCATGTGGGTGAAGATGGCCACCACCCCGGCCTCCCCGAAGGGGTTCTGCCGCGGCCCATACACGTTGCCGTACCTCAGGGCCGCGTAGCTGAGACCGTGGAGAGTGTGGTAGACGTTCAGGTATTTCTCCGCCGCCAGCTTCGCCGCCCCGTAGGGACTCACCGGGTCCGCCGGGTGCCCCTCGTCGGCCGGGAACCGTTCCTGCTCGCCGTAGATGGCGCCGCCGGTGGAGGCGAAGATGACCCTCCCCGTCCCGTGACGCACACAGGCGTCCAGCAGGGTGAGGCTCCCCAGGATGTTCACCTCCGCGTCGAAGCGTGGGTCGGCCACCGAGCGCCTCACGTCCATCTGCGCCGCATGGTGGTCGAGCACATCGGGGCGGAAGGAGCGGAAGACATCCTCCACACGTTCCGCGTCGCGGATATCCCCCTCGAAGAACTCCGCCCCGGGATGTATCAGAGCAGGGTCTCCGGTGCTCAGGTCGTCCAGCACGGCCACGGCGTGACCGCGGGCGATGAAAGCGTCGGTGACGTGGGAACCGATGAACCCCGCACCGCCGGTGACGAGGATACGCAGGGAGGAATCAGCGCTCTTCACTCAGGAACTCCTCGATCGATGTCAGGTACTCCCGAGCCTCGGGCCCGGCGCGGAAGGTCTGCAGCATCACGTCCACCTGCCGGAGATGCGAGAGCTTGGGTTCGTTGGGATGGAAGACCGCCCCGTCCAGCCACCAGACACGGCGGGTCGGTTCGTCCCAGAAACAGTAGGTCACCATCGGACCGCCCACGAACTCCTCGTCGTTCTCCCACAGCCCCTGCAGCCGAACGGCCGGCCGGCCGTTGAACGTGACCAGGGTCGCGGTGGTCTCCTCACGGTTGATGTCGTCCCCATCGTAGTAGCGGCGGGTGATGCGGTCCCGGAAGTCCATCGCCTCCCGGCCCAGGGAGGTCACGAGCGCCGGGTCGGGGTCCGCCCCCTCCTGCATGGCCCTTCCGACCTCTTCCAGCTGCCGGATCCAGACCACCCCCTCCTCCTCCATCGACTCCTCGGGGACCCAGTATGCGAAGAACCACCGTTCGGGCAGGTACTTGATCATCCGGAGGAAGCGGTTCTCCGCTTCCTCGTCATCGAGGCGCCAGCCCTCGGGGACCCGGACGAGGAAGTCCCACTCCTCGACCATGCGCGCCTCCACCTCGAAGCGCTCCCCCCGGGCATAGAGGAGCCGGCGTACCGACTCGTAGAGCCGCTGCCGGAGGGCGTCGAACAGAGTCTCCCGGTTCCGCTCCAAGTAGTCCAGCAGGCGCTGGCTGTTGTCGGCGGTGAGGATGACCACGGTCTGTCCCCTCCGCCACACATCCTCCCGGACGATATGGACCGCGCGCTGCTCGTCCAGGATCCGCTGTCGGGCCTCGGGAGAGAGCATCCCGCGGATCCGCTCCCCGGCACGGGTGGCGTCCCCGATGGCCGCACAGATCACGATGTTCCGGAAGCGCTGGAAATAGTCCCACGAGTCAGGGGAGATGCGGCGCACCTCGAAGACGTATTCCCGCCGGGGGGTGTCGACCCTTCGTCGCCACACCGAGTCGAGGGCCTCCCCGTACGTGGTCCAGCTCTCCTCGTCGGCGAAGACAACGACCAGCGAGCGGTCACCCACCGCGGGCCTCATCCCCCTGCCGCAGCCTGCGGCCAGGAGTGTCAGCAGGATCACCAGGGCCCACATGAGGAGCGGGACCGTATGCCGCGGATTCTGTTTCTCCATGATCGCCTCGCTTACGGGACGGGCGGATTCCTTCGCTGAAGAAAGCTCGTCCCGAACATCCCTCCTGTCAACGGGGGGCCGGGGCGGCCTCCCTGATCGCTTCTCTCCCCTCGGTCATGTCCACCCGTCTCAGCATCCCCCATCCCGCCAGGAAGAAGAGGGTCACGCTGAGCACGGCCCAGCGCTCATCCCCCGTCGCCGTGCTCACCGTTCCGAAGACCAGCGGTCCCAGGACCGCGCTGAACTTCCCGCAGAGACCGTAGAACCCGTAGAACTCCGCCTCTTTGTGCTCGGGGGTCAGTTCGGCCATGAGCGATCGGCTGGCGGCCTGGCTCGACCCCATGGCGATGCCCGCCAGGACGCCGGCCGCGTAGAACACCCCGGGTCCCCTGGCCGCGAAGGCCACCAGGGTCATGACCAGCCAGAGGGCCAGGGTGACCTCCACCGTGGGACGCGCTCCCCAGCGGTCGGTGAGGATCCCGAAGACCCAGGCCCCGGCAATCGCAGCCACCTGGAGGAGGGCGAAGAAGAGGATGACCTGGAGTGTGGTCATGCCCAGGGTGTTGGCGGCGTAGATCCCCCCGAAGGCGATGACCGTGTTGATACCGTCGCTGTAGAGGAAGTAGGCCGCCAGGAAGCGGCCGGTCTGCCGGAACCGTCCCATGTGGGTCAGAGTCTCCCTGAGACGCCGCCATCCCTCCCCGAGGGCACTGTCGACCTGCCGGTCCACCGGCGGGCGTTCCCGTACGAAGAGGAAGAAGGGGATGCTGAAGAAGAGGAAGAAGAGACCCGAGATCAGGAAGGCCGGCTTCATCAACAGGTAGTTGCCGGCCTGGTCGGCGGCCGAGGCGAAGGGGATGGCGAGGGCCAGGGTCGCCAGGGCCCCCACGTATCCCACCGCGAAGCCCATGCCGGACACATAACCGGTGCGGCCGGGAGGGCTGATCTGGGGCAGGAAGGCATTGTAGAAGACGAGCCCCCCCTGGAAACCGATGTTCCCCAGGATGAAGAGGAGCAGTCCCCACGTGGTCTCACCACGTTCCACGGTGACCAGCAGGAGCGTGGCGGCGATGCACAGTGCCGTATAGATGGCCGTGAAGAGTTTTTTGCGGCTGGTACCGTCGGCGAGGGCTCCCAGGTAGGGGCTGGTGAGACCCACCACGAACATGCTCACCGCGTTCCCCAATCCCCAGAGGAAGGTCCCGGTGGGCCGGGTGCCCCAGGGGAGCTGGATGAAAGCGTCGACGGCCACGAACCCCCGGAAATAGATGGCGTAGAGCACCGTGACGATCATCACGGTGAAACTGGTGTTGGCCAGATCGAAGAGGTACCAGGAACGCAGCTCGCGGCGGTCCACCCGGTTCACGGCTCCACGCCCTCGAGGCGGACCATCTCGGGGGGCCCCTCCTCCCGGTCGATGACCCCCACCAGGTCGAAACGCAGCTCCCTGGTCCCACCCCTCCGTCCCTCCTGGCGGAGGAAGGCCGCGGCCGCTCTGCGCCACCGCATCCGCTGCTCGGGGCCGAGCCACTCCAGGGGAGCTCCGGCCCATTCCCCCCGGGCCGCTTTCACCTCGATGAACACCCATGTCCCCTCGCCGGAACAGACGATGTCGAGCTCCCCTCCCCCGCCGCGCCAGTTCCTGTGCACCACCTCGTAACCCCTCGAGGAGTAATCGACGGAGACCAGGTCCTCGGCCTGCCGCCCCCAGAGGTGAGGGGAGTCCCGGTCGCAGCTGAGGAGTTCGAGCTGCCGGGCGTCCTCGCCGAAGGTGCGGCGATGCACCGGGGAGGGGCCCCGAGCCGCGAGGATCTCCAGGTGCGCCCGGGTCGCGTACCCCTTGTGTTCGGAGAAGCCCCAGCCGGGATACTCCTCCTCAAGTCCCTCCATCATCCGGTCGCGTGTGACCTTGGCGATCACGCTGGCGGCGGCGATCACCCGGCTGCGCCGGTCCCCCTTCACCAGGGCCTTGTGGGGCACGGCACAGGCGGTGAGGGGCCTGCCGTCCACCAGGGCGAAGTCGGGGACGGGGTCGAGGCCGGCCAGGGACCGGTCGATGGCCAGGTGGGTGGCCCCCAGGATGTTGTGACGGTCGATCTCGGCGGCCGTGGCCTCCCCAACCGACCAGCCCAGGGCGGCGGCGGTCACAGCATCGTAGGCGGCTTCCCGGGCCGCGGGGGACATCCGCTTGGAATCGTCCAGCGGGTGATGCACGAACTCGGGGGGGAGCACGACGGCGGCGGCCACCACCGGCCCGGCGAGGGGACCCCGTCCCGCCTCGTCCACCCCGGCTACCCGCAGATAGCCCTTCTCGGTCAGCCGCCGTTCCGGATCGCAGAAGGCCCGCCAGCGGGCTTCCCGCTGGCGGGCCTCTTCCTCTTCGCGCTCCAGGCGCCGGACGAGGGCCCTGGCACCCTTGCGCCGGTCCCCCACCAGGCGGGAGATCAATTCGGACCTCTCGCCCTCCTCGAGGGTCTCGATGATCTCCCTCAGTTCCCGGAGGCTGCGTTCCGAGAGGTCCAAGACCGCTTCAGGAGGCTTCCTGGTTCTCTTCTCCGGACGGCGCGGCTGCTTCCTCCGCCGGTTCCCCTTCCGACGCACCGCCGCTCCCAGGACGACGCTGGCGCACTCTCGCGCGCTTGCCCACGCGGTCACGCAGGTAGTAGAGCTTCGAGCGCCTCACGTGTCCCTCCCGGATGATCTCCACCGACTTGATGATGGGACTGTTGTAGGGGAAGATGCGCTCGACCCCCACCCCGCCCGAGATCTTCCGGACCGTGAAGGTGCGGCTGTTGCCTCCTCCACGGATGCTGATCACCGTACCTTCGAAGATCTGGATCCGCTCCTTCTCCCCTTCCAGTACCCGCACGTGGACGCGGACCGTATCGCCCGGTTTGAAGGCGGGCAGGTCGGTTCGGTTCTGTCCTGTCGCGATGGCTTCGAGCCGCTTCATCTCACTTCTCCTCGATCGTCCCCGGGTTCGTCCCGGACCGGTTCATCCGTCCCGATCCGGTTCATCCGGACCGCTGCGCAGTTCTTCCAGAAAGGCCTCGTCCTCTTCTGAGAGCTCGATGCCCCCGAGGAGTTCGGGCCGGCGTTCCAGCGTGCGCTCAAGACGCTGCCGGCGACGCCATGCTTCGATCTCAGCGTGGTGCCCCGACAGCAGGACCTCGGGCACCTTGGATCCCCTGTACTCCGCCGGACGCGTGTAGTGGGGGTGGTCCAGCAGTCCCGATTCGAAGGAATCGGCGGCCGCACTGGCCGG
>JAWOFN010000051.1:0-4235 GCA_046497505.1 bacterium | reverse complement strand
CGGAGATGATGGTTTCAACGAGAACGGAAGCCATGGCCTTATGCATCGGAACGGAGCGGGGCGAATAGTTCGAGGATTTCAGTCAACAAGCGCTCGCGGTCCGTGCCTTGCAGGCCGATGGCGATCTGCGCCTTGAGCAGGCCGTAGGGCTGCTCCAGGTCGAAACGACGGCCCCGCAGCTGCGCTGCCAGATACTTGCCCAGCCCGGCAAATTGATGCAGGGCGGGGGAGAGGCCCAAGGTTTGCCCGGAGCGGAGTTGCGCCGCCTCCTGGTGTAAGAGTTCCATCACTTCGGGCGTGATCACATGCATCCCGAAAAAGCACAGGTAGTGTGCCAGCCGCTGCCCCGGCACCAGGAGGTGTTGTTCGGCATAGGTGGGGGTGGGCTTTTCCTCCACTTGATTGACTTCGTAGAGCCCGGCCTGTCCGGCGACCAAGGTGCCGCCGATCGTGTCCCTCGGTGCCCTGCTGCTCGCTCTCTCCTTCTCACGGCTCAGCCGTTCGATCCCCAGGGCCGGCGGTCCCTATGCCTACACCCGCGAGGCGTTCGGTGACTTCGCGGGCTTCCTGGTGGCATGGGGCTACTGGATCGCCATCTTCGTGGGGAACGCCGCCATCGCCGTAGGGTTCGTGGGGTACACGGCCTTCTTCTTCCCCTCCCTCTCCGCCCATCCCCCCCTGGCCGTCGCCGTGGCCCTGGCGGCGATCTGGCTCCTCACCTGGACGAACGCGCTGGGGGTGCGGGAGGCGGGGTTCGTCCAGCTCGTGACGACGGTCCTGAAGCTTCTCCCCCTGGCGGCGGTGGGCCTGCTGGGGATCCTCTACCTGGACCCCTCCCACTTCCGCCCCTTCAACCTGGCCGGCGGTTCCGCCATGGGTGCGGTGAGGGCCACCGCCACCCTCACCCTCTGGGCCTTCATCGGGCTGGAATCCGCCACCGTACCCGCCGAGAACGTGAAGGACCCGGAGAGGACCATCCCCCGGGCCACCGTCGCCGGGACCCTCGCTACGGCGCTCATCTACATGGTGAGCACCGCGGCCGTACTCGGGATCGTTCCTCCGGAGGCCCTGGCTGTCTCCACCGCCCCCTTCGCAGAGGCTGCCGCCATCGTCTGGGGCCCGTGGGCGTCCCGGGTCGTGGCGGCGGGAGCCGCCATCTCCGCCTTCGGTGCTCTGAACGGCTGGATCCTGCTGCAGGGGCAGGTCCCCCTCGCTGCCGCCCGGGACGGGCTCTTCCCCGAGCGGTTCGCACGTCTCTCACCCCGGGGTACCCCCCTCTTCGGCCTGGTCGTGTCCAGCGTCCTGGTGACCCTGCTCATGGCCATGAACTACACCCGGGGACTGGTGGAGCAGTACACGCTGATCATCCTTCTCGCCACGCTCACGACCCTGGTGCCCTACGTCTTCTCCACCGCCGCCGAAGGGATGCTCATCCTGCGCCGGCGTATCGTCGGCGAACCCCTGCCCCTGGGCCGGGTGCTCCTCCTCGCCCTCGCTTTCATCTATGCCCTCTGGGCGGTGGCGGGCTCAGGAGCGGAGACGGTGTACTGGGGGTTCCTCCTGCTACTGGCCGGACTCCCCGTCTACGTGCTCATCCGGGGAGGGGACGCCGCCTAGCCGGCCACCTTCTCGACATCCTCCACCAGGGGGAGGTACCGGTCGTAGGGAAGGGCCTGCCAGCTCTCCGCGATGGTCGCCCCCTCGGTGCGGGAGACCAGGGAGACCTTGTGGGCCGCCTCTTCGTTCGGGGCCTCGTAGATATCCATGAAATCATACGGCCCCAGGATCGCATAGTGGGCCAGCCACTTCACCTCCGGGACCAGGTCGTTGACCTTCTTGATCCACTGGCGACCCACCGCCCTGCGTCCGCGGGGATCGTGCCAGGCATCGGGACCCAGCTTGGTCATGAGCACGTAGATAGGCATATGGAGCCTCCTGTCACTGCGGGTGGACACCATGAGTCTAGGCGGGCTGTCCGCGGGGGTCAAACAGGGGTGCCGGCGATGAGGACGGTCCTGACCAGGGGGTGTCCGGCGGCGTACGGTATCTCGCGGTAGTCCCCGGCGTCCCAGACCACCAGGTCCGCGGCCATCCCTGCTTCCAGGGTGCCCACCTCACCCTCCAGACCCAGGGCCCGCGCCGCGTTGGCCGTGACCGCCTGGAGTGCTTCTGCCGGGTGCATCTTCATCATGCTGCACGCCACGGTGGTCATGAGGGGGAGGCTGAGGAAGGTAGAGGACCCCGGGTTCATGTCGGTGGCCAGAGCCACCGGTGCCCCCGCCTCCAGGAGCGTCCGTGCGGGGGCGTAGTCGGTCTTGCCCAGGAAGAGGGTGGTCCCGGGCAGGAGCACGGGGACCGTACCGCTGCCGGCCAGGGCCCGGATCCCGGAGGATGTGACGGCCGTGAGGTGGTCCGCGGAGACCGCACCCACACGGACGGCGGCCTCGGTGCCGCCGATCGCCTCGAACTCGTCGCTGTGCACCTTGGGCCGGAGGCCGTGCCCGAGCCCTGCGGCGAGTATCCGCTCCGTCTCTTCCGCCGTGAAGACCCCCTTCTCGCAGAACACGTCGCAGAAGGAGGCGATCCCCTGCTCCGCCGCCGCGGGGATCATCTCCTCGATCACCAGCTCAATGTAGGCCTCCCGGCGGTCCCGGTAGCCGTCCGGCACCTCGTGAGCCCCGAGGAAGGTGGCCTCCACCCGCTGCGGTCCCCCCTCGGCCAGGGCCCGGATGACCTCGAGGGTCTTCAGTTCGGTCTCCGTTTCCAGTCCGTAACCGCTTTTAATCTCCACGGTGGTGGTCCCGAGGGCCAGGGCCGCCTCCAGCCGCATCCGGGCCCCCGCCTCCAATTGCTCCTCCCCCGCCCCCCGCGTCGCCCCGACCGTACTCCGGATACCGCCCCCCGCTTCGGCGATCTCCAGGTACGAGGCACCGGTGGAACGGAGGGCGTACTCGTCGTGCCGGCTCCCCCCGTATACCATGTGGGTGTGGGCGTCGATGAGGCCGGGGGTGACCAGGGCCCCCTGCGCGTCCAGCTGCCGCGCGTCACCGGTGTCCACCGCCTCCTCCAGCCCCTCTTCGGGCCCCACGTAGAGGATGCGCCCCCCGCCGCAGGCTAAGGCCGCGCCGCGGACCAATTCGGGGACGAAGGTGCTTCGGTCCAGGCTCGGGTCGTCCGGGCCCCCGGTGGCGGCGGTGCGGGCCGTGTAGGCCTCTCCTATCCCCGTCACCACGAGCTCCGCCCCGACCCGGTCCACGTTCACGGAAGGATCACCTTCAGCCCCTTCTCCGCAGCCACCTCCCGCGCCGCCTCGTAGCCTGCATGGGCGTGACGCATGACGCCGCTCCCCGGGTCGTTGGTGAGGACCCGCTCCAGGCGTGCCGCCGCCTCAGCGGACCCGTCCGCCACCACGACCTGACCCGCGTGGGTAGAGAGCCCGATCCCCACCCCGCCGCCGTTGTGTATGCTCACCCAGGTGGCACCGCTGGCCACGTTCAGCATGGCATTGAGGAGGGGCCAGTCGGCGATGGCGTCCGACCCGTCCTCCATCCCCTCCGTCTCCCGGTAGGGGCTGGCCACCGAACCGGTGTCCAGGTGGTCCCTCCCGATCACGATGGGCGCCTTCAGCTCCCCCTCGGCCACCAGGTCGTTCATGGCCAGGGCGAAACGTGCCCGGTCGCCCTGTCCCAGCCAGCAGATACGGCTCGGGAGTCCCTGCTGGGGCACCCGGTCCCGGGCCAGGGTGATCCACCTCCCGAGCATCTCGTCCCGGGGGAAGAGTTCGAGCACCAGCTCGTCGGTGCGCAGGATGTCGCTTCGCTCCCCGCTGAGGGCCGCCCACCGGAAGGGCCCCCGTCCCAGGCAGAACATGGGCCGTATGTAGGCGGGGACGAAGCCGGGGAAGGCGAACGCCCGCTCCACCCCGGCCTTCTCGGCCTGTCCCCTCAGGTTGTTCCCGTAGTCGAAGGTCACCGCGCCGGCGTCCATGAGGGCCAGCATCGCCCGCACGTGCCGGGCCATCCCATCATAGGCCAGCTCGATGTAGCGATGGGGATCCTCCTCCCTGAGACGGAGGGCCGCCTCGTAGGAGATGTCGGGGGGTACGTAGCCGTTCAGCTCGTCGTGGGCGCTGGTCTGGTCGGTGAGCAGGTCCGGGGTGATCCCCCGCTCCAGCAGGCGCTCGAGGAGGGTCACCGCGTTGCCCAGCCAGCCTATGCCGACCGCCTCCCCCTCCT
>JAWOFN010000062.1:0-33509 GCA_046497505.1 bacterium | reverse complement strand
GGCTGATCCCCTCGCTCTCCGACCGGGGACCGATGGTCAGGCTGCTGGTGATGTCCCCGGTACCCAGGTCCTCCGCCAGGGCGGCCCTCACCACCCGATCCACGTCGTCCCCCGCAGGGTGGCCCCCTGCCCGCCCCCCCGCGCCGGGTCCTCCGTCGAAGAGGGCTCCCGGGCCCCGGAACCTCGATCGGGAACCGTCACTCATGCCGCATCGCCCTCCCCCCGCGCGTCGTAGCGTTCGATCTCGTCCCGGAGCACCGCCGCCTTCTCGAAATCCAGCGCGCTGGCATAGGCCAGCATCTGCTGCTCCACCGCCGTGCGCCACCCCTCCCCCTCCAGCCCCTGAAAGGGTTTCAGCAGGGTCTCCGGGGCCAGCTCCTCCTCCGCTGTCCGCTTCTTCGCGTCCAGCAGGTCGGCCAGGGAGGTGCTCGCCATGACCTCCTCCCTGCTCTTGCGGATCGTCTCGGGGGTGATGCCGTGCTCCTCGTTGTGGGCCTCCTGGATCTCCCGGCGCCGCTCGGTCTCCTCGATGGCCGCCCGCATGGAGCCGGTGACGCGGTCGGCGTACATGATGACCCGTCCGTTGGCGTTCCGGGCCGCCCGCCCCATGGTCTGGATCAGGCTCGTCTCGCTCCGGAGGTACCCCTCCTTGTCCGCATCCAGGATGGCCACCAGGCTCACCTCCGGCATGTCCAGTCCCTCCCGGAGCAGGTTGATCCCCACCAGCACGTCGAAATCCCCCATCCGCAGCCCCCGGAGCAGGTCCACACGGTCCAGAGCGTCGATCTCGGAGTGCATGTAGCGGGCCCGCACCCCCACCTCCACGAGGTGGTCGGTGAGGTCCTCCGCCATCTTCTTGGTGAGCGTGGTCACCAGGGTCCGCTCCCGCCGCTCGGTGCGGCGGCGGATCTCCTCGAGCAGGTCGTCGATCTGTCCCTCCACCGGGCGCACGTCCACCGCCGGGTCGAGGAGCCCGCTGGGACGGACCACCTGCTCAACCACCACACCCCCCGTCTTCTCCAGCTCGTAGGGTCCGGGGGTGGCCGAGACGAAGACCACCTGGTTCTGGAGTGCCTCGAACTCCTCGAACTTCAAGGGGCGGTTGTCCAGGGCGCTCTCCAGGCGGAAGCCGTGATCGACCAGGGTCTCCTTCCGGGAGCGGTCCCCCCCGTACATGGCCCCGACCTGGGGGACCGTGACGTGCGACTCGTCCAGGATGGTGATGAAGTCGTGGGGGAAGTAGTCGATGAGGGTGCTCGGGCGCTCCCCGGCTTCACGCCCGTCGAAATAGCGGCTGTAGTTCTCGATCCCCGTGCACCATCCGACCTCCCGCATCATCTCCAGGTCGTACCGCACCCGGGTCTTCAGGCGGTGGGCCTCCACCAGCTTCCCCGCGTCCTGGAACGCCCCCGCCTCCCGGTGCATGTCCCGCTCGATCTCCTCGGTTATCGCCTCCAGGCGCTCCTTGTCGGTGACGAAGTGGGTGGCCGGGTAGACCACCATCCGCTGCTTCTCCTCGATCATCTCGCCGGTGACGAGGTCAACGAGGCTGATCCGGTCCACCTCATCCCCCCAGAACTCCACCCGGGCCACGATCTCGTCGTACGCCAGGTGGATCTCCACCACGTCGCCCCGGACCCGGAAGGTCCCCCGCCCGAAGCTCACGTCGTTCCGGGCGTACTGGATGTCCACCAGGGCGCGGAGGAAGCTCTGCCGGTCGAGCTGCTGCCCCACCTCGACACCCACCAGGTTCTTGTAGATGTCCTCCGGCTTCCCCAGGCCGTAGATGCAGGAGACCGAGGCCACCACGATGACGTCGCGGCGCTCGATCAGGGCGCTCGTGGTGCGCAGCCGCAGCCGGTCGATGAGGTCGTTGATGCTGGTGGTCTTCTCGATGTAGAGGTCCCGGGCGGGCACGTACGCCTCGGGCTGGTAGTAGTCGTAGTAGGAGATGAAGTACTCCACCGCGTTCTCCGGGAAGAACCCCCGGAGCTCGCCGTAGAGCTGGGCGGCCAGCGTCTTGTTGTGGCTGATGATGAGGGTGGGGCGCTGCACCTCCGCGATGACGTTGGCCATGGTGAAGGTCTTCCCCGAGCCCGTCACACCCAGGAGGGTCTGATGGCGATCGCCCCGACGCAGCCCGGCCGCGAGGTCCTCGATGGCCTTCGGCTGGTCCCCCGCCGGCTCGTAGGGGGCCTTGAGCCGGAAGGGTCGATCCTCCCGCTCCTGCCAGAGCGGATGGCCTGCGCGGTCGGCGGATTCGGAGAGGGGGCGGGTCATGGCACAGGCTGAAACGTACGGAGGGGCCCGATGACCCGCCAAGACAAAAGGGACGGCCGCCTCCCCGTCCGCATCTCGGCGGGAGAGAGGAACGGCCCGTCCCGGAGAAGGGGCCGCTCGGTCGCACGGGAAGCAGCTATGCGGGGAGGGAGGGGATCAGCTGCGGCGCCGGTTCTTCCTCTTCTGGCTCAGCCTGCGCTGGTGCTTCCGTTCCGACGGCTTCATGTGGTAGCGCTTCCGCTTCAGGTCCGTGGTGATCCCTTCTCGTTTCACCTGCTTCTGGAACCGCTTCAGGGTCTTCTCGAAGGACTCGTTGTCTCGGGCCTGAACGTAAGCCAATCTGACCACATCCGTTCTCTTCTTAGGGCTCCTTCTTACCGGAAAGATTCAGCAAATCAACTAATCCTCGCCGCTAATGGAGGTCAAAGTCCTTTTGGTCCGAAATAACGTGGATCGGGTCGCGACCCAGGCGTTTCAAGGGAGGACCCGACCGACGGCGTCTCAGGGGAGGATGAGGCCGTCCCGGACGAGCCGGGCGCGGAAGGCGCCCATCCGGGCCTTCACATCGGGGTCCGCCGGGCTCTCCGGCTCCAGGAGGATGTGCCGTCCCTGGAAGGCGGTGACCCCGCGACCCCTCCTTCCCGGCGACGGGTCGACGGTCAGATCGAGGACCGCCAGCTGCTGCCCCTTCCCCGCGGCGCTCATGAGCAGAGCACCCCGGTACCGCATGGCCTGGCGGGGGATGAGACGAGCCGCGTCCAGCACCACGTCCGCCAGGGGGAAACGCTCGGGCAGCCCCTGTACCGTCTCGAAGCCCAGATGGGCGATGACCACCCGGAGGTCGGCGTCGGAGACCTCCTCCAGCGCGCCCGCCAGGGCCTCTTCCCATGGGACCAGCTTCTCCGCGGCCCCCTCCTCCACCACGGCCAGGAAGGCCGCCTCCACGTCCCCCAGGCGAAACCGCCGCACGGGGACGGGCCCCTCGCCCGGCAGGACCCCCTCACCGGCGTTGGTGAGGAGGAAGGGGGCCGCCCCTCCGGGCAGGCAGCCCTGCAGCTCCTCCGGATGCATTTGCAGGTCGTTCGGTCCCAGAGCCACCAGCTGATAGCCCAGGGAGTCCAGCTCCCCCTCGAGGAAGGCCGCCTGCCGCCGGCCCAGTTCGGTCATGGGGCCGGCCGGGATCTCGAAGAGGTTGCCCAGGTCCAGCAGGAGGGTGGGGAGTCCCTCCTCCCGGAGCCGCCGGATGGCCGCGGCCCGGTGGTCGAGACCGCCCAGCAGACCCGAACTGCAGTCGCAGGGGTCGATGTAGCCCAGACCGTTGGCGGTGAAGAGGAGCCGGACCCGCTCCGGGGACCGCTGTGCCTGCGTGTCCGGGGCGGGGAGGAGCAGCGCCGCCGCCAGTCCGGCAGCAGCCAGTATGCGCGTGAGGGGGCTCATTCCCATTCGATGGTGCCGGGCGGTTTGTGGGTCACATCGTAGAACACACCCGAGATGCCTTCGAGCCCCCCGATCCTCCGGGCCATCTCCTCCACCACGTCCCACGGCAGGTCGGCGAAGCGTGCCGTCATGGCCTCCTGGCTCAGCACGGGCCGAAGCACCACGCTCTCCCCCCGGCCGTCCACCGAGAGGGGGACCAGGACGGTCGGCATCTGCCATACCTCGCGGTGCCTCCCGGCGCTCCGCAGGTGCTCCATGGCCAGGGCGTCCGCCTCGCGCAGCTGGTCGAGGCGCTCCCGGGTGACCACCGCCGCCTCGGCTTCGAACTCCGCCGGAGCCCCCGGCCGCAGGGCGTAGACCACCCGGTTGACCAGGTCGATGCTGTTGGTGAGGCGGGTGGAGACCTCCTCCAGTGTCCGCCAGTCCCTATCCCCGCCGAAGAGGGCCACCGGGTGGGCGTAGGTGCGGAAGTCCCCCTGCACACCCACCGAACGGATCGGGAGTACCCGGGCCTCGTAGCCGTAGCCGCCCGCCACGGTCCGGGCCTGCTCCTCAGCCTCACCCAGATCGAGGAGCTGTTCCGGTTCCAGGGGGATGCCGTCGTCGCAGAGGAGCCGCACGCCCAGACCGGGACCGGGGAAGGGATGGCGCCAGACCAGTTCCCCGGGGAGCCCCAGGGCGAGCCCCGCTTCACGCACCTCGTCCTTGTAGAGGTCGGCCAGGGGCTCCACCACCTTCCCCTGCTCGATGAGGAGCTCGATCTCCTCGACCCGGTTGTGGTGGGTCTTGATGGTGGCGGCGTGCCGGGTGCCGCCGGTCTCGATGGTGTCCGGGTAGATCGTCCCCTGGGCCAGGACCCACCCCTCCTCGAGTCCCAGGCCCGCCAGGTGGTCGTGGGCCACCTCCACGAAGACCCGCCCGATGATCCGCCGCTTCTCCTCCGGGTCCACCACACCCTCCAGCGCGTCCAGGAAGGTCCCGGACGCGTCCACGTGCTCCAGGTTGCGGTAGCCCTCCTCCCGGAAGACCCGCGCCACCAGGCCCGACTCCCCCTTGCGCATGAGCCCGTTGTCGATGTGCAGCCCCAGGACCTGTTCCTCCCCCAGGGCACGGTTCAGCAGGGCGAAGCAGACGGTGGAGTCCACCCCGCCCGAGACCAGGAGGAGGACCCGATGCTCCCCCACCCTCTTCCTCATGTACTGTGTGATGTGTTCTACATAGCCCCTTGGGTTCCAGTCTCTTGCGGTTTCACATAGATCCAGGAAGTTGTCCAGGACTCTCATGCCGTGGGGGGTGTGGGTCACCTCGGGATGGAACTGGAGACCGTATCGCCTGCGGTCGGGGTCCCCCATGGCGGCGACCGGGCAGTCCCGGGTGCGTCCCAGTACCTGGAACCCCTCCGGGAGCTCCACCACCTGGTCCCCGTGGCTCATCCATACCTGCTCTCGGTCCTCCAGGCCCTCCAGGAGGCCTCCGCCCTTCTCCACCTCCATGGCCGCTGCCCCGTACTCACGCACCTCCCCGCGGACCACCTGTCCCCCCATCTGCTGGGCCAGGAGCTGGTGGCCGTAGCAGAGCCCCAGCATGGGCACCTCCTGCTCGAAGAGCTCCGCGTTGAAAGGGGGCTGGCTCGCGTCGTAGACACTGCTGGGACCGCCGCTCAGGATGATGCCCACCGCGCCCTCCAGGTCCTCCTCCCGGGCGTCGGGCGGAAGGATCTCGCTGTATACCCCGAGGCGGCGGATCCGGTTGGCGATGAGATGGGTGTACTGCCCCCCGAAATCAAGCACGGCCACGAACGGTCGGTCGGCTGCAAGGGTCACGTCGGCTCGATCTCCCAGTCCAGTTCGATGGAGGTGTCTCGACGTCCCAGTTCCGGGTCCTTCTCCGGGTGGTCGAGGATGAAGTGGAGCCCGCGGCTCTCGCGGCGCTTGAGGGCGGACCGGGCGATCAGCAGACCCACCTGGGCCAGGTTGCGGAGTTCCAGCAGTTCCATGGTCACCCGGGTGTACTTGTAGAAATTCTCCACCTCGCGGGCGATGAGGGCCAGGCGTCCTTCGGCCCGCTTGAGGCGTTCCCGGGACCGGACCAGGCCGACGTAGTCCCACATGAGGTCGCGGATCTCATCCCGGTCGTGACGAAGCAGCACCGCCTCCCGGGCCTGCCGTGTCCCCGAGGGGTCCCAGGACGGCACATCCGGGACATCGAGCCGCTCGTCCTCCAGCCGCCTCCCGGCGGCACGAGCGGCCCGGTCGGCGAAAAAGAGTCCCTCCAGCAGGGAGTTGCTGGCCAGCCGGTTGGCCCCATGCACACCCGTACAGGCGGTCTCTCCCACGGCGAAGAGGCGGTCGAGCCCGGTGCGCCCCTCGGTATCGGTGGGGATACCCCCGCACATGTAATGGGCCGCGGGTACTACCGGCAGGGGATCGGAGGCGGGGTCCAGCCCCATCGCTCCGCACATCTCGGTGATGTGGGGGAAACGCTCCTCGATCTCCTCCCGGGAACGATGGGTCAGATCGAGGTGCACGTACGGGGCTCCGCTGGCCTTGAGCTGCCGGTCGATGGCCCGGGCCACGACGTCACGAGGGGCCAGGTCCTTCAGCGGATGCACCCCCTCCATGAACGCCTCTCCCTCCTGGTTCCGGAGGATCCCCCCGAACCCGCGTACCGCCTCGCTGATGAGGAAGGCGGGGTCGCCGGTCCCGTACAGACTGGTGGGGTGGAACTGCATGAACTCCAGGTTCGCGAGGGTCCCATCCGCCCGGGCGGTCATGGCCAGCCCGTCCCCGGTGGCGATGTCCGGGTTGGTCGTGTGCCGATAGACCTGTCCCACCCCACCGGTGGCCAGGAGGGTCAGCCGGGCCGGTACCGCTGTCACCTCCTGACACCCCCTCTCCAGCACGTAGGCGCCGAAGACCGTCGGCTGCCCTTCCGGCCCCCCCGGTCCCCGGTCCAGGTGGTGTTCGGTGATGAGTTCCACGGCCACGTGGTCCTCATAGACCCGGATGTCCGGATGCTCGGTGACGGCGCGTACCAGGGCCTGCTCCACCTCCCGGCCGGTGAGGTCCTTGGCATGGACGATGCGGGGATGGCTGTGCCCTCCCTCGCGCCCCAGGTCCAGGGGAGCGCCCCCGTCCGGGGCCTCCGGGTCCCCCGCGTCCCGGTCCCGGGTGAAGGAGACCCCGAGGTCCAGAAGTTCCGAGATGAGGGCGGGGGCGGCCCGGACCATGGGTTCCACCACCTCACGGCGGCAGAGGCCCGCCCCGGCCTCCAGGGTGTCCTGGATGTGGGAGTCGAAGTCGTCCAGGGGGGAGAGGACGGCTGCGATGCCGCCCTGGGCGTAGTTGGTGGCGGAGTCACGGTGTTCCTTCTTGGTGACCACGGCCACCCGCCCATGCTCCGCGGCCTTGAGGGCGAAGCTCAGGCCGGCGATCCCGCTGCCGATCACCAGGATGTCCACCGGATCCTTCATATCGCTGCTCAAGGTAGCTCCGGGGACCGGGTGGGTCAATCCAGCCCGGCCAGCGCGTCGACCAGGAGGTCCACGCTCCGGGGGTCGTAACCCGCCTCCGCCACCCAACCCTCCCTCCCCTCCGGGATCCGCAGCCCAGCCGGTATGAGCTTTACCTCGTCCTTGGCGGTGGTGAGCAGGACCTCCGCATCCACCCCGGCCAGCCGTTCCCGGATGAAAGCCGCCTCCTCGGAGCCGTAGTCGTGGTGGTCGGGATAAGCGAGGTGATCGGCCACCTCGGCTCCCCGCCCCTCCACCTCCGCCCGGAAGTCGGCGGGGCGGGCGATCCCGGAGACCAGGAGGACCCTGCGTCCCTTCAGCCACTCCCTCTCCCTGAGTTCGCCCCCCCTGAAGCGGCGAAGGCCCTGGATCCTCAGACTCCCCTGCACCAGGAGGGCGTCGCGGTTGAAGGCCGCGAGCAGCCCCTTGAGACGGTCGGGGACGGGACGGATCCCCTCCAGGCCCCGGTAGACGAAGAAATAGAGGTCGGCGTCCCGAAGGGCGGAGAGCGGTTCCCTGAGGGGGCCCGCGGGGAGGGTCCACCTGTTGCCGAAAGGGTCACGGCCGTCCAGGAGCACCACGTCCGCGTCCCGTGCCAGGGCCCGGTGCTGGAAACCGTCGTCCAGGATCACCACCCTGGCCCCGTATCGATCACGTGCCAGGCGGGCTCCGGTCGGGCGGTCACGGCTGACGATGACCGTCACCGGTACGGAGCGGGCGATCATCACCGGCTCGTCCCCCGCCCGGTCCGGTCCCACCAGGGGTCCCGTGCCGTCCGAGACCAGCAGCGGGCCCGAACCCCGGCCCACCGCACCGTACCCCCGGGAGACCACGGCGACGGGTATGTCCCGCTCCATGAGACCCCGGGCCAGGGCGATGGTCAGGGGGGATTTCCCCGTCCCCCCCACCGTGATGTTCCCCACACTCACGACCGTGAGTCCGGGGACCGACCTGCTGCGCAGCACCCCGGCCCGATACAATTCACGGCGGGCCCAGGCAAAGGAGGAATATAGGGTGCCGAAGGGGACCATCAGCCAGTAGAAGAGGCGTTCCCATGGAGCCAGGGG
This sequence comes from bacterium, assembly GCA_046497505.1. Lineage (GTDB taxonomy): Bacteria > Blakebacterota > Blakebacteria > Blakebacterales > JAWOFN01 > JAWOFN01. The sequence goes on along the minus strand of JAWOFN010000062.1, from coordinate 25,214 downwards.
GCGCTCCCTCCTGCCGGCCCAAATCCTGTGAAACATCGCCTCCAGTGCCCGTCTCACCGTATCCCCTCACCGGCCGGCTCGTCCTCGGCCCTGGGGCCCCTGCTCCCCCGGTCGGTGTGAGCACCCCCGCCGGGGCTGTCCATACCCACGATCCGGCGGCACCGGGCGGTGACGCGGTCCAGGGCCCCCTGTCCCTCTCTCACGGCCCTGCGGGCTCTCTCCCCCGTTCGGACCCTGAGTCCCTCGTCCGCCAGGAGTTCGTTCCAGGCCCGTGCCAGCCCTTCGGCGTCCCGCACCCGCCGCCCTCCCCCCTCCTCCAGCAGCACCTCGTCCGCCCCTCCGGTCTGCTCGGTATGGGGCCCGAAGAGGACGGGGACACCGGAGGCCGCGGGCTCCAGGAGGTTGTGGCCCCCCACCGGCACCAGACTCCCCCCCACGAAGGCCGCCTCCGATGCGGCGAACACCCCCTCCAGCTCACCCAGGGTGTCCAGCAGGAGGACATCCGTCTCGGGGGGGACGCTCTCCCCCTCCTGGCGGGTCCGGCGGAGGACCTCAAGCCCCTCCGCCCGGATGATCCCCTCCACCTCGTCGCCCCGGTGGGGATAGCGGGGAGCCAGGACGAGGAGCGTTCCCGGGTGGGCCCTCCTCACCGCCCGGAAGGCCTCCAGGACCCGGGGCTCCTCCCCCTCTCGCGTGCTCCCGGCGGTGACCACCCGACGGTCGGCGGGGAGGCGGGCGGAACGGCGCACGTCCTCCCGGTCCCTCCCCTCCCCGGGCAGGGGCTCCATCTTGAGGTCCCCCGCCACACAGACCCTCTCCGGCGAGGCACCCAGGGCCGTGAAGCGTTCCCTGTCCCTCTCCGACTTCACGCAGAACGCCTCCACCGGGCCCAGCACCCCGGCCATGCCGGGTCGGACCAGCCTGTAGCGCCGGAAGGCCTTCTCACTGAGTCGTCCGTTCACCAGCAGGATGGGTGCCCCGTAGCGGTGTACCTCCCGGATGAGGTTGGGCCACAGCTCGGTCTCCGCCACCACCAGGAGCTGGGGATGGAGGGTCCGCACGGCGGAGCGGACCAGCCCGGGCGCGTCGAGGGGCAGGTACATGATATGGGTACCCTCGCCCAGGAGCTGGCGGGCCCGTTCCCGGCCGGTGGCGGTGACGGTCGTCACCACCACGGGGAGATCGGGGAGGAGGGACGCCAGGCGGGGGATCACCCGGGCCAGCACCCCGACCTCCCCCACGCTTGCCGCGTGGAACCAGAGACTCCCGCAGGCGTCCGCGGCCCGGCGTATCCGCACCGGGACCCGGCCGTAGCGTTCCAGGGGGTTCCCCGGCTCCCTCAGGCCCCGGTAGACCCACCACGGAAGGCCCGCGAGGGCGGTTACCCAGGCCAGCCCGGAGTAGATTGCCTGCAGTACCGCCCCGACCCCGCGTTCCAGGCCCCTCATCACGGTCCCTCCCACTCCAGCAGTTCCATGGCCAGCTCGGCACCCCGTTCCGGGGCGTCCTCCTCCCCCAGTTCCGCCCGGACCGCCGCCAGCCCCTCCAGCACACGGTGCCGGTCCGGTCCCTCGTCCATGAGGGCTCCCAGCTCCGCCGCCATGCGCCCCGGGGTGGCCTCTTCCTGGAGCAGTTCCGGGACCACCCGCTCCCCGGCGACCAGGTTGACCAGCCCCACGTGGGGCACCTTCACCCGTGCCCGGCCGATACGCCAGGAGAGCGGGCTCATCCGGTAGGCGATCACCATAGGGATGCCCAGCAGCCCCGTCTCCAGGGTCGCGGTCCCGGAGGCGACAAGGGCTCCCCGTGCGGCGTTGAGGACATCGTAGGTCCGTCCTGCGACGATGTGCAGTCCCCCTCCCGGGGCATGGGTCGGTCCATCGGGGACGGCAGGGGCCGGAAGGAGCGGTCCCTTCGAGACGATCTTCTCGTACCGCTCCCGCTCCAGCCCCGGTGCCGCGCAGAGGATGGGGACCAGGCCGGGACGCTCGCGTCGCAGCAGCCCCATCGCCTCCAGCATGGGCGGGAGCAGGCGGCTCACCTCCTGTTCCCGGCTCCCCGGGAGGAGGGCGAGGATGGTGACGTCCGGGGGGAGGAGCATCTCGGCCCGGAACTGGGCGGCGTCGACCCGGGGCCGGGCCGCGTGCACCAGGGGGTGCCCGACGAACTCCGCCCTGGGCTCCACGCCCAGCTCCGCCCCCTTGGTACGGAAGAACTCCGGTTCGAAGGGAAGCACGCAGCCTATGACGTCGGTGAACTCGGCGAGCTCCCGTACCCGCTCCTCGTGCCAGGCCCAGACCTGGGGCGCGATGTAGTAGAGCACGGGGATGCCCAGCTCAGCGGCCTCCCGGGCGACCCGGAGGTTCATCCCCGGGTAATCCACGCAGATCATCAGTCGGGGCCGATGGGCGTGGAGGAAGCTCCGCACGTCCCCCATGACCCGGAGCATCCGGGGCAGATGGCGCACCACCTCGGCGAAACCCATGACGGCGAGCTGGTCGGTGTGGTGGAGGATCTCCACCCCCTCGTCCTGGAGGCGGTCCCCTCCCAGCCCGGTGAATCGGAGCCGGGGGCAGCGCCGCCTCATGGCCCGAACCAGGGCTGCGGCGTGCAGGTCGCCGCTGGGTTCGCCCGCGAGCACGAATACACGGACCCGATCCATCTCAGGCGGTGATGGCCCGGGTGATCTCTTCGGCCAGGGCCAGTGCCCGGGCCGCTTCCCTCCCGCTCACCCCGCGGGGGACCTTCGGCTCCCCCCCGGCGCGGTGGGCCTCCACGGCCCGGAGGAAGGCGTCGATCTCCATGGCCAGGGCATCCTCCCCCCCCTGTACCTCCACCCGGGTCACCCGGCGCCCTTCCAGGCCCATCACCGGGAGTTCCCCCTCCCCGAGTCCCTGGTCCCGGTCTCGGAGGCGCACGATCTCGCGCCTTCCCTGCTGCAGGTCGAGACCGAGGTAGGTGTCCCGCTGGAACACCCGCAGTTTCCTCATCGCCGTCAGGGAGACCCGGCTGGCCGTGACGTTGGCCACGCAGCCGCCGGGAAAGGAGAGCCGCACGTTGGCGATGTCCGCGGAAGGGGTGATTACCGCCACCCCGGCCGCATGCAGTTCGGAGGGCTCCTCCCCCACGAGGTGGAGGATCAGGTCGAGGTCGTGGACCATGAGGTCCAGGACCACCGGGACATCGGTGCCCCTGGGATTGTAGGGTGCGAGGCGATGGGCCTCGATGAAACCGGGGACGATCCCCTCGGCCTCCAGTCCCTGCAGGGCCGGGTTGAACCGCTCCACGTGACCGACCTGGAGCACACGGTCCGCCCGCTCCGCGGCCTCGACCAGGGCCCGTGCCTCGTCCGAGTCGGCGGCGATCGGCTTCTCCACCAGCACGTGGCATCCCGCGGCAAGAGCCTGTTCGGTCACCTCCCGATGGGCACGGGTCGGGACCGCCACGCTCACCGCGTCGCATGCCTCGAAGAGGGCCGCCGGGGAACCCGCTGCCTGGACCGGCCGTGGGCTCGGCACGCTCTCGGCCCGCTGCGCGGCCTGCTCCTCACGGATGTCGTAGACGAGGATGCGCCCTACCCGGGGATGGACTGCGTATTTCTGCAGGTGATAGGTGCCCAGGTGTCCCACGCCCGTCACGCCGACGGTGAGGGTGCCGGGATCCCCGGGGGATACGCTCACCCCACCATCCCCCTCTCGGAGGAGGCGATGAAGTCCAGCATCTGCTCCACCTCGGGGGTGTCCGGGACCTCTTCCCGGATACGCTGTACCGCCTGGGAGGTGTTCAGGTCGGACCGGTAGAGGAGACGGTAGACCCTCTTGAGCTCAGCGAGGGCCTCGTCACTGAATCCCCGGCGCCGCAGGCCGATGGAGTTGATCCCCGCGGGCCGCAGGGGTTCCCCCGCCACCCGCAGGAAGGGAGGCACGTCCTGTACCACCCGGTAGCCGCCCCCCACCATGGCGTGGTCGCCGATGCGGCAGAACTGGTGGACCGGCACGCTGCCGCCAATGATCACCCAGTCGCCGATCACCACATGTCCCCCCAGCTGTACCGCGTTGGCGAGGATGCAGTGGTCGCCGATGATGCAGTCGTGGGCCACGTGGACGTAGGCCATGAGGAGGCAGTCGGCGCCGATGACGGTTCGGGAGCGGTCGTCGGTCCCCCGATGCAGGGTGCAGAACTCGCGGACGATGGTTCGGGGACCCACCTCCAGGGTGGTCTCCTCCCCTGCGAACTTCAGGTCCTGGGGTACGTTCCCCACCGCCGCGCCGGTGAAGACCTGCACCTCCTCGGCCAGCCGGGAACCCCGTGCGATGTGGGCGTGGGGACCGATGCGTACCCCGTCGCCCAGGGTCACATCCTCCTCCACCACAGCGTAGGGACCGATCTCCACCCCGCTGCCCACTACCGCACGGTGATCCACCGCCGCGGTGGGATGGATGCTCCTCTCCGGGCTCATCCCGGGACTTCCTCCTCCCCCTCGCCGGTACCCGGTTCCGGGGGACGGTCCTGGACGCTGGCGAGGAACTCCCCCTCGGCAACGAGCTGGCCGTCCACGTAGGCACGGGCCAGCAGTTTACAGGTACGGCCCTTCAGGCGGGCCAGATCCGCCTCGAGGCGGATCTGGTCCCCGGGGACGACCGGCTTGCGGAAACGCACACCGTCGATCCCCATGAAGTACACCAGCTTGTCGTCGGCATCCTCGAAGGTGTTCAGCAGGAGCACGCCCCCCGCCTGGGCCATGGCCTCGATGATGAGGACCCCCGGCATCACCGGCTGCCCCGGGAAGTGCCCGGTGAAGAACTCCTCGTTCAGTGTCACGTTCTTGATGCCCACGACCCGCTCCCGGGGGACCAGTTCCACGATCCGGTCCACCAGCAGGAAGGGATAGCGGTGGGGGAGGATCCGCTGGAGAGCGGTATGGTCCAGCACGCCCTTCTCGGCCTTGCTCCCCTGGTACTTGAGTTCGATCTCCTTCCGCTCGGCGAACTTCCTCAGCTTCTTCACCACGGCCACGTTGGCGGCGTGACCCGACCGGGCCGCCAGCACGTGCCCTTTCAGGGGCATCCCCAGCAGGGCGAAGTCCCCCACCAGGTCGAGGGTCTTGTGACGGACCGGCTCGTTGGGCCAGCGGAAGCCTCCCCCGACGATCACCTCACCCTGCTCCCGGGGAGCATCGGGGGGAATGCCGAAGCGGTCCTGCATGATCTCGAACGCTTCGTCGTCGATGGGATGGTCGATGATGACCACCGCGTTGTGCACGTCACCGCCCTGGATCAGGCCCCGGTCGTTCATCTCCTTCACCTCGCTGAGGAAACAGAAGGTCCGGGCGGCGGCGAACTCCTCCACGAACTCCTCTTCCAGGCCGTACATGCTGGTGTACTGGGTCCCCAGGGCCGGGTTCTGGTAATCCACCATGAAGGTGATGCGGAAGCGGTCAGAGGGGAGCACCAGCAGGTCCACACCCCGCTCCGCCTCGGAATAGGTGATGACCTCGTCCACCTCGAGGTAGCGCCGGGGAGCCTCCTGCTCCTTCTTCCCGGCTTCGGTGAGGGCCTCCACGAAGGGCATGGCCGAACCGTCCCCCACCGGGGGCTCCGGCCCGTCCAGTTCCACATAACAGTTGTCGATGCCCATGCCGCTCAGGGCGGCCAGACAGTGTTCCACCGTGTGCACCCGGGCATCTCCCGCCCCGATGGTCGTGCCCCGGTCCAGGCCGATGACGTTGTCGATGTCCGCCTTGATCTCGGGACGTCCGGGCAGGTCGGACCGGATGAAGATGATCCCGCTCCCCGGGGGAGCGGGACGGAAGGTCACCGAGGTGGGACTGCCGGTATGGAGACCCATCCCGTCCAGGGTCGCGGGTCGGACCACAGTGGCCTGGAGGGCCTGAAGCGTCATCGGGACTCCTTGTCCGTTCTGAGGAGGATCACTCTTCCTCGCCGAGCCTGGCCTCCAGGTCGGCGATGCGGGACTCCATCTCCCGCACCTTCCTGCGCAGCTCGGGAAGCCGGGCGACGGCGGCCAGCTGGAGCTGGGCCTCGCGGTGCGGGCGGGCCGGGTAACCGGATACGAAGGTCCCCTCGGGGATGTCCTTGGTCACGCCGGCCTGGGCCCCCACCACCGCACCGTCGCCCACCTCCAGATGGCCTGCGAATCCCGCCTGCCCTCCAATCTGCACGCCGCCTCCGACGATAGTGGACCCGGCCATGCCGGCCTGAGCCACCACGGCCGTGTCCGGCCCGATCACGCAGTTGTGGGCGACCATGACCAGGTTGTCCAGCTTGGCACCCTTCTCGATCCGGGTCTCACCGAACGTGGCCCGGTCGATGGTGGTGCATGCTCCCACCAGCACGTCGTCCTCCAGGACGACGATGCCGATGTGCGGCATCTTCCGATAGACCCCCTCCTCCCGGCTGTGCCCGAAGCCGTCGCTGCCGATGACGGCGCCGGAGAGGATCTCCACCCGATCACCGATCCGGCAGCGGCGGCAGACACACACGTTGGGGTGGATACGACAGTCCGAACCCACCTTCACCCTGCGGCCCAGATAGCTGCCTGCTCCGATGACGGTCCGGGCACCCACCTCCGCGTCTGCCTCCACCACGGCCAGGGGTCCGACGGACACCTCCTCTCCCAGGCGGACCGAGGGGTCCACCACCGCGGAGGGATGCACGCCCGGGGTGGGCGGGTCGGTCTCGGGATAGAGCCATCCAAGGGTCCGGCGCAGGGCGGCGTAGGGGGAGTCCACCCGGATGAGGGCAGCGGGGGCCGGTCCCTCATACTCCTCGGAGACGAGGACGGCGGAGGCCCCGGTCCCGGCGAGCCGGTCGGCGTACTTCGCGGCATGGAGGAAGGAGAGCTCACCGGGGCCCGCTTCGTCGAGGGGGGCCACGCCGGTCAGTTCGCTGTCCTCCCCCTCCAGGCGGCCTCCCAGCCGGTCGGCCAGCTTACTGGCGAGCACGCGGAGGTCCCGGGTCTCGCGTAGCGCGGCAGGACACTATGCTCCGCCGGGGCCTGAGCCCTCGTTCATCAGCTCGATGACCCGGGGGGTGAGGTCGTACTCGGGGTTGGCGTGCACGATGCCCCCGGAGGCGGCGTCGAGGATGTAGTCGTATCCCTCGTCGCTGCCCACCTGCTCCAGCAGGGCGTTCACCTTGTTGATGATGGGCTGCATCAGCTCCTGGTTCCTCTGATAGGCCTGCCCCTGCTGTCCCCAGATCTGGTTCACGAACTGCTGGTACTCCATGGCCTTGCGCTGGAGCTCGGCGTTGAGCTGCGCCTTCCGCTCCTCGCTCATGGCCAGGCTCTGTCGTTCGAGTTCCTGGGTCAGCCGGTTGACCTCTTCCTCCATCTGCTGGGCCTGACGCTCCCACGCCTCGTTCTCGGCGTTGAAGGTGGCCTGTGCCTCGGAGGTCCCCGGATAGGCGCTGATGACGGCCTGGGAGTCGATGAAGCCGATCCTCAGACCCGCGTCCTGCACGGGCACCATGATGGCTCCGGTGGCCACGGCGAACACGAGGCCGCCCAGGGCTCCGGCGGCGAGGGTCTTGCGCATGAGAACTGCCTCCTTCAAGTGATCCGCTCCTCCCCGCAGGCATACACCAAGCCCCGGCAGGGCCCGGGAGACCGGATCAATAGAACTGGTAGCCGAACTGGAAGTGAGGGACCCACCGCCCCTGCCGGCGGCCGTCCACAAAGTGGTCCAAGCCGTATGCGAAGTCAAATCCGATGAGCCCCACCAGCGGCGTGAACATGCGCAGGCCGAAGCCCACCGAACGCCGCAGGTCGAAGGGGTCGGTGTCCCCGAGGTCCTGCCAGGCGTTCCCCGCTTCGGCGAAGAAGAGTCCGTAGAGGGACTGTGCCTGGGCCAGGGGGAAGGTGTACTCCAGGGTGAATATGAGCAGCGACTGCCCTCCGACCTCCAGTCCGTCCCGGTCCTTCGGACCCACCCGGCGGTTCTCGTATCCCCGGATCTGGCCGTCGAAGGAGGTGCCCCCGGGCAGGTACTTGGCCTGGAAGGGGACGAACCCGCTCTGTCCGTAGCCTGTATACCCCTCCACCAGGCCCGCCCGGATCCGCATGTTCATCACCAGGTTCCACCAGGCGGGGGTGAAGAATGACTGGCTGAGATCCCACTTCACGTACTGCTCGTCCCCACCGAAGGGCCCCCCCGCCACCTCGATCCGCAGGCTGTTGGAGGACCCGCTGGTGGGGAACTCCGGCTGGTCCCGGGAGTCCCGGCTCACCGTCCACGAGACGCTCGAGTTGCGGATGGGCCAGTCGTACTGCCTCAGGTCGTAGGCCGGGCTGGGGTTGTAGTTCTGCGAGAAGTCCAGGAAGGAGGTGTCCTCGACCCGATACCCCACGCTGGTTCGGAAGTAGTCGTCCGGCCAGCGGAGCCGGCGGCCCACCCGGAAACTGAACCCCTGGCGCTTCTGCTTGTAGAAGGTGGTCCAGAAGAGTTCGCTGCTGTAGATGTTGAACCCCACCAGGGTGGGGGTGTTCATGAACCACGGTTCGGTGAAACCGAAGGAGATGGTCCGCCGGATCCGCCCGAAATCCCACTGGAAGTCGAGCTCCTGCCCGTTCCCGAAGAGGTTGGGGAGGCTCAGCCCCAGATTGCCGATGAGCCCGTCCCGCTCGCTGAACCCAGCCCCCATGGTGGCCTGTCCCGTAGGCTTCTCGGTGACCTTGATGGTCACGTCCAGATCGCCGCTGGCGGTGGGGGTCGGGGGGGGGTCCAGCTCGACGTTGGCGAAGAAGTTGAGGGCCATCACCTCTCGGATGGAACGCTGGAAGAGGGAGTTGGAGAACCGGTCCCCGGGCTTGAGGAGCAGTTCCCGGCGGATCACGTGCTCCTTGGTCTTGGTGTTGCCGGTGATGAAGATGTGGGCCACATTGGCCGGCTCCCCCTCGCGGACCATCATGGTGAGGTGGACGGTCCGCCCCTCGTAGCTCTCCTGGGGGACCACGTTGGCGTAGACGTAGCCCTCCTCGAAGTAGAGTCCGTTCACCGCCTGGAGGTCCGCCCTGATCCGTCCCTCGCTGTATGCCTCCCCCGGCCTGCTCTGAACCACCTCCGCCACCTCGGTGGAGTCGATCACGCTGAGCCCCTCCCAGGTGAGGCTCCCCAGGGTGTACTGCTCCCCCTCGTCCACGGTGAGGACCACGGTCATGTCCTTCCCGTCCTCGTCGTAGGCCAGGCTGTCCGCCACCACCCTTGCGTCCAGGTAGCCCCGGTCCGCGTACGCCTGGGCGATCCGTTCCTTGTCCTCCTCCAGGGTGCGGCGGTCGTACTTCCCGCGCGAGAAGAAGAGGAACCCGGTACCGGTCTCCATCGGGCCCTTCACCTGGCGGTCGCTCAGGGCCCGGTTGCCGAGGACCTCGATGTCGGTGATCCCGACCTTGGGACCCTCTTCGATGGAGACCGCCAGGTTGGCGAGGGTGGAATCACTGTCTGTGTAGAGGAACTCGTAGTCCAGTTCCGCCCGGAGCCGCCCCTCCTCCCGGTACTTCTCACGGATCCTGTCCATGGCCCGGGCGATGGAACTGGGCCCCTGGGCCGTCCCCTCCCGGAGACCCGCCGCCTCGAGGAGTTCCCGCCGTTTGAGGTCGTCGTTCCCCTGGAAGGTGATGCTGGCCACCTTGGGCCGCTCCACCACCCGGATGATCAGGACCGCATCGAAGCTGGATCCGGTGCCGCCCAGCTGTTCCGCCCAGATCTCGACATCGGAGAAGAGACCCAGGCGCCAGAGCTGCCGGATCGCCCGGCCCGTGGCGTCGGTGAAGGAGGCCAGGTCGTACGCACGCCCCTCCGCAAGGCCCGAGGAGACCAGGATGAGGCTCCGCGAGGTAGAGACGTTGCCCTCCACCCGGATCTCGGTGACGGTCACGGTGGGATTCGAACCTCCCTGGGCCCCGACCGCTCCCGGAAGGGCCAGGAGCAGGGCGGCCAGGACGAGCAGGGTGGCGGCCCCCGTCCGATATGGAATAGGATATCCTCGCATCATCACCCGTGTCTGGGAGGAAGTTCTTGCTCCGAAGCTGTGCTAAAATAGGCGGGTCCCTCCCGCCTGTACAGGGTTATACCGGCGAAGGGCGTCCGGGTTTCCCGGCCTTTCCCGCCCTGTTCCCCCTGCTCCTCCTGGTCTTCGGTATCGGGACGTCTTTTGCCCAGTCTTCGTCCACCGGCATCCTCCAGGGGGATGTGGTGGACGATGAGACCGGGGAGCCCCTCGCCGCGGTGAACGTGGTCGTGGAGGGGACCCCCTACGGGGGGATCACCAACGCCGAGGGGTTCTACCTCATCCGGAACATCCCCGCCGGCGAGCATACGCTCCGTTTCAGCTTCGTGGGCTACCGGCCCCTCCGCATGGAGCAGGTGGCCGTGCTCCCCTCCCTGAGGACGGTGGTGGACGTGCGGCTCGAGCCGTCCGAAGTCCAGATGAGTCCCCTCACCGTCACGGCCGACCGGCCCCTGATCCAGAAGGACATCACCGGGACCATGCACCGGGTGGGTTCGGTGGCCATCCAGAGTCTGCCGGTGGACACGGTCCAGGAGATGGTGGAACTTCAGCCGGGTGTGACGGCGGGGGGGCACGTGCGCGGGGGGCGATCCACCGAGACCCTCTACGTCCTGGACGGCCTGCCCGTCCAGGACCCGATGGCGGGAGGTGCAGCCGCGGGGGTGCCCCGGTCGGCCATCACCGAGCTGAACATCCACACCGGCGGGTTCGACGCCGAGTTCGGGAACGCCCTCTCCGGCGTGGTGCACATCATCACCCGCCGGGGCGGCAACAGCCCGGAGACCCTGCTTCGGTACGAACGGGACGACCTGGGGGCCCCCTTCGGGGGGTCGGAGCACTCCGGCCGGGTGGAGGCCGAGCTCATGAGCGGCGGACCCCTCTTCCGGGACCGGGCCTTCTGGCTGGCGGCCGGCGACCTGGTCACCGACGCCACCCGCTGGCGCCAGGACTTCGAACACACCGCCCTGCAGCCCCCCCACAGCAGGGAGTGGAACCTCTTCGGCCGGACCGACGTCTATCTCGGTCCCAGTCTCCGGCTGGCTGGGGAGGCGGTCTCGAGCCACACGTGGGAGCGGGGGTACGAGTGGCGGTGGCGCTTCAACCTGGAAGGACTGCCGGTCACGTGGCGGACCAGCGACCGGCTCTCCCTCTCGGTGAACCACCTGCTGGCCCCCTGGATCTTCTACGACCTGCAGTTCTCCACCCTCAGGATCCGGAGCGGGGTGAACAGCGACGACCGGGCCGAAGTGGAGGACCGTCCGCGCTGGACGTACGACTCCTTCCTGCAGTACGTGGACAGCGGGGAGCGTCTGTGGTGGTTTCGCGGGGACCAGAGGGTGAACACCACCCGGGGGAGCATGACGGCCCACCTGGGGAGCCACCGTCTCAAGGGGGGGTTCGACCTCTCCTTCTATCAGCTCGACTCCGATCTGCTGAAGCTGGAACCCCGGACCACCTTCTACGGGCAGCCCATGCCGGAGGAGGCCCCCCTGGACTTCTCCAGCTCCTACCGATACTTCCCCCGGGTCGGGAGCTTCTACCTCCAGGACACCTACGAGGCGGGCGACGGCCTGGTGCTGAAGACCGGGCTGCGCTACGACTGGCTCGACCCGCGGGCACGGCGTCCGGTGATCGAATGGGTGCCCACCACCTCCGAGGAGTTCCAGCAGGAGATCACCGACTGGGTGCCCGCCGGCCTGAAGCACCAGGTGAGCCCCCGTATCGGTCTCTCCTTCCCTCTGGATGAGCGGACCTACTTCCTCTTCAACTACGGTCTCTTCTTCCAGGTACCCCTCTTCGATCAGCTCTACAGCGGTCTCGACCTGGACCTCACCCGGGGGCTGAGGGTGCTGGTGGGGAACCCCGACCTCAAGCACATGCGGACCAAGGCGTACGAGTTCGCCTTCCGGCGGACCTTCGACGAACGCACCGCGGGGAGTTTCACCTACTTCTTCAAGGAATCCAACAACCTCATCGACACGAAGACCTTCCTGGCCGCCGACAGCAGGGCCCTGGAGGACGGCTACACCCAGTTCGTCAACCTCCCCCTCGCCCGCTCCTCCGGTGTGGAGGCGGCCCTGGAGCGACGGCCCGCTCCCGACCTGCCCGGGGTCCGGGTCGCCTACACCTACATGGTGGCCCGGGGACATGCGGACACCGGCACCTCCGGCCTGAGTTATTTCGCGTGGGGCTTCCAGCCATCGCGCCGCATGCACTGCCTCTCCTGGGACCAGCGGCACACGCTGGCCGTGGACGTGAACGGGATGTGGAACGGCCTGGGGTATCACCTGGTGGGCCGCTACAGTTCCCCCCGCCCCTACACCTACGCACCCTCCCCCAACGGGATCCTCCCGGCGGACGAGGAGATCATGCCCAACGAGGCCCGCATGCGCGACACGTTCACCCTCGACCTCCGGTTCGACCGCGCCATCCCGTTCGAAGCGGGGGGCCGCCGGATGCGGCTGGTCCTCTTCGGTGACGTACGCAACCTCACCGACAGGCAGAACGTCCTCTGGGTGGCCAGCGACGGGAAGATCGGCGGCGAACTGGGGGACCCCGGAGCCTACGCGGTCGGCCGCCGGACCCGGATCGGACTGGAGGTGAGGTTCTGATGCCCCTCTCCTCCCGGCCCCTGCCCGCCGCCTCCCTCCTCTCCCTGCTGGCCCTCCTGCTCCTTCCCGGCTGCGAGGAGAGTCTGCCCACCTATGCGAGGCCGGAGGCCCAGCTGGCCGCCACCTTCCGCCTCCCCGACCGGGCCTACGTGGAGGATCTGGATCCCACCCGGGTCCTCATCGTGGACGTGCTGAACGTCAGCGACGACTCGGGCCTCTCCCAGTTCGTACTGAACCCCCCCTTCGAGGTCCGTGTGGCGGTGACGGTCCGCCTGGCTCGGGACCCGGGGAGGATGTTCAGCCGCTTCGAGGCCACCCGGAGGACCTTCGGGGCGGGGAGCGATCCGGTGGGTCCCGGGGAACTCGTGCGTATGGAACTGGAGTACTTCCCCCTCAGGGACGACGAGGGCCGGGTCTGGAACTGGGGCGAACCGGACCTCCAGGAGCATGAACTGATCTTCCAGGGGGAGGTCCGCGTACCCGAGGCCAGTCCCCTGCCGATCGTGATCCCCAGCCAGCGGGTCACGCTAATCTATGACGCCCTGGACCCATGATGCGGAGGAGCGTATGAGCGTCCGACCCCAATTCCATCCTTCCGAGTCCACGAGGGAACAGGAGGCAGGCATCCTGGTACTGAGGGACGGCACCCGCCTGCCCCTCTGGCGTGCCCTCCCCGAGGACGTCCAGCGCATCCGGACCCTCTTCGGCCGACTCACCGGGACCGAGCGCCGGGCGGTGATCGCCTCCCTGGAACTGGAGGAGGATCGGCTGGAGGAGTTCTTCGAGGAACTGAAGGGAGGGGCCGGCGGAGAGGCCTTCCTCGTCCTGGGGTCCGGCCCCGGGGAGGAGGTGGTGGCCTTCGGAGCCTACCGCATGGTGGAGGAGAACACCGCCGCCACGACCCTCGCCGTGGGCCCCCGGGTCCGCAAGAAGGGGATCGGACGCCTGCTCCTGGACCGGCTGGCCGTGCTGGCCGCCCACCGGGGGGTGGACCACCTGGTGGGCACCTACTCCGCCGGGGACGAACACGTGGTGGAACTCTTCAAACGGGCCGGCTTCGCCGTCTCCCGGCAGGAGGGGGGCGAGATCATGACTTTCATCACCGAGGTACCCTCCTCCGCCGAGGAGCTGACCGGGCTGGACCGGAACACCGCCCGCCGGGTATTCACCGCGGCCTCCCTCCGGCCCCTCTTCCATCCCCGCTCGGTGGCCGTTGCCGGCGCCTCCCGCGACCCCGCCAGTGTGGGACACCGGATCCTCCTGGGGCTGCTCCGGGGCGGGTTCGAGGGTACCGTCTACCCGGTGAACCCGAAGGCCAGGCAGGTCGCCTCGGTCAGGGCGTACCCCTCGGTGGACGCGATCGAAGAGGAGGTGGACCTGGCCGTGGTGGCCGTCCCGGTCGGTGCGGTCCCCGAGGTGGTGGAGGCGTGCGGTGAGAAGGGGATCCAGGCCCTCGTGGTGGTGACCGCAGGCTTCGCCGAGGTCGGGGAAGAGGGCCGGGAGCACCAGGAGGCCCTCATGGGACAGGTCCGCCGGTTCGGCATGCGGATGGTGGGGCCCAATTGCCTGGGTGTGATGTACACCGACCCCTCGGTGAGCATGAACGCCTCCTTCGCCCCCGCGATGCCCCCGGAAGGCAGGGTGGGCCTCTGCTCCCAGAGCGGGGCCCTCGGGGTCGCCATCGTGGCCCTGGCCCGCAGGCTGCAGCTGGGGCTCTCCTCCTTCGTGAGCATCGGGAACAAAGCGGACGTTGCGGCCGACGATCTCCTGGAGTACTGGGAGGAGGACCGCAACACCGACGTGCTCCTCTTCTACCTGGAATCCTTCAAGCGTCCCCGCCGCTTCTCTCGGATCGCCCGTCGGGTCGGACGCCGCAAGCCCATCGTGGTGGTGAAGTCGGGACGCACCTCGGCGGGCGAGCGGGCCGCGGGCTCACACACCGCCGCCCTCACCGCGGACGAGACCGCGGTGGACGCCCTCTTCCATCAGACCGGGATGATTCGGGCGGAGAGCCTGGCCCAGATGTTCGCGGTGGCCCGCTGCCTGGCCGAGCAGCCCCTGCCCGCCGGCCGCCGCTTCGCGGTGATCACCAACGCCGGCGGTCCCGCCATCCTCTGTGCCGACGCCCTGGAGGGCGCGGGGATGAAGGTGGAAGGTCTGAGCGAGGGCACCCGGGGAGAACTCGAATCCTTCCTCCCCGAGGAAGCGGCCAGCGGCAACCCGGTCGACATGATCGCCTCGGCAGGACCGGACACCTACCGCCGTGCGGTGGAGATCGTGCTCTCCGCCGACGAGGTGGACGGGGCGGTGGTCATCTACACCCCGGTGGGGATCTTCGACGACCGGGAGGTGGCGGAGGCCATCGCGGAGGGGGTGGCCGCCGCCCGTGAGAACACCGGCGCCTCCAAACCGGTCATGGCCTCCATCGTCGGCGAGGAGGACGAGGAGACCTACCTCCTCCCGACCGGGGGCGGGGAGAGCATCCCCGTCTACGCCTTCCCCGAGGAGATCGGACAGGTGGCCGGGAAACTGGCCGACTATGCAGAGTGGCGCGAATCCGACCCGGGCACCTTCCCCGAGTTCGAGGATCAGGACCTGGAGGGAGCCCGCGAGATCTGCCGTGAGGCCCTGGACGAGCGAGGGGAGGGGTGGCTCTCCGTCTCCGAGGCCCGGGAGGTGCTGGAGAGGGCCGGCGTCCCCGTTGCCCGGGGGGGTGTGGCCACCAGCGCCGACGAGGCCGCGGACATGGCGGCGGAGATCGGCTTCCCGGTGGCGGTGAAGCTGGCCTCCATCCAGATCGTCCACAAGACGGAGCTGGAGGCAGTGAAGCTGGGCGTGGAGGGCGAGGAGGCGGTGCGCGAGGCCTTCCGAGAGATCGAGGGGCGGGTGGAGGCCGAGGGGCAGCGGGAGGCGATGCAGGGGGTGCTCATCCAGCCCATGCTCGAGGGCTCGGCGGAGGTCATGATCGGCGTGAGTGCCGACCCGGTATTCGGGCCGGTCCTGGCCTTCGGGATGGGGGGTATCTACGTGGAGATCCTGCGGGACGTGGCCTTCCGCCTGTGCCCCCTCACCGATCGTGATGCCCGGGAGATGATCCGGGAGATCCGGGGCCGCCGGCTGCTCGAGGGCTACCGGGGCTACCCCCCCGGCGACGTGGACGCTCTCGAGGACGCCGTGCTCCGCATCTCCCGCCTCGTGGACGCGGTGGAGGAGATCGCCGAACTCGACCTCAACCCCATCTTCGCACTCCGTCCCGGGGAGGGGTGCCGGGTGGCGGACGCACGGATCCGGGTGGGCTGAGAGCCCGGTCTCAGCCCTCCTCCTCCTCCTCCTTCGCCTCCTCCACCTCCGCGACCAGGACCTCCAGACGCTCCTTGATCCGTTCCTTCTCGGCCTCCAGCTGCTCTTCCCGTCCCTCTTCCGCTCCCTCCTCCAGTTCCCCCTGGATCTCCTCGAGGCGCTCCTTGAGGATCCGCATGCGTTCCTCCCGGGACTCCGCCTCCTCCGCCTTGTCGAAGACCAGGTCCTCGGCCTGCTTCTCTTCAGCCCCTTCCTCCGCCGTTTCCTCGTGCTCCTCCACCTCGGGGATGAAGGTCTCCTCGTCGACGGTACGGCGGTTCGTGAAGGCGGGTGAGACGATCTCCACCCTTCCCGCGTGCAGGCTGTCCATCACCGCGGAACGGAGTCGGGAGCGGGCGGTGATGAGTTCCTTCACCTCCGAGAGCAGCCCGGAGACCCGGTAGGTCACCGAGAAGTCGCACAGTTCCATCACGTGGACGAAGGGATCCTCGAGCCCGGCGCCTCGAGCGGCCTCCTTGAGCAGCTCCTCCACCCTCCCCCGGGGGACGTCATACCCCAGAGAGACACGGCAGCTGATGGCGGTCCCCGAGGAACGGACCACGGTGACCGGGTTCTGGACCAGGTAGAGGTTGGGGAGCGTGGTGAACTCCCGCTGTTCGGTCTGGATCTCGGTGTGGAAGAGGCCCCGCTCGGAGACCCGCCCGAAGTGGTCCTCCACGCTGACGAAGTCGCCCATGCCGAACCCCTTCACCACCCGCAGCATGAAGCCGGCCATGGCGTTCCCCAGGACCGTGGTGGAGGAGAGTGCGATGGCCGCCGAGACGATGATGCCGATGAGGCTGAGGAGCTGCCCCTGTATCGAGCTCTTCACCGGGAGCACCAGGACGAAGGCCAGGAGCCCCAGCAGGCCGATCCCCGCGTTGATGAGCTGCATCCGGTAGCGGCGCCCCTCGCTGGCCGCCTGCCGCTCCCCCAGGTATCGGTTCGCCGCGTAGATGGTCAGTACGACCAGCACCAGGACCCCTGCGGGGGGTGCCAGGTCCGCCAGCATCCCCACCAGGACGCCGGGCAGCCTCTGTATCCATTCCATGCTCGCCTCCAGGTCGTACCGGGAGAGTACCCCTTCCCGGGGGAGGGGTCAAAGAAGCGGGATCGCGATTCCCAGACGCAGTTCGGTGAGCCACCGCTCGAACCGGTCGGGACCGGGACCCGGGGGGGGCCCTTCCAGGGCCTCGCTCACCAGGTGGGTACGCACCGCCACCGCCTCCACCCCGATCCCCGGAACGATCCCCGGGGGCAGGACGAACCCCAACTCGGTGACGGTGAGCGCGGTGCGGGAGCGATAGGGGCCGGCAGGGTCGGTGAGGGGGATGGGCCGAGGGAGCGGCCCCGGCGGCTCGGGAAGGGTGCGGTGGAGACGCCTGCTCACGAGCAGGGAGAGGCGGGGACGCCCGGGCGGGAGCAGGCCCCTTCCCTCGCCCCGCCGCGGATCCTCCCCCCCGAACACCCGGGTCATGCCCAGGAAGAGACCGGATGCGTCCGGACCCAGCCAGTGCCCCAGCGGCTGGTCGTGGTCGGGTATCCAGGAGCGGGTCAGGCTCCCGAACCGGAGCCGGCTCGACCACCGGCCCAGGGGGTGCTCGAAACGGTAGAGCCGGTCGGAGGTGTACACGCACTCCACGAACCCCTCCCACGCACCCCTCCTCCCCTCGATCCCCGCCAGGAACCCGAACGCGCTCGGATCGGAGCCTCCCCCCTCCAGGGTCGGGACACGGAGGTCGTCCAGCATGACCTCTCCGTACGCCCCGAAGCCGGCCATGGGGTACCACCTGGCGTCCAGACCCCACGCCAGGTTGTCGTAGTCCCGGTACTGGTCATGCTGGCTGAGCACCGGCAGCACGTCCGAGAGTCCGGGGGCCCGGCCGTAGAAGAGGGCGGCCTCGGTGAGGGCGAGGGTGAGTCCCTCCCGGGGCCGCCAGCTGAGCCGCTGGAGCAGGAAGACCTTCTCGAACCCGCCGAAGGCCTCCTCTCCGAGATCGGGGATGACCGCCTGCTCGGCGGATGTCATCGAGGGGTCGAGCGGAGCCAGCAGGTACTCGAACCCCCACACCGATCCGCCCGATTCCACCGCCAGACCGTCGAAGGAACGCACATCCCCTCCCAGGAGCAGGCCGCCCGTCCGTCCGACACCTCCTCTCCGGCCCAGACGTCCCATCTCCACATGGAAGGGACCGATCCGGGTGCCGAGCAGCGCCCTGTGGAGGACCTGCCGGTCGCTCTGCCGGAGGGTGCGCGGCAGGTTCCACGCATCGTGCTCTTCCGCTGCCCATCTCTGCCGCCAGCGGGGTTCGACGACCGCCCACCATCCCGCTCCCGCGGCCATCCCCCGGACGCTCAGCAGCGGGAGTTCCTCACTGAGTCTCAATTCCCGGAAGGAGGTCCCGGGAGCGGGGGGGAAGTAGTGGACCGCCCCCTCCACCCGGACGCGAACCGGGGTGGGACCGTCGGGGGGACGCATGAGGCGCACCGCTTCGCCGGACCAGGGGTCGTCCCGATCCATGAGCCACCCCAGCCGCGGAGTCCTCAGGAGCCTCCCCGTGCTGCCCTCCGCGAGCTCGAAGGAGCGTATGCGCCTTTCCAGGAGGTCACGGTCGGGGAGCGGGAGATGGGAGGACTGGGCCGCGCAGGGTCCGGCTCCCCAGCAGAGGGAGAACGCCGCACACAGCAGGAGGGTGACCGGACCCGCGGAGGATGGGGGGGGAGGGGTGGGGTCCATGTCAGCCGCCTACGCTTTCTGCCAGAGCCATTTCCAGATCTCCGGGAGTGTGGGCCGCTTGCCGTACATCAGGCTTCCCAGGCGGAAGAGTCTCCCCCCCAGCTTGATCGCCACCCATGCCCCCCCGAGCAGGACCAGGAGGGTCAGGGGCACCTCGAGCCACGGGACCTCCTCGGTGGGCAGCCGCATCATCATGGCCACCGGTGCGGTGATGGGGATGTAGCTGAGCACACGGGCCAGCACCCCGTTCGGCTCGGAGAGGATCACCGGCAGGAAGAAGAGGGGGATCACCACCGGGAACGCGAGCCATGAGGAGAACTGCTGGGCCTCCCGATAGGAGCTCATCAGGCTCCCCACACCCCCCATGATGCTGGCCACCAGGAGATAGCCGAACACGAAATAGCCCAGGGCAAGGACGAAGAGACCCCACGGCAGGCTGAAGCCCCCCGACATCCCGGCGGTGTAGAGGAGGATGCCGGCCCCTATGCTGAGCCAGATGGCCATCTGGAGCAGCCCCGCCGCCCCCTGCCCCAGCACCTTGCCCAGCATGATCTCGTCGGTGGTGCAGGTGGAGAGGAGGATCTCGATGACCCGGTTCTCCTTCTCCTCGGCCACCCCCTGGAGCAGGAAGTTCCCCGTCATCATGATGGACATGAGCATCAGGAGGGCGAACCCGTAGGGGAGGAAGAAGCTCCTCAGCCGACTCCCCATGTCGCTCCGTGAGAAGGTCCCGGCATCCTCACCGGTGCGTTTGAGTTCGTAGCGCTCAAGGCGCATCGGATTCAGCAGCCGTTCTCCGACCTCCGGGCCCACTCCCTCCCGTTTCGTCATGCTCAGGACCAGCGCCCGCCGAAGCATGCGTCCGGCGGCCCCGCCGCCCTCCTCCCCCTCCTCGAAGACGGAGGCGGCCTTCCCGTACAGGGTGACGCGCCCCGAAGCCAGGTAGTCGGGCGCCACCGTGAGCAGGGCGTCCAGTTCCCCCCTCCGTACCGCGCTCCGGGCCGAATCCGCATCGCTCACCAGCGTCAGGTTGAGCGCCCCGTAGACCCCGGGGAAGGACTCGCTGGTGATGGAACGCACCGAGGAGGGCAGCCCTTCCATCATGCGATCCAGCTCCGACCGCACCTCCTCGTCCATACCCCGGGAGGTGTCGGACTGCATGGCCCGGAGGGCCCCGCTGTCCAGCACCCCGCTGCTGTCCACCACGGCGACCGTCTTCGGCTGAATTTTCCCCACCGTCCGGGCGGTGAGCAGACCCATGGCTCCGATGACCCCCACGAAGAGTACGGGGGTCCCGAAGGTGGCGAAGAGGTACGATTTCCGCCGCAGGGTGACGTGCAGCTCCCGAGCCGCCACGATGAGGGGGTTCCTCATGACACCCCCCCCTCCTCCGGCCGGGAGGTGTCCCGGGCCATCTTGACGAAGATCTCCTCGAGGGGGGTCTCGGCCAGCTCGTAATGTTCCACCGGGGCCCGCCTCTCCAGCAGCCGGTTCAGGAAGGTCCGGGGCTCGACCCCCTCCTCCAGCCATACCTTGCTGAGCTCACCCTCCGCCCTCTCCCCGACCTTCACGACACCCTCGACCCCTGAGGCGTCCACACCGGGGTTCACCAGCACCGCGTTGTCTGAATGTTCCTGCTTGATCTCCTTGAGGGTCCCGTAGAGGACCCGATGCCCCCGGCTGATCATGAACACCCGGTCCGCCACCGCCTCTACCTGGGCCATCTGGTGGGTGGAGAGCACCACCGTCTTCCCCTGCTGCTTCATCTCCAGGATGAAGTCCTTCACCATCCGGGTGTTCACCGGGTCCAATCCGCTGAAGGGCTCGTCCAGGATGACCAGGTCGGGGTCGTGGAGGAGGGTGAGGGCCAGCTGCGCCTTCTGCTGCATCCCCTTGGAGAGGTCCTCGACGTTCTTCTCCCCCCACGCTCCGAGGTCCACCCGATGCAGCCACTCGCGGGTCCGCTCCCTCGCCTCGGACCTGCCCAGCCCGTGCAGCCGCCCGAAATGGGCCACCACTTCGGCCACCTTCTGTTTCAGGTAGAGACCCCGCTCCTCCGGCAGGTAGCCGATGCGGTGCTTGATGTCCTCACCGATGGGGCGGCCGTCGAAACGTACGGCACCCGAGTCAGGCCGGGTTATGTCCATGATCATCCGGATCAGGGTGGTCTTCCCCGCCCCGTTGGGGCCCAGGAGGGCGAAGACCTCACCGCCCCCGGCCTCCAGGGAGACCCGGTCCACCGCCCGGACCCTGCCGAAGTCCTTGACCGCCGAATCCACGGTGAGCTGGATCATCACGCTCCCATCCGTCGTGTGTACACCGGGACCTGGGGTGAGGCCCCCGGCCGGCGCGGTACGGATTTGGGCCGACCGGTCTCTGAACAATATATATCTTGTATCCGTCGGACATTCGATAGAGCCGTTCAACCCCGCAGCAAGGAACAGGTGCACCGTGAGTACCGCGACCATGAACCCCTCGGAATACATCGCCCTCGAGGACGAGTACGGCGCGCACAACTACCATCCCCTGGATGTGATCATCACGAAGGCCGAGGGCATCTGGGTCTGGGACGTGGAGGGGAAGAAGTACCTCGACTTCCTGGCCGCGTACTCCGCCGTGAACCAGGGCCACTGCCACCCGGACATCCGGGAGGCGGCAGAGGAGCAGATGAAGAAGGTGACCCTCACCAGCCGGGCCTTCCGCAACGACCGGCTCCCCCTCCTCTACCGGCAGCTCCACGACATGACCGGCATGGATGTGACGCTCCCCATGAACTCCGGCGCCGAGGCGGTGGAGACCGCCTTCAAGGCCGCCCGGAAGTGGGGTGAGCAGGTGAAGGGGATCGAAGCCGGGAAGCAGGAGATCATCGTCTGCGGGGACAACTTCCACGGCCGTACGATCACCATCATCTCAGCCAGCAGCGAGCCACAGTACCGCCAGGGCTTCGGTCCGTACACCCCCGGTTTCGTCATGGCGGAGTACGGCAGCATCGAGGCGCTGGAAGAGGCCATCACCTCCGACACATGCGCCTTCGTGGTGGAGCCGATCCAGGGCGAGGCGGGCATCCGCATCCCCCCTGCGGGCTATCTGGAGGAGGCAGCAGCCCTCTGCCGCGAGAGCCAGGTCCTCTTCATCCTGGACGAGATCCAGTCCGGGCTGGGACGGACGGGCAGGCTCTTCGCCTACCAGCACGAGGACGTGGAGCCGGACGGTCTCATCGTGGGCAAGGCGCTCTCGGGCGGCTTCTACCCCGTCTCCGCCTTCCTGGCCCGCAAAGAGATCATGGACGTGTTCACCCCCGGTGACCACGGCAGCACCTTCGGGGGTAACCCCCTGGGCTGCGCCATCGCCTCGGCGGCCCTGGACGTGATCGTGAACGAGGAGCTTCCGGAGCGGTCCGCGGAACTGGGTGAGTACTTCATGCAGCAGCTGCGGACCATCCAGAGCCCTCATGTAGCGGAGATCCGGGGCAAGGGCCTCTTCATCGGTCTGGAACTGGACGAGCCGGCCCGTCCCTACTGCGAGGACCTGATGGACCAGGGTCTGCTCTGCAAGGAGACCCACCAGAACGTGATCCGGTTCGCCCCTCCCCTGGTCATCACCCGGGAGGAACTGGACTGGGCCTTCGAGCGGATCAAGACCGTGGTGGAGGCCCGGGCCTGACCCGGTACGCAGAAGCCCGGAGGGGGTCCCCCTCCGGGCTTCTCTTGTCCCGCTGGCCGGGAGATCCTACTTCCGGTCCTCCCACCAGTGGTCGGGCATGACGACCGCCTCCCGTTCCATCACCGGACGGCCGCCCACCTCCAGGACCACCCGGTAGTCGGCCGGAGGGAGCGGGACCTCGATGAACTCGGGGTCCCCCCGCATCTCCCGACCCATACGCTCCATCCGCTCCTTCTGCCGCTGGAACTGATCCTTCTCCTTCGGCGTACGGGGCCGCGTGCCCTCCATGTCCCAGACCACCGAGTTGAGGCCTGCGCGGGTGCCGGCCTCCAGATCCCGGACCAGCCGTGTCCCTGCGTACACCTTCACCCGGACCTCCTCGGCCCCTTCCTCCAGCCAGTAGCGGATCGGCATGCCCTGGGGCTCGCTCTCTCCCCGGTAGTTCTGGGAGCTGGTGGCCCGGCTCAGGCCCTCCTGCCACCGGATCCCCGGCTCCACCCGGAAGAGGTGGGCATCGGAGTCCAGCACCTCGGGGGTGGCCTCCTGGAGGGCGGAGATGTCGGCGACATAGAAACCGCGGCCGTGGGTGCCCACGATCAGGTCGTTCTCCCGCGGGTGGATCCTCAGGTCGTGGACCGCCACCGCGGGCATCTCGCTGCGCATCTCCGTCCACCTCTCCCCGCCGTCCAGGGAGACGTACACCGCCCGGTCGGTCCCGAGGAAGAGCAGGTCGGGGTTCCGCCGGTCCTCGCGGATCACGTTCACCGACTCGTCCTCGGGCAGCCCGTCGGTGATGGAGCGCCAGCTCTTCCCGTAGTCGGTTGTCTTCCAGACGAACGGCCGGAAGTCGTCACGGCGCAGGCCGCTCGCCGTCACGTACGCCGTGGAGGTGTCGTGGTAGGAGGTCACCACCCGGGTCACCCAGTAACCGGGCCAGTCGGGGATCCGGTCGTTCAGGAGGATCCATTCCTGCCCGCCGTCCCGGGTGAGCTGGACGTTGCCGTCGTCGGTCCCGGCCAGGAGCACGCCGGGTACGATGGGGGACTCGTCCAGGGTGGTGACGGTACAGTACTGGATGTTGCCGGTACCGACGATCTTGGTGGAGTCGGCGGTGGTCAGGTCGGGGCTGATCTCCTCCCATGCCTCACCCCGCCAGTCCGACCTCAGGACCTTGTTCGCTCCGTGGTAGATCACGTCCGGGTCGTGGAAGGAGACCAGGATGGGGGCGCACCAGTTGAAGCGCAGGCCCTCGCCCCGGTGACGGATCGACCGGGTCTCACCGGTCCGCATGTCCAGGCGCCGAATGGGCCCGAACTGGCTCTCGTTGTAGAGGAACTGGCTGTTGGAGGGGTCCACCTCGTTGTACATGCCGTCCCCGCCGCCGACACGGAACCACTCCTCGAACTCGATGGGACCCCGCCCGGCCTTGGTGCTGGGGCCGCGCCAGGAGCCGTTGTCCTGGGTGCCCCCGTACACGTTGTAGGGGTAGGCCATGTCGTAGCCCACCGCGTAGAACTGGGCCAGCGGCATGTCGTCGGGATGGTACCAGGTGCGACCGGCGTCGTAGGTGATCCCCATGCCATGGTCGTGTCCCATGATCATGTGGTCGCTGTCCTCGGGGTCGATCCAGAGGGCGTGGTTGTCCCCGCCGAAGCGGAAGGCCCGCTTCCACGTCTTCCCCCCGTCCACTGAGTGGGTCACCCCCACTCCGAGGTTGTACACGTGCTCGGGGTCGTTCGGGTCCACGATGATCTGGCCGTAGTAGTAGGGCGGGTTGCCCCCCACCCGTCCTTCCTCGTTCACCTTCTTCCAGGTCCTCCCCGCGTCGTCGGTGCGGTAGATCTCGTTCCCGTAGGTTTCGTTCTTCGGCGGGCGTCCTTCCAGCAGTTCCTGCCGGCGTTCCTCCTCGCTCGTTTCCTCGGAGTTGGCATTCTCGATGACCGCGTAGAGGATGTCGGTGTCCTGGGGCGAGATGGTGACACCGATCCGTCCCAGCATGCCCCCCGGGAGGCCCCCGGTGAGCTTCGTCCAGGTACGTCCCGCGTTGGTGCTCTTATAGATGCCGCTGCCGGGCCCCCCTTCGTTGAAGGTCCAGGGACGACGCACCTTGTCGTAGGCCGCGGCGTAGAGGGTTTTCGGCCGGCGGGGGTCCATCACCACGTCGGTGACCCCGATGGCGCGCCCCTCGGCCCGGACGTCCAGGACCTTGGCCCAGGTCTCGCCGCCGTCGGTGGTCCTGTAGAGTCCCCGCTCCTCGTTCTCGGTGTAGAGGTGGCCGTTGGCCGCCACGTAGACGATATCCGGGTCGCGGGGGTGGATCACGATCCGGCTGATGTGGTGGCTCTCGGGCAGGCCCTTGTGGGTCCAGGTGGAGCCGGCGTCGGTGGAGACGTAGACCCCGTCCCCGTAGTACTGGCTCCGTGAGTTGTTCCCCTCCCCGCTCCCGATCCACACGATCATCGGGTCGGAGGGGGCCACGGCCACCGCGCCCAGGGAGATGATGTCCGTCTCGTCCAGCAGGGAGGTGAAGGACTGCCCCCGGTTCACCGTCTTCCACAGGCCGCCCGAGGCGGTGGCCGCGTAGAAGGTGTGGGGCTGCTGCAGGGGGACGGCGTAATCCACGAACCGGCCGCCCTGGCGTGTGGGTCCGATCTCCCTGTATTCGATCCGGTCGAGGAGACCGTCGGGGACCTGTCCGGACGCGGTGCCGGGGAGTGTAATCCCGAGGGTCAGGACCGCGAGGCCCGCGATCCGGAGGATCCTGCTGAATCTGTTCATCTGCTGCTCTCCTGTGGTCCGGGGACTGGGGTTATCCTTCCTACCCCCGGCTCGCCC
>JAWOFN010000029.1:0-20381 GCA_046497505.1 bacterium | reverse complement strand
GGGAGGTCCCGGACTGGGTGAGCGGCCCCCCTCCGGTCCCGCTCCCGGAGATGGATACCCGCGCCCTTGCAAGGACCCGGGCCTCCAGCCCCATCCGGGAGGCCCTGGCCGGGGGAGGGTATCATCCCCTGGGGGATCCCTCCGCCACCGTGGTGGACACCCTGCTGTGGGCCCAGGCGAGGCTGGAGTGGCTGGCGGACCAGGCCATGGAGGCCGCCCGGGACGCCCCGAAGGACCACGGGATCCTGGAGCCGGCCCCCCGACCGGGCAGCATACAGGAACTGCGCGGAGAGCCCATGATGCCCGTGGCGGGACTGGCGGCCGCGGGGGCGAGACTCCTGGCCGATCTGGGGACCGAGGCCTGGAACAGGCTCCTGGGGCGGGACCCGGACGCGGTCGAACCCCCCGAGATGGACCTGACCTACGAGGAGGTCCTGGCCTTCGCCGCGCTGGACGACCACAGGGGGCTGACCATCTTCGAATGGTACGGCCGCCTGGCCCCCGGTTTCCGGGGAGGGCTCGGGGACCTGCAGGGCGTCGCAGCCGATCTCTCCGACAAGCGTCTGCTTCGGCTGGAGGCCCGGGAAGAGGGTTTCCTCTACCGGCGGACCACCGAGGTCCAGGACGTGGTGGACTACTACGTTGCCTTCATGAACCGCCTTCCCCGGGGGGAGAGCGAGCGCCGGGACCAGCTGGAACGGATCCTGGCCGCCCTGGTCCGGGAGCCCCGCATGTAGCGCGATCGCACCACAGGGCGGGGACAGACTGGTGCATCATGGGGACGCCCGTTCCCCGCTGCGCGCCGGGTGGGGGTGGGGGAGGCCCGGATGCGCTCCGATCCTCCTGCTGGTCGGCGAGCACTTCGAATCTCCTAACGATAAGCGGCACAGTGTGTTATGCAGCCTCCTGCAAGCATCCGGAGAGACGGTCTCCTCTCCCCTGCGATCCCTGGCACGCCTTTTGATAGTCTTCGAGGGCGGGAAGGACGGCCTGACCGTCGATGCCATTCGAGAGGTGGTAACCATGTACCGCAGAGATCGCCGGGACCAGAGAGAGCGGGGCACGGGTGCCTGGAAGGGGACCGTGATCATGGTGGGGCTCATCGCCCTGCTGCTGCTCCTGAACGGCTGCTATACCGTGCTCGCCACCGGAGGAGCCGCCTACCGGACCTCCGACCGTCACCCGCTGGAAGAGAGGGGGACGGAGGCCGCTGCCTGGGATGCGGAGGAGCCCTCCGCCGGGTCTCAGCCGGGTGTGGGGGTCCGGGCCGAAGGCTACGAGCCGGACTACGACCCCTACCACGCAGGGAGCCATGTGGGCGTGGATTACCGGGTGGCCTACAACGAGGACCAGGGAGCGTACGAGGAGTACGTATACGAGGCACCCCTGGAAAGCGTGGCCTACTATCGCCGGCCCTGGGTCCGGCGCATCTACGTGGACTGGTACCTCTATAACAGCTACCACCGGGGTCCCTGGCCGCACCGCAGGGGTTTCTCTTGGAGTGTGGGGTGGCATTGGGGCGGGTTCGACTTCGCGTTCGGCACCTACCAGCCCTACTGGTACGACCCCTACTACTGGGACTACTGGTGGTGCGAGCCGTACTGGCCCGGCCGGGTGACCTTCACCTACTGGGACCCCTACTGGGATGCTCCCCGCTGGGCCTACTGGCACGCCAGCTGGTGGTACCCCCCTCACTGGGATCCGTGGCACCGTCCCTACTGGGAGCCGTACTACGCCTACAGCCCCTGGTACGCGGACGACTACGGGTGGTGGGGTTATCACCGGCCCACCACGGTCGTGGACCGGTCTTACGAGCGGCGGCCGGCGGACCGAAGGAGGGGGCTGGTGGATACCCGTACCCCGCGGGGTACCGTGGCGAGCGGTACCCGGGGGGAGGGCGGGACTTCCAGGGGAACCCCCGCCCTGGGTGACGCCAGGACACCGCGTGGCAGGACCTCCGGCGGCACACCGAGGACGGGACGGGGGAGTGCGGCGGTCGGCGGCAGCGGGGCCCGGACAAGATCCGGTGTCCCCGGGACCCGCGCACCGCGGAGAAGGGACGGCGGCGGGACGACGCAGCCCGGTGCCGGGGCTGCCGGAGGCAAGGACCGGCGGCGTCCTCCCTCCAGGGGGGGCGGTACGACGGTCGGGGACATCAAGGTGCCCGGCACGATCGTGGGCGGGCCGGACCGGGACAGCTCCGTCCGCATCATCCGGGACACGCCGGGCGAGCTGGCCCGGAGGGCGACGGGTGCCCGGGTCAGGATACGGCGCCCCGATCCGAAGCTCGCCGTGCCCGGGACCACGACCGGCAGCCGGCCCACGGTGACGCGGCCGCCGCGGACCACGACCGGCAGCCGGCCCACGGTGACGCGGCCGCCGCGGACCACGACCGGCAGCCGACCCACGGTGACGCGGCCGCCGCGGACCACGACCGGCAGCCGACCCACGGTGACCCGGCCGCCGCGGACGACCAGCCGACCGCCGACCCGGGTCAAAGTGAGCCGGCCGCCGAAGACGAGCCGGCCCCCGAAGACGAGTCGGCCCCCCACCGGCGGCAAGGGGAAGGTCAAACCCCCGGGGGCGGAGTGACGGGGAGCACACAGACCGCAGGAGCGGGCAGAACGGCAGGGAAGGAGGGAGGTCTGTCATGAGGTATCGATGGACACACATCGCAGCTTCGCTGGTCCTGGCCGGGGTCCTGGCGGGTCCGGCCGCGGCCCAGAGCCCCGAACCCCTCGCCACCGGCGGGGCCGGTGTGGGTGCTCGGGCGCTGGCCCTCGGCGAGGCGTATCAGGCCCTCGGCGGGGACTTCCACAGTCTCTACTACAATCCGGCGGTCCTGGGGGTCGCCCGGCGGGTCCGGGTGGACGGGAGCCTCACCCACCGCTCCTCCACCGTCCGTACACGCTACTTCGGCGGGCCCTCCTCGGCGGATCTCACCAGCACCGGCCTGGACGCCCTGGGTGTGGTCTACCCCATACCCACCCGGCAGGGGAGCTTGGTGTTCGCTCTGGGTGCCTATCGGGTACGTGACCTGGACAGCCGATACAAGGTGGAGGGGTACAACACCTCCGACGACCCCGACCTGGGGGAGAGCTGGATATGGGCCCGTGACGCGGATCGCGGTGCGGTCTACGGATACGGAGCGGGGGTGAGCGTGGAACTCGCCCAGGGCTTCTATCTGGGAGGCAGCCTCCAGGCCACCGCCGGGACCAACGAGTACCAGTACCTGCTGGAGGCGACCGACACCGAAGATGTGTGGACGCCCTACGACGGGCACGACTGGGACGACGGTATCGAGTACTCCTACAGGGGGACGGGGCTGCGCATGACCCTGGGGGGGCTCTGGCGTCCGATACAGGCTTTCTCGGTGGGTGCAAGCGTCCGGCTCCCCCACTCGGTGGAGATCACCGAGCACTGGTACCAGAGCGAGGTGCTCTACTACGACGACGGGACCTCGGACCTCACCCAGGACGAGAGCGGGGTGTTCAGCTACAAGCTGCTCCTCCCCTACGAGTTCGAGCTGGGGGCCGCGGTCTCCCTGGGGGGTGTGACCCTCACAGGCGGTGGCCGATATGTGGACTACGGGCAGGCGGAGTACAGCGAGCCGCCGTACGACGGGTTCCCGGTCGACTATTTCGTCGACAACTACGAACCGCTCTGGACCTGGGGCGGGGGGGCCGAGATGGCCCTGCCCGGCAGCTTCATCGTCCGGGGGGGATACCAGTGGGCGCCCCTCCTCTTCCGGCCTGCGGGGGTGGATGTGCCCCGCGACCGTGAGCACTATACGCTGGGAGTCGGTCTGCCCATCGATCCGGCTGTCAGTCTGGACCTGACCTATGTCCAGACCCGGTGGGAGACGCTGAGCGGGACGACCAGCGAGCGGTACGAGAGCGGACGATTCGTCGTCAGCTTCGGATACCGGTTCTGAGAGCAGCATCCATCGGTCTATCCCGTACCACGGAGCTGGGACCGGTGCCCATAGCGGGCACCGGTCCCTCCCGATCCGGGACCGGCGGCCCCCCCTCACCGGGAGTTGACGCTCAGGACCTCCCCCTGTACTTCTGAGGACATGCACCCCTCCCCGGTACGCCCGCCTGCCGATTCCACGACCTACCGGCGTGAACGTGCCTTCCGTCACGTGTGGTTCTCCCTGGCGGCCCTGGCCGCCGCCCTCTACCTGGGTTGGGGCGGCTTTCTCCCCTGGGGGCTGCTCCCTGCGCTGCTCCTCTGGCCCCTGGCCGCGGGGGGGAAGGACCCGGCGGTCCGGGCCGTGGGGCCGGCGGGATGGCTGACGGCGGCGGCGGCCGCGGCCGCCGTGGCGGGTACGTTCCTGCTGCCGCTCCATCCCTCGGACGATCTCCTGGCACGTACCGATGCCCGGGACCGGCAACGGCTGTCGGAAGCGGTGGAGGAGTCTGCCCGGGTCCTCGGCCGTGCCGCGGAGGGGATCGCGGAGGTGCTCCAGGCACCCGCCCTCCGGGAACGGGGTGCGGGGGACCTGCTGACCTCTGCCTGGCGGGAGCAGGCGGGAAGGCAGGTGGGCGAGGCGGCGGCCGTCGCCCTCTTCGAGAACGGCCGTCTGGCGGCCTGGGCCGGGTCGCCCTACCTGGTGGCCGGAGAAGAGGGAGGTGCCGGCGGGTTCGTGGTCGGCGGGGACAGTCTGGCGGTCCGGGGGACCCGGACCCTCCAGACCCCCCGGGGTACGGTGGTGGTGACCGGCCTGCTCTTCCGATCACCGGGGACCCCGGGACCCGCCCCCGATGCCCGGCCCCTCCTGGAGGAACTGCTCCCCGACCGGCTGGCCAGGCGGGTCCGGGCCGTGCCCCCGCCTGGGGGAGGGGAGCCGGTCCTCACCGTGGCACCCTGGACCCCGGAGACCATGCCCTATCCGGGACGACGGACGGCCCAGCTCCTCCTCCTGCTCCTCGGTCTGGCCTCGGTACTCGCACTGCTCCTCCGGGACGACGCTCTCAGCCGGGGGTGGGCCGCGGCCCCGCTCCTCTACGTCTTCTCCCTCCCGCTTGTGGCGGGAAAGGCGGCGCGTCCCCTGGAGATCGGACTCATCGCTCCCTCCTGGAGCGGATACGGCCTGACCAACCAGGCGTTCGTGGCGGTGGCGGCGGCCGGGGTGGGGCTCTGGTTCGCCGACGTCCGTCGCCGCAGCAGCAGGGGGGAGGAGGACCTCCTCCGACGCCTGCCCCCGCTGCTGCTCCTTCCCGGGATGTTGCTGATCTGGGGGCTCGGCCTCGCCCTGCTGCAGGACCTCTACCGTTTCGCGCCCACCTGGTTCTGGGTCAGGGTGAGTTTCCTCCCCGGTGGGCGGGACCTGGTGGGATGGCTCATCGCCGTGGCGCTGACCCTGGCCGTGCTCGGTCTCACCGGGGGGCTCGGTCTGGTCGTGGTCAGGCGCTGGGGTCTCCGGGGTCGGCTGGCGGCTGGTGGGGCTGCTCTGACAGGGGGTGCCCTGGCGGGAGGGCTGGGCGTGTGGAGCGGCGGGGTGCCGGCGGGGGGGCTCATCGCACTGGCAGGTCAGCTCGGGAGCACATGGCTGCTTGAGCGCAGTCCCCGGGCCCCGGCCCTGCCCGTCCTCATGGGAATGGCGCTGCTGGGGGCGGGGGTCCAGCTCCCCGTCCGGTGGCAGCTCGGGAGTGTGCTGACGCGGGATACGGTGGAAAGGGCCGCGTCCTCGCTGAGCACGGGAGGGGTGGGTCTGGACAACAGCAGCCTGGAACGGCTTCGGGGGGAGCTGCGCAGGAAGGTCGGACCCGCCATCGAGTCGCTGGGGTCGGAAAAGGGAGAGGGGGACCGTCTGGCCTATCTGCTCTGGGAGGGCTTCAGGATCCCGCCGGGTGAGACGGCCGGCGGGGTGCAGATGGTGGACCGCCGCGGAAGGGTCAGTGGTTCCTTCGAGACCGTCCCCGACCTCTTCCTGCACGGCAGCCTGGACAGTCTGAGGCAGCGGGTGGCGAGGGGACGCGGACAGCTCCTGCTCCTGGGCGGTGCCCCGGCCTCGTTCGGTGAGGAGACGCTGGTGGCCGCCGTGCCGGGTGGGGAGGGCGGCGTGCTCGCCGCCGTCCGGAGGAGGCCCCTCGCCTTCCTGGCGGTGGGAGAGGAGCGGCTCTGGGTCCTCCCCGATGCCGGCGGCAGTGCGGAACGCTCGGGACGTCTGGCGGGCTCTCTCTACGTGCGTACCTTCGACGAGGCGTACCGGCTCCTCTCCCAGCCTGTCAACCCCGCCCTGGCTCCGGCCTCCGTCTCGGTCCCCCCGGAGGTGGTGGACCGGCTCCGCGGGGAGGGGGAGGGGGTCTGGCACCGCAGGGGCGGATGGACCGGGGGCGCGGTAGAGTACTACTTCCGGCTGCGGGCACCCAGCGTCCACCCCCCCGTACCCGGGTCGGCCGTGACCGCGGAGGGACGGGCGGAGCGGCGCGTGGCCAGTCTGGGGATGGTGCGTCCCGGTCTGTGGGGCAGGGTGGTGGAGACGCTCCACCTGCTGGTCCTCTTCGCCGGCACCGTCCTGCTGCTGGCATGGCTCCCGGCCCTGCTCCTCTCCGGCAGGGGCCTTTCCCTGCGCCGCCGGCTCAGTCGTGTGTCTTTCCGCACCCGGCTGCTCATCCCCCTGCTGGTGGTGAGCCTGGTGCCGATGGTGGCGCTCTGGCTGCTGACCCGGGCCTTCGCCCTGAATCGGGAGACAGCGAACTGGGAGGAGGGGCTGGACCGCAGCCTTCGGGACACAAGCCGGCAGCTCCTGGACAGTACCGAGCGGTGGGCGGCCGAGCTGGCCCGGGAGGCGGAGAGGGGTACCCGATACCCCCGTGAGGAACAGATACCCGGAGCCCAGTGGGCGGTGTACGACCCCGGGATCGCCCGGGTCGCCGGGACCCTCACCGACACGCTGGCCGACCGGATCCCGGTGCGTGAGGCGGTGATGGGTCGGGGACCGGCCTCCTTCATGGTCCTCACCGGTTCCGACCTCTGGTCGGTGGCTGTGGTGCCGGTGGGGGCGGGATATGCCCGCGGGGCGGCGCTGGCAGCCCGCCCCGTGGACCGGGCCCTTCTCCGCGACGCCGTCGGGGGGGTCCCCTGGCAGGCGGACCTCTTCCTCGACGGCCAGCTGCGGCTCAGCACCGAATCGGCTCCCTACACCGCGGGCATCCTCCCCCCCGTGCTCCCGCCGGAGGCGGACCTGGTGACCAGCAGGGGACGGGAGGCGGGGGGATTCGAATGGGGTGAGGCCCGGGGCATGCGCTACCTGAGGGCCTGGAGACCCCTCACTGATTACACGGGTATGCCGGTGGCCGCTGTGAGTCAGCGCCGCTTCGGGCTCTGGGGCCTGAACGACCCGGAGCTGAGCCGTCTCTTCAGCACCGTGGCCAGCGTATACCTGCTGCTGGTCGCGGCGGTGACCGTGGTGGCCCTGCTGGTGGCACGGCGGATCTCCCGTCCCATCGGGGCCCTCACCGCCTCGGCCATCCGGGTCTCGGGAGGGGATCTCGACACCTCCATCCCCGTGACCCGGGGGGACGAGGTGGGGGGGCTGCAGAAGGCGTTCCGCCAGATGGTCATCGCCCTCAGGGAGAGCAGGGACAGGATCGCGCAGGCGGAGCGGGAGCGTGCCTGGCAGGAGATGGCGCGGCAGGTCGCCCACGAGATCAAGAACCCCCTGACCCCGATGCAGCTCAACGCACAGTTCCTCCGGAGGGCGTGGGACGAGGATGCCGAGGACCTGGACAGGATCCTCAGGGAGGCCACGGACTCCATCGTGGAACAGGTGGAGGAGCTGCGCCGCATCGCCAACGAGTTCTCCACCTACGCCCGGCTCCCCTCGGTCCGGAGGGAGCCGGTGGACCTCAACACCCCCCTGCAGGAGGCGATCAGCCTCTTCGCACCCACCCTGCCTGACGGGGTGGAGGTGGTCCGCGACCTCGACCCCCTCCTCCCCGAGGTGCCCCTGGACGCGGAACAGATCCGCCGGGTGGCCATCAACCTGATCCGCAATGCCCTTGATGCCATGGGAGAGGAGGGTACCTTGACCGTCCGCACCGGCCAGGACGCCGAGGGCGTCTGGCTCCAGGTCTCGGACACCGGGGAGGGGATCGCAGCGGAGGTCCAGGAACGCCTGTTCGAGCCCTACTTCTCCACGAAGACGGACGGGACGGGGCTGGGGCTGGCCATCACCCGTGCCGTGGTGGACGCTCACGGCGGTACGGTGGAGGTGGACAGCCGCCCCGGCCGGGGGACCTCCTTCACGGCACATTTCCCCGCCGCGGGAGGGAGGGGCTGAGGGGTCGGCGGGAACTCACCCAGCTCCCTGTCGTTTAACAGGCAGCCGGGGCAGGGGACCTGCCGTTCCCGGCTTCGTCGGAGGGGGGCCCTAGCTTTCCCTTCTGGAATCGTCCTGCAACGCAGAAAGAACGACGTGACGCACCATCACAACACGGGTTCCTCCGCCCGGCCCAGGGCCCGCGCGTCGCTGCCGGCCCTGGCGGCCTGCCTGCTCCTGTTCATCCCGGCGGCTCCTCATGCCCAGGAGGACGTCCCGGTGGGACCGCCCTCGGTCCAGGTCGACCGGTCGGAACAGGCTTACCGGTTCATACGGGGTCTTGTGAGTGACGGACTCTACCCCACAGCCCTCGACCAGATCCGCACCTACCTGAAGGAGTTCCCTGAGGGGGAGCACCTTCCCGAGGTACGTCTGCTCGAAGCAGAGGTGCACTTCCTCCAGCAGGATTTCACCCGGGCCGTGGACCTGCTGAGGGCCTTCATCATCCAGCATCCCCAGAGTCCCCAACTCGACCGGGCCCTCTACCGCCGGGGCGAAGCGCTCTTCAAGCTGGGCGACTACGCCGCGGCCGAGGAGGACTTCCGATCCATCGGGCAGCGCCGGCCCGATTCCGAGCTGCTGGACCGGGCCCGTTACTGGATGGGCGAGGCGAGGCTTCGGAGGGAGGACTACGAGGGGGCACGGCAGGCGTATCAGAGCGTGTACAAGCAGACGCCCGAGAGTGTGGTGGCGGACTACGCCCTCTACAGCATGGGGTGGATCGCCCAGGAGCAGGGGGAGTTCACCGACGCGGTGAGCTACTACCAGCGGGTGGTGGAGGAGTACCCCTCCAGTGACCTGGTCTCCACCTGTCTCTTCAAGATGGGACAGTGCTGGTTCGCCCTGGGAGAGTACACGCAGACCGCCGACGCGATGAGCCAGGTCCTCCAGCTCGACCTGGGGAGCGAGGTGGAGGCGAACGCGGGGTTCCTGCTGGGCGAGTCGTACTACCGCATGGAGGAATACGAGCTGGCACGCCGGAGGTACGAGGCGGTGGTGACGGGACACCCGGACCACGAGGCGGCACCCGAGGCCCAGCTTGCCGTGGGGTGGACCTACCTGAAGCAGGGGCGGCATCGGGAGGCGGCCCGAGCGTTCGGTGCTGCCGCGGACCGCTATCCCGACAGCGAGGTGGCGGCGGAGGCCCTGTATCGTGCTGGTGTGGCCCTCCGGGAAGCCGAGCAGGGAGAAGAGGCGACGGAGACCTTTCTGGAGGCGGCCTCCCGGCACCCGGATGGGGAGTGGGCGGACGACGCTCTCATCGAGGCGGGACTGGTCCGGTTCCGCCAGGAGGTCTATCGCGGCGCCCTCGAGCTGTTCCATCAGCTGCTCGACCGCTATCCCGGGAGCCCCCTGGCCCCGGAGGCGGCGGAACTGGCGGGGGAATGCCTGCTGGCGGCTGAGGACTGGGCCGGGGCCGAGAGGGCGTTCGACCGCGTGGTGGAAGAGTGGCCGGGGAGCGAACCCGCGCCCCTCGCCCTCTTCCAGCGTTCCTTCAGCCAGTTTCGGCAGGGAAAGATGGGGGCGGCGGACGCCGGCTTCACCGCCTACCTGGAGAGGTATCCCGGGGGGGAGCTGGCCGCCGAGGCCCTCTATCTCCGTGCGGAGACCGCCTACCGGGCAGGACGATACGGAGATGCAGCGGCGCTCTACGACCGATACATGCAGCAGTATCCCCGGGGGGAGCGGGTCCAGTCCGCCGCCTACGGGGTGGGCTGGGCCCGGTTCAGCGCCGGTGACTACCGGGGGGCCATAGATGCCTTCCGCCAGGTGGCTGCCTCATCCGGAGGGGACGGGGAGCTCCGGCGTGACGCGCACCTCCGGATCGCGGACGCCTACTACAACCTCGGGAGCTATCGCGACGCTGCGGTGACCTACCGGGAGGTGTTCCTGGCCTCACCCTCGGCGCCCGATGCCGACCGGGTGGCCTTCCTGGCGGGGGACTCCTTCATACGGACCGAGCAGTACGAGGCGGCCCTCGACATCCTGGGGGAGATCCTCACCCGCTTCCCCTCGAGTCCCCGCTACGATGACGCTCTCTACTGGCGAGGGTGGGCCCACTTCCGGACCGGTTCCTACGACCGGGCCATCGCCGAGTACCGGCAGGTCCTGGAGATGCAGCCCCAGAGCGAACTCGCCCCCGATGCCCAGTACGGCATAGGGGATGCCCATTACAACGCCGGACGGTACGAGGAGGCCCTGGAGGCCTACCGGGCCGTGGCCTCGGGATGGCCCCGGACACGATGGCTGGCTGAAGGTGTGGGGGGCATGCAGTGGTCCCTCATGCAGCTGGGTCGAGACGGCGAAGCGGAGCAGGCGGCGGGGCGGATGATCGCTCCCTCCACCCCGGAAGAGATCCGCCGGCAGGTCCGCCTCCAGCAGGGCCGGTTCCTCTTCGACCGGCAGCGCTACGAAGAGGCGGCCGCGGTGCTGGAGGAGTTGTCCTCCTCCCCGGGGGACCCGGCCTCCGAGGCCCTCTACTGGCTCGGCCTGACCCGCCTGCGCACCGATCGCAGGGACCGTGCGGAAGAGGTGTTCCGGGGGCTGCTCCGGCAGCATCCCGACAGCCCTTTCGCCCCGGACGCCCGGGTACGCCTGGGTGAGCTCCTATACGATGGGGGTGATCATGCCGGCGCCGTGACCGTACTGCGTCCCCTGGTGAACGGTTCCTCGCCTCAGCGTTCCGGGGCCCTCTACCTCTCCGCCATGTCCCATCGGGCCCTGGGGGACCCCACCCGGACGGAGACCGAACTCCGACGGCTCATCGACGACTACCCCGGCAGCCCCCTGGCCGCCCAGGCCCGCCTCCGACTCAGCGAGCTGGCCCTGGAACGCGGGAACTACAACATCGCCCAGACCCAGGTGAACGCCGTCCTGGCCGAGCGTACCGACGAGCTGGCCGCCGAGGCCCAGTACCTGGCGGGGGAGGTCCTCTTCGCCCAGGAGCGCTGGGAGGAGGCCGAGGTCCAGTATCTGAAGGTCAAATACGTCTACTCCGCCTTCACCTCGTGGATCGCCCGAGCCCTGGTCCGGGCCGCGGAAGCCAACATACGTATCGAGCGCATGGAGAAGGCCCGCACCCTCCTGGACGAGGTCATCGAGGAGCACCCCGACACGGAGGCAGCCGAGCGGGCACGGCAGATCCGGGAGGGACTCCCCCGATGACGCGTTCTCTGGCGACGAGTCTCTCCGCAGGCCTCCTCCTCCTCACCGCTGCTGCCGGGAGCACCTCGGCCCAGCAGAACGGCCCTCCGCCGGTCCCCATCCTCCCCGAGGCCCGGCAGGACACGGCCCGGGCCCTCCCGGACACCGCGACCAAACGGGAGTCCCTGCCTCCCCTGGCCCTCCCGGACATCGTGGTCTTCGGCCGCAGCGGGACCACGGTCCGGGAGGGGAGCAAGCTCTTCCCGGCGGAGAAGCGGACCGTCCTGGACCGGGAGGTGGCCGCTCCTGAGGGGGAGAAGGGGATCTCGGGCGCGGGCCTCGGGGGCGGGCGGCAGCTGGCGGTCCGGGAGAGGATCCCCGGGCCCAACCGGGCCCGTCTCTTCACCCGGCTGGGAACCTACGGTGAGGCGATCGGCGGTCTGGACTTCTGGAGGTACCTGAACAGGACCCAGCTGATCACCCGGATCGAGGTCCGCGGCACGGGGGGACATACCGAGCAGTCCGCGGCCCTGGGGGGCGCGGGACGCCTCTCCGTGGTGCATCCCCTCAGCGCGTTCACCGACCTGCGGGTGCGGGCGGGCTACGGCATCGGCCGCCAGCAGGAGTGGAGCGCCCTCGCACCCACGGACGCCGAACGGGTGTGGTATCGGGGGTCGTACAGCGCGGACCTGGAGAGCATGCCGACGAGAGGACTCACCCTCAGCCTTGGGGCAGGGGGGCGGCACGCGGGTCTCACCGACGAGGTGCGGGTACCGGGGACGGTACTGGAACCGGCCTCCAACGGGGGATGGGCCTCTGCCGGGCTGGAATGGATGCGGGGCCGTGTCCTCATCACCGCCCGCGGGGAGGCGGAGAGGGACCTGCTCCGCCGTCCGGGTGAGGACCAGGACGTTTCCCTCGCATCGGCCCGTCTGGGGGTACGGACCCTGACGGGTGAAGCGGGCAGCTTCATGCTGGGTGCCGCTCTCTACCATGTGGACGCCGGCCTGGGTCCCGCAACCCGGGTGTGGCCGGTCGCGGAGTTCACCAGCCAGTACTCGGAACGGTTCAGCATGTTCGCCCGGTACGAACCGCACATGTACTACGACCCCCTGGGTGAGGCCCGGGAGGAGAATCCCTTCGCGGCGAGCAGTTTCAAGGTGGTCCCCAGCGAGGAGCGATTCCACCTGACCGTGGGGGTCCATTACGCCCTCACCCCCCGGACCACGCTGCGGTTCGAGGTGGGCCGAAGACTCTACGATCGGCTCCCCTTCTGGAGGCCGGCCCCGGCCACGGACATCGGACACGAGGGTCTCTTCGTGCTGGGCCAGAGGGCGGGGGCGGCCCTGAGCGAGACCCGGGTCACCCTGGAGGGCCGTCCCGGTCCCGTCACGGTCTTCGACGGTGAGGTGATCCTCCGCGTACCGGGCGGGGAGGGCATCCAGGAGATACCCCACATGGCCCGTTTCGAAGCTTCCGGGGGCCTCGAGGTCCAGGGGCCCTGGTCGATCGGTCTGGAGACCCGGCTGCGGTATCTCGGGGAGAGGTACAGCACCGTCTCCGGGGACCCGGCCTCCCGGATCGAGCCCGCCGCAGACCTGGGCGTGAGGGCCTCACGGGCCCTCTCGGGAGGATCCACCCTCTGGCTGGAACTGCGGAACATCCTGGACCAGGAGATGGTCCTCTGGCAGGGATACCCTCTGCCCGGCCGCACCTTGGCCCTGGGAATCTCAGTACGTTTCTGAGGCACGAAGCCTCGAGGAGGACTTGATGAGCGTTTTCTCGATCCTTGTTCGCGGGGGCTGGCTCATGATCCCCATCGCCCTCTGTTCCTTCATCGCGGCGGGGATCGTCATCGAGCGATGGCTCACCCTCCGCAAGGCCCGGGTCAACATCGGTACGCTGATGAACCGGGTACGGCAGGCGCTGCGGGGAGGGGAAGTGGGTCGCGCCGTGGATGTGTGTGAAGAGACCCCGGGACCGGTCGCCGGGATGCTGAAGATGGGCATCCAGCGGGCCGGTGCCAGCCGTGCGGTGATCCGGGAGACGGTGGAATCGGCCGGGAAGGCGGAACTCTACAAACTGGAACGAGGTCTCGATACCCTGGCCACCGTGGCGGCCGTGGCCCCCCTGCTGGGTTTCCTGGGCACCGTGACCGGCATGATCAAGGCGTTCATGGAGATCCAGGCGCTCGGGGGCCAGGTGAACGCCAACGTGCTGGCCGGCGGGATCTGGGAGGCCCTGATGACCACCGCCGCGGGACTCACCGTGGGTATCCCCGCCATGATCTTCTACAACTGGCTGGTGGGCAGGGTGCAGCACTTCGTGTTCGAGATGGAGAACTCCAGCATGGAACTCCTCGACCTGCTGGCCGATCCCGGCACGCGGGTATCGCAGGAGACCGCGGTGGAGGCCTGACATGGATCTCGAGCCGAAGAACAAGCCCAGTGTATCCTTCAGTGCCATCGGGCTCACCGACATCGTGCTGCTCCTGCTCATTTTCTTCCTGCTGAGCAGCACCTTCATCCTGCAGCCGGGGATCCAGGTGGACCTGCCTGAGGCGGAGGTGGCCGAGACGGTGGAGCAGCAGACCCTCACCGTGACCATCCAGGCCTCCGGAGCGGTCTACCTTAACGACGTGCCGGTCTCCCTGGTGGAACTTCCGGCCCGGCTCCAGCAGGCCATCGCAGGCGGAGCGGAGCGGGACATCATCCTCCGTGCGGACGAGCGGGTCCCCTTCAAGCGGGCCGTGGAGGTCATGGACATCGCCAAGCGGGTGGGAGGCGGCCGTTTCCTGGTGGCCACCCGTCCCGCCGAGGAGCCGGGCACGCCGTGACGCTCTCCCTGCACGACCGCAGCATCCAGGGCTGGCTGGGGTCGGCAGCGTTCCACGTGCTGCTCTTCCTGCTCCTGCTCCTCCTGGGGGTGGACGCCCGGAGCCGCCAGCAGGACTACGCGGAGATGGTGCTCCTGGCTGCTCCGCCGGCAGCCCCGGGTGAGGTCGAGCCCGAGCCGCTGGGGACACCGGCCGCCGCCGCGCCCGCGCGGGAGGAGGCCTCCTCCGCGGTGCGTCTCCCGGAACGGATACCGAACCGGCTCCCCCCCGAACAGGTGATCCCCGTCCCCGAACGCCGTCCCGCGGAAGCGGAGCGGGTCCAGCCCTCCGCGATGCTGGACAGCACGGCCCGCAGGGGCCTGGAGCGCAGGACCACCACGCCGGGTTCCCCGGAAGGGCAGAAGGCGATCCCCGCAGTGGAGGGGGTGCCGGGGGAGAAGCTCCTCCCGGCCGAGGGCGTGCCCGGTTCCGGTCCCGCCTCCGACCGTCCCTTCCGGATCCAGTGGGTGGGGAGCAGCAGGGACCTTCTCCGGAGCGTGCTCCCCGAGGTGCCGGACGAACTGGACCGGGACGTGGAACTGCAGTTCCGCTTCTCGGTGACACCGGCCGGAGAGGTGGTCTCCATCCAGCCCCTGCAGAGGGGCTCCCCGACCCTGGAGGAGGCGGCCATCGACGCCCTGAGACAGTGGAGGTTCAAGGCTCTCCCCCCCGAGTCCCCCCAGCAGGACCAGCAGGCCGTCATCGCGATACGATTCCGCATCAGGTAGGGCCCCTCATAAGACGAGGCATGTGTTGCATCCTGCAAGACAGCAGGGCTTCCCGTCGGTCCTTCCGGGTCTCCCTCGCCCTGCTCCGGATCGTATCCGGACAGGACGGACCCTCCTAAGTCGTTTCGGGGTAGAGAGTTAACAGCTCCGTCGCCGGAGGGGACGGAGCGTTGGCACGGAATATGCACATATATATACATGGAACAGCAGAGCAGATCATCCTGGAGCAACCCATCCGGAGGTAACGACGTGCTGAAGCGAAACGAACAGGGTTTCACCCTCATCGAGCTGCTGATCGTGATCGTGATCATCGGCATCCTGGCCGCCGTGGCCATCCCGCGGTTCCAGGGTGTCTCCGACAAGGCCAAGATCGGCGCCGCCAAGGCGGAACTGGCGAACGTGAAGCAGGGTCTGGGTATGTACCAGGCCGAGAACGACACGAGCGCCTACCCGCCCACCGGTGATATCACCACCTACACCGACCTGTACGAGGCGATCGCCCCTTACGTTCAGATCTCGAACGCCACCGACGCCTCGTGGACCTTCGACAGCTACGAGAGCGCGACGGCGGACACGTTCGTCCTGGTGGCTGTGGCGAAGGACCGGAACCGGACGAAGATCGCAGTGACCCCGA
Source organism: bacterium (assembly GCA_046497505.1). Classification (GTDB taxonomy): domain Bacteria; phylum Blakebacterota; class Blakebacteria; order Blakebacterales; family JAWOFN01; genus JAWOFN01. The sequence goes on along the minus strand of JAWOFN010000029.1, from coordinate 4,671 downwards.
CGGTCACCGTCGAGAACCCGTAAGCCGGTACCGCAGCGCGACATGACAGAAGAGCACCGGGCCGGGCCGGAGTGCCGGCCCGGTGCTCTCTCTGTATCCGGGGGGGGAGGGCCTCCCCGGTGACCCCGGTGCAGGGGTTCACCCAGCAGGGCCGGGAGCCATGGGATGAACGAGACAGTGCAGGTCCTGGGGCCCTGGATCGCCTTCGTGCTGGGAGCGGTGGTGGGCAGCTTCGCCAACGTCTGTATCCACCGGCTCCCCCGCGGCGAGTCGATCCTCCATCCCCCCTCCCACTGCCCGCATTGCCGGGAGCCCATCCGGTGGCAGGATAATATCCCGATCCTGAGCTATGTTTGGCTGCGGGGGCGGTGCCGGGAATGCGGGGAGCGGATCAGCCCCCGCTACGCGGCGGTGGAACTGATCACGGCCCTGCTCTTCACGGTCCTCTGGTTCAACGCGGGGGGCGAGGCGGGGGCCTTCCTCATGCAGGCGGCCTTCGTGACGGCCCTGGTCATCGGGACCGGGATCGACCTGGAGCACCGGTTGCTGCCGGACGCGGTGACGCTCCCCCTGCTGGCAATCGGGCTGGCCTCGTCACTTCCGGCGGGGGGGCTGAGCCCGCTGCGTTCGGTGACCGGGATGCTGGCCGGAGGCGGGGGGATGTACCTCGTCGCCGAGGTCGGTGACCGGGTCTACCGGCAGCCCACCATGGGCGGGGGGGACATCAAACTCGCCGCCGCCCTGGGGGCGTGGCTGGGATGGAGGCTCCTGATCGTGGCACTCTTCGCAGCGTTCCTGCTGGGCGCAGTGATCGGGACGGTCTACATGGTTGCGGGGGGTCGGGAGAAGACGGTGCCCTTCGGACCGTTCCTGGCCGCCGGAGCCATCCTGGCCCTGGTGGCGGGGCCCAGCATATGGAACTGGTACACGGGATTCCTGGGGTGATGGGGATGCGCACACTGCAGAGGACATATGGCGGGTCCCGTGCCGCCGTCTCGGCTGCGGCGGGGTTCACCCTGATCGAACTGCTCATGGTAGTGGTGATCATCGGCATCCTCGGGAGCGTGACGGTCCCGACCTTCCGGGGGTTCATGCAGGAACAGAAGCTCAACGCCGCTACCCGGGATCTCATCACCAACCTGCGGTTCTGCCGCATGCGGGCCGTCAGCGAGCGGAACCAGTGGGTCGTCATGTTCAACCGTGCGGCCAGGAGTTACGTGGTGTTCAGCGACGACGGGGGTGGGGGCGGTCTGGCGACCAGTCCCGACTACCTGGAAGAGAACCGCAACAATCTTCGGCCCGACCCTGGAGAGCGGGTGTACGGGCCCTTCGAGCTGCCGGCGGGCGTGGTGTTCGGGATGGTGGTCTCCAGCGGACTGCCCAACAACATCACGGTGAGCAATGCGATTTCGTTCGCTGGCTCCCCTCCGGTCATCGTATTCTATCCCAACGGGAGCGCGCGTGAGACCGGAGCCGTCATGCTCCAGCTCTCCGACCGACTGCGTACGGGCGACGCCACGGGCCAGCGGGCCATCCTGCTCTACCGGCCCACCGGCGCGGCGCGCGTGTTCGAACACAATCCAGGGGGGAGCCCGCTATGGAAGTAGGGGACCCGCCCAGGGATGGAGTAACGGCAATCGGGTCCGGAAGGGTGCACCGGACCCGGCTGTGCCGGCGGAGATCCCGCCTCCCCCTCGGGGGGGAACAGGGTTTCACGCTGGTGGAGGTCGTCATGACCATGGTCCTGCTCAGCGTGGGGATCATGGGTCTGGCGCCCGTCATGCTGGCCGTGTTCCAGGGGAACAGGTGGGCGCAGGATATGTCCCTGGCCACGGCCCTGGCCGAGGATCGTCTGGAGCGGATACTCCATCATCCGAGGTACGACCAGATCACCGAGGCCAATTTTCCGGACGAAGCCCAGGGGACCATACGTGCGGGTGACCCGCGCTACCGCAAGTTCGCGAGGTCGGTGACCATCGTGGACAGCATGAACGTGCTGGGTCAGAGCCTGCTCAAGAGCGTGACCGTGACGGTCACATGGACCGGCATACGCGGTCAGAACCACAACGTCACGCTCTTCGGCCGGCAATCCCGCTTCTAAGCTGAGGGGGAACGCTCATGCGGTCACATCCTCCGGTCCAGCCGGGGCTGAACTCCAGGCGCGGGGCGGGGACCCGTCCGCGGACGGGTTCCGCGGGCTTCACGCTCATCGAGCTCCTCATCGCCCTGGTGCTGAGTTCGCTGATGTTCTCCGCCATGATCGTGGTGTTCCAGACCCAGACCCGGGTCAACACCGTGGAACAGGATGTGGTGGAGATCCAGCAGAACGCCCGGGTCGGTCTGAACGCCCTGAGCCAGGATATCCGCCAGGCGGGCTATTTCGTGGACCAGTTCAACCGCCAGCCGATCTGGCTCGATGCGGCCCCCTACCAGATGGTCTTCAACGCGAACCTCTCCGACCAGTTCGTATCCATGCACAGGGACTCGGCGGTACCCCTGAGCGACGGCTCGATGTACCAACCGGGGGACTGGGACACCGCCCCGCAGAACGAGAACCTGCCCACTTTCCTCGACCGGTACCTGAACGAATCGGAGACGATCCGCCTGACCCTCGACCGCACCTACGACGGGCAGATCACCTCCGCTGACCGGCAGGAGGGCACCCCCAACCCGCATGTCTACACCCTCACCAAGGAGGTCAACGGGAACCCGCCCTCCATCCTGGCCTACAACGTGCGGGGACCTGATGCCTTCCCGAACGGAGAACAGCCCCAGCCCCTCTTCTCCTATTGGGGCACCTTCGCCAGCTCCGACTCCCTCAGTCTGTGGGGGGATTCCGACGGCAACGGCCGCCTGAGCCCCTCGGAGATCACGGCCCTGACCCCGGTCCCCCGAGCCGACCTCCCCGACATCCGCCAGGTGGATGTGAACATCAACGTGGAGACGAGCCGCCCCGACCGGGACCACGTCGGGATCGGCAGCGCGGCGGGGGCGCCGAACCACTACCGCTCCTACAACCTGCGCAGCCGTGTACGGGCCCGTAACGTGGGGATCAACCCCATGGGCCTGGTGCTCTGCGGCGACCCCCCCGCCAGTCCCCTCAACCCGGTGGGATACGACACCCCCTACGACCGGGGAGGGAGCATCACCCTGGAGTGGGACTCCTCCCCGGATGAATACTCCGGTGAGTCGGATGTCGTGTACTACACGGTCTACCGGCGTCTGGGTTCGGGCGATTACGAGGTGGTGGGGAACGTGCAGGCCCTGGGCGTGGACACCACCTACGTGATGGTGGACGACGGGGACATCGACAACTTCAACGCTCCCGTGGACGGGGAGGGATACTACTACTACCTCGCCGCGTGGGACTGCGCACCCCAGGAGTCCAACCCCTCCGAGGTCATCGGTCCCATCGTGAGCCTTCCCAACGGGCCGGCTCCCCCCACCATCACCGATGCCTGGGACACTCCCTGCGATGCGGGTGCCGACATCACGCTCCTCTTCAGCCGGAGTCCCCAGGACGACGGCAGCGGTACGGGCGTGAGCTCTTATGTGGTCTACCGCGGCACGACGGCGGATTCCAGCGTGGTCTCCAAGGTCCTGGTGGACACCGTCGCGGCCACCGGGGCGGCATCGTACGAGTACCACGACAACGACCCGAACGCCGCCGGACTCCCGCCCGAAGACGACCAGCCGTACTACTACATCCTCCGCGCCGTCCAGGGGGGCGTGGCCAGTTCCAACAGCAACGAGTGGGGCCCGGTGTGGAGCGACGAGGGGCTCTCCGCCCCCCGTCTCACCGCCGTGGACGACAAGCCCGGCGACGACGGCACCGCCCTCATCCTGACCTGGCGCCGTTCGGCCAGCGAGGACTGCTCCCCGGCCCCCACCGAATACCGGATCTACCGGAGACCGAAGGGCAGCACCACCTGGACGGCGATCGACAACGTGCCGGTGGCCTTCCAGCCCACCTACACCTACGAGGACGACAACGGGGGTGCCGGTCTGGTGAACGGCACCACGTACGAGTACGAGGTGCATGTCCGTACCAGCGGTTCCGCGGAGGCCTCGAACATCATGGAGGGGACCCCCCGGGACAACCCGCCGGTGGGTGCCCCGACGAACCTGGTGGCGGAGGACGTGCCCTGCGACGCGGACGGGGACATCCAGGTGAGCTGGGCCCGGTCCCCCGATGACGGGGCGGGTGCCTACACCGCCGACGAGTACCGGCTCTACCGCAAGGTAGAGGGCGGGACCTACAGCCTCATGAGGACCTTCACCGCCACCGGGGCGACCAGCTACAGCTGGGTCGACAACGACTCCACGAACGGAATGCACGCGCCCGTGGTGGGGAACGTCTACTGGTACCGTGTCACCGCCTACGACAGCGACAGTTCCTCGGAGAGCGACCCCTCGAACGAGGACGACGCGCTCAGCGACGGAAGCCCCGGCGCCCCCGAGATCACCGCGGCCTACGACACCTACGGCGGGGGCAACCGGGAGATCCGGGTGGAGTGGAACGCGAGCCCAGACGACGGCGGGTGCAGCGATTCGGTCACCCGGTATCATATCTACCGGACCACCACGCCGGGCAGCTACGGGGACTACATCGGCACGCTGAACGCGGCCGACGCGGACAACTACGTGTGGAACGACAACCTCGACAACTCG
>JAWOFN010000039.1:0-13734 GCA_046497505.1 bacterium | reverse complement strand
TCGGTGAGGATCTGCGAGACCGTCACGCCGATCGCCGTGTTGGTCACGCTGAAGAACTCCCCCGTCCCGTCCGGCTGCTCCACCGTCGTCACTTCCATCTCGCCCGAATCCAGTCCGATGTACGAGACACCGATCCGCGTGTTCAGGCCCATGGGCAGCACGAACCCGGTGAAGGTGTGCGAGATCCCCGCGTACAGGTCGGTACGGTTGTACGCGAGCGTCATCCGGTCCAGCGAGCCGATGCCCGCGGGGTTCCAGTACAGCGCGGTGGCGTCCTTGACCGTCGCCACCCCGCCCCCGCCGAGGGCCAGTGCCCGCGCCCCCACCGGGAGTTTGAGGAAGTTGGCCGCCGAGGTCCCGACCTTCGAGAGGTCGGTGGGCGGGTTGTCCCCTTCCTGCTGACCGTATGCAGCCGTCGCGGTCAGCAGGAGCAGGGCCGATGTGATCGCTAGAAATCGTCTCATGTCCTTACTGCCTCCTGGTTCCGTTCCGACTGCTTAGCGGATGATCGCGAACTTGCCGACCTTCTTCTGCCCGTCCGCCGTCTTCACGACGTAGACATACAGGCCGTAGACCGCCTCGGTGAACTCGTAGGTCCAGATGTTCCACTCCACGGTGCCGATCTTCGTGGAGTTGTACTCGTCACCGTGCTCGAGGCTGGCGACGAGTTCACCCGAGACCGTGTAGATGTCCACCGTGCTGTTGGGCGGAACGTTGCGGAACTGGATCTTGCGGTTGTTCTCGTTCTGGTCCCACTCGGCGAACACGTAGTACGGGTTCGGCACCACCGTGACGTTGTCCAGCGTTGTCTCCGCCTGGTCGATGTCCGAGGCGGTGGTGGTGAACGAGAGTGAAGAGGTCCCGTTGGTCACGTCCGAAGCGATGGGACGGTAGATCTCGGCCGTCCACGTCTCACCGTGCGTCCAGAGGTCGGGCGACCACTGGCTGAGTTCGAAGAACCACAGCCAGTCGCTCTGGGTCGACAGGTCGTCCTCGGCCCACCAGGCCCAGTAGTCCGGATCGGCGGGGTCGTGATTGGGATACAGACTCGTGTCGAAGAAGTCCGTATCGTACGGGACGTCGGTGATGATGACCCGCTCGTAGGCGTTGCTCCAGTTGGGATCGGCCTGGAACCACTGGGTGATGATCGGCCAGACACGCTCGCCCGTGTCGGTGCGCCACACCTCGAAGGGAGCGTTCGCCACCACGCGGTCGCCGGCGGCGATCGCCTTGTTCAGGCTGCCGTCCGCTGCCGTGTCGCTCCATACGAACTCGAAGTCCCAGGTCGCGTCGTTGGCGATCACGCGCTCCAGGCTCTGGTCCGGCTGTCCGGCGAGTCCCTTGGGACCGGAGTAGTAGGTGTAGAACGTGTAGCTTGCACCCGGGGCCTGCTGGAACCGGTGGACGCCGTAGTTCCCGTCGTTCGGGTCCTTGACGAAGATCCGCATCCCGTCGGTGACGGGGAGGTTGGCCCAGTCCAGGTTCTCCCGTCCGGGCTCGAGGGCCTCGAACAGCGTGGTGGTGCTGGTCGTGCTGTTCAGCGTGACACCGCTGGCGGTGCGCTCGCTCCCCCAGCCGCCGGTCAGCAGCTCCGTGCTCGTCGTGTCGCCCTGGGGGTCCACGAAGTAGTCCGTGAAGACGATCTCGTAGTCGTCACCCGTCAGAGCGGGCTCGCTGCGCACCTCGACCCAGGCGGCGGACTTGTGCGGCCTCGTCTCCCCTTCGTGGAGCAGGTTGATGCTGCTGGCCCGCTCGCCTACCCCGCCCAGACCGCCCGCGACGTAGCCGTTGGGCTGGGAGCCCGAGATGGCCGCCAGGACGGTGGGGTTGTTCGGGTCGCTGCCGATGGGCGTCTCCAGAGAGCGGAGGACCTGCTTGCCGGTCGCATCGTACTCGCCCCGATCGTAGACCGTGATGGCATACCAGTACTCGATCCCGTCCAGCGTGTTGGGGTCGGTCCAGGTGGTCACGATGCCGGTGTCCTCACCCAGGTTCGTGTTGGTGAAGGCGTCCTCGCCGGTGATGTCGTTGGCCAGGTCGAACTGGGCGTAGGGGAACCAGCCGTCGGGGTTGCCGCTGGAATCGAAGTTGATGTCGCCCCAGGTGTCCCCCCGGTCGGTGGACCGGTAGATCCGGATCCCCTCGAAGTCCTGGATGCCCGAGAGGGCGTCCGGTGTGTTGAGGGTCTTGGAGAGGTCGAAGGAGAGGGTGATCTCTCCCGCCGGCGTGTAGTAGGTCCGGTAGTCGTGGTTCACCGGGTTGAAGTCCTTGCCCTCGGGACCGGCCAGTACCCCGTTGGCCACGAAGCCGGTGGGTGGCTGGGGCGGACCGGGGCCGGCGAACTTGGCGTTGTACGTGTTGATGGCTTTCTGGGCCTCCGCGTACAGCCCGGCCTCGTCGAAGCCGCCTACGGCGGCGATGACGTAATCGAACTTCTCATTCGGCGCCATCGTGAAGGGCCCGGCGCCCGCGTAGAACATCGGGTCTTCCTCGTCCGTGTAGCGGAGGAGCATGTCCGCCTGCGTCTGTTCCAGGATAGGAGCGCCGGCGTTGTCTGCAGCCTTCCAGATGTCGTTGGCCTGCGTGTTGCCCATCTTCGAGAGGTCCGCCGCCACCGCCCCGTAGAACTCATCCTCGCTGTAGGTGGTGGGGTCGGTGAAGTCGGGGTAGGCCAGGAGGGCCACCCGGCTCAGCACGTCCTCCGGGCTGTTCACGTAGGTGCCCGAGCCGTCCCGCTTGAAGTCCCCTAAGGGGCTCTCGAGGAAGAGGTGGGCCACGAAGCCGAGGGGCCGGCCGTCGTCTCCGGTCATCGTCCCGGAGCTGGGGTCGTAGCCGGCGTCCTGGGACTGCCGCGCGTAGATCATCCCCATCGACTCGTCGTAGACCATGGAGGCCTCGGCCCAGTCGGATCCGGTGGTGGGACCGCCGGAGTCCACGAGATTCCCCAGGTAGACGCCGGTGTACGTGTTGCTCGACGTGTTCTCGATCTCGTACTGGAAGAAGATCACGTTCTGCGAGGCGTAAGTGATGCCCCTCACACGCACCGTGATCCCCAGCTCCTCGGACTGGGTGTCGTCCTCCCGGTAGGCGTACTTGTCGTAGAAGACGCCGTACGTGCTCCGGTCGCCGGCCACCGCCCACTTATCCCACGTCTCGGTTCCCAGCCAGGTCTCGGTCACACTGGGTGCCGGCCAGCCCGAGGGGGGCATGGTGGCGGGGAGGTCGCTGTGGGCGAACATGGGGAAGTTACCGGCCGTGGTCTGGGGGGGATCGGCCATGAGCGTACCGCGCGAGCCGTCCAGGGCCTCCCAGTCGTGCCGGGCGGAGTTATGGTAGTACGTGTCATGGACGATACCGGTCGAGATGGTGGGACCGGACTCCGCCCCGAAGAGGAAGTGGTTGTCCCACACGTAGTTGAACCGGGTCCCATTGGTGTTGGCGAAGGTGTAGGAGGAGCCGTACTCCTCCCCGGTGACAGGACCGTAGTTGTAGGTCTCGATCTCCAGGTTCGAGAGGTCCAGGAACGCGATGGCGCGGTCGATGACAGCCGCCGCGGCGGTCGCGCGGTCCAGGGTAGGTGCGGCCTTCTCCTTGAGGGAGAGGGCCATCGGGTCGTCCTGCACCCGGTCCTGGGCCTGTGCGGCGGTCACGGAGGCCAACAGCAGCAGGGCGGCTGCGGACCCTCGCATGACGCGTATCAGTCTGCGATGCATGTGCATGCCCTCCTAACTGTGGCCTCTAGAAGAAGATCCGGAGGCCGAGGTTGATGGTCCGCGGCGTACCGTAGTAGTGCCAGCGGTCGTAGCTGTCGGTGTAGCCGGTCGCGCCCGGACCCGGGTCGTCCGCCTTGCCGGTGCGGCTGTAGACCTGCACCACGTTGCGGCGGTCGAAGAGGTTCCGGATGTCGGCGAAGAGGCTGTAGCGGAGACCGAAGGTCTCGAAGTCGCGGTACAGCCTCAGGTCCCACCGGTAGGTCCAGGGGCGGCGGCCGGAGTTGCGCTCCAGTCGGCGCTCCTTGGTGGTGGGGGTGTAGGGCCGGCCGGAGGCCGCCTGGAAGATGAGGTTCGCGGAGGTCCGTTCGAAGGGGTAGACGCCCCCGATCTGCGGACCGACCGACTCGGGCAGCGTCAGCGTGACGCTGGTGCTGACCTTGTGCGGCTGGTCCCATCCCAGCACGGCGGGACGCTTCGGCTGGTCCTCCAGGTCGTCACGACCCCAGAAACCCGACCACGGTTCGGCGCGGTTGGACTGGGTGGTCATGAACGAGTAGTTGGCCCGGGCCTGCCAGAAGTCGCTGTACCGCTTGATCAGGGTCAGGTCGAAGCCCTTCGACGAAGCGTAGTCGTAGTTCACGAACACCGCGTAGGTGTACGGGTTCAGGATCCCGTTGTAGTAGGCCGGGATGAACTCGGTGCCCACCAGGTTGCTGGTGTCCTTGCTCCAGAGTGTGACCTCGAGGGCGTAGATCTCCGTGAACTGCTGCTTGTAGCCGAACTCGTACTGGACCGTCTTCTCGGATTCCAGGTTCGGGTTGCCGATCAGCGGCGGGCCCGTGCCCAGCAGGTTGTCCGGGAAGAACTGGTTGTCGTACCGCGGCATCTGGAAGAAGTGACCGTAGTTGAAGTAGATCACCGATGCGTCGGTCACCGGGTGGGAGACACCCAGCCGCGGGGAGAACTGGCTCCGGACCTTACCCGTGGTGAGCGGGGGGGCGCCCGTCCCCGGAGGTGCATCGTCCGGCACCTCGGGCTCCAGCGGGTAGATCACCAGCTCGCCCGTATCCGGGTTGATGGGGTTCCGGGGGTCGGTCCAGTAGGGGAGGTCCCCCGCCTTGCCCGCGTCGTAGCGGGCACCCAGGTTCACGATCAGGAAGTCGTACTCGATCTTGTCCTGGAGGTAGAGTCCCAGTTCCCACGGACCGTAGCGGTAGTGGGCGTTCTGGAAGGGGTTGCTGAGCCAGGGCGCCTCCACCACGCGGTTGGTGATGGTCAGGGCGTTGTAGAGGAAGCCCGCCTTCACCTGGTGGTGGCTGGTCACCTGGGCCGTCGCATCGCTCTTCAAGGTCCGGGTGATATCGTCCTGGGTCTGCCACCACAGGCCCGACCCGTCCGCACCCAGCCCCGCGCTCCCCCGGTCGCTCGCCCAGCCGTACTTTCTCAGGAAGGGGTCGGTGCTGTTGTAGGGGATCGGGACCAGGGTGACCCGGGTCATGTCGTCGCCGGGCTGCCAGGCGTAGTCGCCGCGATCGTCGTCGATGACCTGGTAGCGGTGCTCGAAGCCCTCGCTCCAGCCCCAGTCGTTCACCCACCGCTTGGAACGATTGGTGCGGTAGTAGTTGTAGTAGGAGCCCCGCACCGAGTAGAAGGTGGACTGGTTCAGCTGGTGCGTCCACACGAAGGCGGCCCGGGTGTTGTCGTTGAAGAGCCGTTCCTTCTCGTCGGGGAAGTCGCTGAGCCCGGAGCCGTCGATGACGTCGTCGAAGCCCTCGACCTCATCGGTGTCGTAGCGCGGGGTTCCGTGTATGGCGTTCTCCCGCAGGTGCTCGGGGATCCCCAGCCAGGTGGACCAGCGGTTGCCCCACGAGTAGGGCATCGCCCACGTGCCGTTCTTCTGAGCCGAGAGGTTCAGCTTCATGCTCGGGGTCAGCTTGTAGGTGACGTTGAGCATCCCGTCCCAGTCGTCGTCGTAGCCGTAGCCCAGCCAGCCGCTGTAGATGTCCAGCGGGTGGATCCTCCGCTCCGCCCCGCCTTTCTGGCGCTGGTCGTAGACATCGGTGTCGCTGTAGGTGATGTCCGGACGGGGAGACCAGTCGGTGTCGGTGGGGTCCGCGGCCAGGTCGTAGGTGATGCCGTCCTTCAGGACCGCCGAGGACCGCTGGACCGTGGCCGAGCCCGAAGCGAAGAAGGTCAGGCGCTGCACACCCGGGATCGGACCGCCCACGTACCCCTGCAGGCGGGTCATGTCCCGCACGTCGTCCTGGTCCGCCCCGGTGAACTCGCTGCTCATGACCTCCACGTTGGCGTCGTAGCTCGTACCGCCCTCCCGGGTGACCATGTTGACCACACCGGACATGGCGTTGCCGAACTCCGCGCTCATGCCGCCGGCCATGACGACCATCTCCGAGAGGGAGAAGGGGCTGACCTGCGCGGCCTGACCGCCGTACAGCAGGTTGGTGACCTGCATGCCGTCGATCATGAACGCCACCTCTCCGGCACGGCCGCCCCGCAGGTACATCTGGTTCAGTCCCCGTGCGTGGAAGCCGTACTCCTCCAGGTCGCCCTCCCCCGACTGGGTGTAGACGTTGGTCTGGAGGTTGAGGATCTCGTCGGTGGTGTTGACCGCCATCCGTTCCATCTCTTCGATGGTGTAGGACTGCTGCGTCCCGGAGACGTCGCGCTGGATGACGTCCTCCTCGGCCTGGACGACGATCGTCTCCCCGACGTCCAGGACCGTGGGTTCGAGGGTGAAGTTCTGGATGGTACTCACACCCACCGTCACCAGGAAGTTCTCCACCGTCGTCTGCTTGTAGCCCATCATCGAGGCGCGGATGTGGTAGCGGCCCGGCGGCACGTTGATGATCACGTACTCACCGTCTGCGTTGGTCATCGCGCCCATCGTCGTGGCCGTTCCATCGGTCTCGAGGAGCACGACGTTCACGGCGGCCAGCGGTTCCCCGCTGGTCGCGTCGGTGACCTTGCCCCGGATGGTCCCGGTGGTGCCCTGGGCCAGCGCCGATGCCGGCAGGGTCACCAGGAACGCCAGGAGAGCAAGGGCCCCTGTGATTCGTCTCATGAGGTGACCTCCAAAAGAGAGGATCGAAGGGTGCTTCTGAACTCTGTGCGGGCTGTGGATGCCCACCTGCTTATCCCTAGATTAGCGCAAATGCCGGGCCGGCAACAGCAGGATTCCGGCACGCGGTGTCCCGGAGGGACTCCGGCCGCCGGCCGGGAGGTTCAGAGGGATCGGTACACGCTGTCCAGGAGGGTGCCGTCCACCCACTTCACCACCGAGACCACCTCGCCGAAGGGTTCGAAGGGTTCCGGGACCCCGCAGAGGGCATCCAGTTCCGCCTTCATCTCCTCGACGGGCCGGATGGGGAGTCCCGATCCCCGGACCGACTCGAGGAGGTCCTCCCGGGCCGGGTTGATGGCGATGCCCCGCTCGGTGACGATCACGTCGATGAGCTCCCCGGGACCGCAGAGGGTGGTGACCCGGTCCGCGATGACGGGGATCCGGTCCCGCATGGCGGGGACGGCCAGGATGGTGCACCCGGCGAAGAGGCAGTTCTGCCAGCCGCCGATGCCGTGGAGGAGCACCCCGTCCGAGTGGGTCACCACGTTCCCGTTGAAGGAGGTGTCCACCTCGGTGGCTCCCAGGACCACCACGTCCACCATGGAGGCGAAGTTGCCCTTGCCGTGGTAGTTGTAGGAGGTGAAGGGGCTGGTCATCACGTGACGGGGGTTGCGTCCCATGCTGGCCACCGCCTCCAGGTCGAAGGTCTGGCCGTCCAGCAGGTAGTCGGTGAGCCCCTCCTCCAGCATCTCGACCAGGTATCCGGTCGTACCTCCCCGGATGAAGCGGGCCTTCACCCCCGCCTCCTCCATGAGTTCCTTGAGGTAGATGGCGAAGGCCAGGGCGGTGCCTCCTGCGCCGGCCTGGAAGGAGAATCCCTCCCTCATGATCCCCGCCTCCGCCACGAACCGGGCGGTGAGTTCGGCGATGAGCTGCCGGTCGGGGCTGCGTGTGATGCGGGTCGTCCCGGAGACGATCTTCGAGGCGTCCCCCAGCCGTTCCACCTCGAGGACGAGGTCCACGTCGTTCCCCTGGATCTGCCAGGGCACGGCGGGGAAGGGGACCAGGTGGTCGGTGATCACCGCCACCCGGTCGGCGCAGCGCGAGTCCGCCAGGGCGAACCCGAGCCCCCCGGTAGCGGAGGGCCCCTCCAGACCGTGGGCGTTCCCGAAGACGTCCGCTGTGGGGGCGGCGATGACGGCCAGGTCGATGTGCACCTCGCCGTCCTGGATCGCCTGCCACCGTCCTCCGTGGGAACGGAGCACGTGAGTGCCCTTCATCCTCCCCTCGGAACAGTACCGTCCGAGCGGTCCGTTCAGGCTCCCCTCGATGTGATGGATGACCCCCGATTCCAGGTGGGCGATGAGGGGCTCATGGCAGGGGAAGGAGGCGCTGGGGAACCAGACCAGGTCATTCAGGCCCAGCTCGGCGCAGGCATCGAAGAAGGCCGTCGTCACCTCGTCGCCGTTGCGGAGGTGGTGGTGGGTGCTCACGGTCATCCCGTCCTCCAGCCCCGAGGCCCGGATGAGGGCCGGCCAGTCGGGGACCCGCTTGTCCCCGTCGTCGGGGTAGTCGGCACAGGTGGGTATGGAGGGCGCTGTGCGCTCTCCCTCGGGACGGTGGGCCCCCACCCCCTGGAAAGGGGTCTGGGACCTCCCGTTCACCGACTCGGGTACCCTGCGGCCGGCGGCGTTCTCGATGAGGGGGATCCCCTGCTCAGGCATCTTCGTCCTCCCCGTCGTCCTCCGGGGCGATGAGCCCCAGTCGGGCGGCGGTCTCCACGGTCTTCAGGGCCCGCTTCACCACGGGCGCGTCGATCATCTTGCTCCCCAGTGCCACCACCCCGTCCCCCCGGGCCTCCGCTTCACGGAAGGCGGCCACGATCCTCCGGGCCTTCTCGATCTCCTCGGGCGTGGGGGCGAAGGCCCGGTGGAGGATGGGGATCTGCCGGGGATGGATGCACCCCTTCCCGACGAACCCCAGCCCCTTGGCCTCACGAACGCTGGCCCGCAGCCCCTCGACGTCGTCCACGTCACTGAAGACCGTGTCGATGGGCTGCACCCCCGCGGCCGTCGCGGCGTTCACGATGCGGGAACGTGCCCAGAGCGATTCCCGCCCTTCGGCGGTCCGCTCCACCCCCAGCTCGGCGGTGTAGTCCTCCAGGCCGATGGTGAGGGCGGCGACCTGCGGGTCCGCCTCCGCGATCTCCAGGGCGGCCAGGACCCCGCGGGCACTCTCGATGATGGGCATGAGCAGCGGGATCGGCACATCGGCCTCCCCGGCCAGGCGCCGGGAGCTCTCAGCTACCCGCCTCACCTGCTCCGGGCCCTCCACCTTGGGGATGAGGATCATCTCCGGACCCTGCGGGACGACCACTTCGAGGTCCTTGCTGCCCAGGGGGAGCTGGTTGATGCGCACCATGACCTCGGAGGACCGGAAGTCCACGGTCCGCAGGGCGTTGCGGACCAGCAGGCGCGCCTGATCCTTACGGCCCGGGGCCACCGAGTCCTCCAGGTCGAGGATCACCCCGTCCGGCCCGTGGAGGGCGGCGTTCAGCATGAACTTCGGGGTGTCGCCCGGCAGGTAGAGACGGGAACGGCGCAGCCGGGCGGGTCGGGGGTCCTCCACGACCCGCTGCCGCGGCGGGAGCAGGCGGATCTCCCCGGGGGTCCCTGCCGCCCGGGCAGCGGCCTCCAGGCGGGCCGAGAGGACCCAGGGGAGCGCCCCCTGGTCCTCGATGATCAGCCTTCCGTTGATACTCAGTGTCTCCCGGGCCTCTTCGGTCAGCTCCCGGATGCTCTCCCCGTAGAGGACCTCCACCTTGCTGGAGACCACCGTCTCCCGGGGGGCGGCCGTCTCGATCCCCACCCAGCAGTCACTGCGCACGTCCTCCCCCCTGCTGCCCGCCGATGCACTCAGGGTACCCTCTTCCCGGATCATCGTCCCTCCTCCCTGCGGCATCGGGCCAGGCGGGCCCGTACCGCCTCGAGCAGTCCTCCCGCCTCTCGGATCTCCACGAGTATCTCGGGCAGGGGAGAGGTCTCGAACCGTTCTCCTCCCACCTCCACGTCACCGGTGGCGGGGTCGTAGGTCACCACGTCCCCCTCCTCGTAGGCCTCCACCGCCTCGGGACACTCCACCAGGACCAGTCCCTGGTTAACCGCGGCCCGGTAGAAGATGCGAGAGAAGGACTTCGCGATGATGGCCTGGATGCCGACGGACTTCAGGCCCACGGCGGGCTGTTCCCGGCTGGAACCGCAGCCGAAGTTGCTTCCGGCGACGATGATGTCCCCCGGGGCGGCCTTTTCGGCGAACTCGGGATCCAGGTCCTCGAGGAGATGGGGCAGGATCTCCTCGGGAGTGCTGCAGGTGTAGGTGTATTTGCCCGGGAAGAGCTGGTCGGTGTCCACATCGTCGCCGTAGCGCCAGACCGTCATGCCCCGCCTCCTTCCGGGTACATCTGCCGGGGATCGATGATGACCCCGGTGACCGCCGAGGCGGCGGCGGTGAGGGGGCTGCCCAGGTAGATGTCCGCTTCCTTCGTCCCCATGCGCCCAGGGAAGTTGCGGTTGGAGGTGGAGAAGCAGGTCTCCCCCGGGGCCAGCACACCCATGTGGGCCCCCATGCACGGGCCGCAGCCGGTGGGGAGGACCACCCCCCCGGCCCGGCTCAGCTCGGTGATCGTGCCGTCCTCCAGCGCCTCCTCGAAGACCCGGCGGCTGGCCGGCAGGATCAGCAGACGGACCGAGGGAGCCCTCTGTCTGTCCCGGAGCATGGCGGCGGCACCCCGAAGGTCGGAGAGCCGCCCGTTGGTGCAGGTACCGATCAGCACCTGCTCGATGGGAGTCCCGGCCACCTCGGTGACCGGGACCACCTCGTCCACCCGGCCGGGGCGGGCGGCCACCGGGACGATCTCCTCCAGGTCCATCTCGATGACGCGGTCGTACTCCGCGTCCCCGTCGGCCCACACGGCCCGGGACTCCTCCCACTCCGGGTCGATGCCCTTCAGGTAGGCCCGGGTCCGCTCGTCCACGGGGAAAGCGGCGGCCTTCGCCCCCATCTCGACCCCCATGTTGGCGATGGTCATGCGGTCGTCCATGCTCAGCCCCTCGAGGGCCCCGTGGAACTCCACGGCCCGGTAGGCCGCCCCGTCCGCCCCGATGCGGCCGATGAGGGTGAGGACGAGGTCCTTGGCGGTCGAACAGCGGGGGAGGGTACCCTGCAGGACCACCTTGATGGAGGGGGGGACCTTGAACCAGGTCTCCCCGGTGAGGAGCACCGCCGCGGCCTCGGTACGGTCGATGCCGGTGGCGAAGGCGTTCAACGCCCCGTAGGTGCAGGTATGGCTGTCGCTCCCCACCACCACGTCCCCGGGGCGGGCCAGGGCACGCTCCACCATCACCTGGTGGCAGATACCCTCGCCCACGTCGTAGAAGTCCTCCACCCCGTGGCGTTCCGCGTACTCCCGGATCCTCCGGTGGTTTTCGGCGGTCTTCGTGTCACGGGCCGGGGCCACATGGTCCAGCACCACCACCGGAAGGTCGGCCCGGTCCAGGCCGTACTCCCCCAGTTCCCCTTCGATCTTGCCGATGATGGCGGCGGTGTTGTCGTGGCTCAGGAGCCGGGCTGGACGGACGGTGAGGATCTCGCCCACACGGGCGTGCTCCCGGTCCGCGGCCCGCGCCAGCACCTTCTGGGCGAAGGTGGCTCCCATGACTACCCCTCTCCCTCTCGGGCGGCCAGCAACCCGCCCCTGCGATAGATGCGCTCCTGGATCTCGCTCATGGCCTCGACCTCCAGGACCTCACCGTCGGAGAGCCGTTCCAGCCGGCCGCTCCCCATGTCCAGTCGTACTTCGTCGCCGCTCTCCAGTTCCTCCCGGAGGTCTCCCGCCAGCAAGGGGAGCCCGGCGTTGATGGCGTTCCGCTCGTAGATGGAGCCGAAGGAGGGACCCACGATGGCACCCACCTCCAGGCTGAGGAAGCAGTCCACCGCCTGCTGACGGCTGCTCCCGGCGCCGAAGTTCTCCCCCACCACCAGGATGTCGCCCGGACGGACCCGATCGGGGAAGTCCTCCCACCCCGGCACGTTCCCCAGGGCGTAGCGACCCATCTCGTCGGGGTCGGTCACCGCCAGGTGGCGGTTGTGGTAGATCATGTCGGTGTCCACCGAGTCCTGCTCCAGTACCCAGGCACGGCCCTCCACCACCATGGGGGGGTCGGGGCCGGCCGGCGGGGCGTGGCTGCCCGCGGGTGCCCCATCCCGGGGGGGGGCCGTCGTCGGGCTCCGGGGCAGGGTGACGCTGGTCCGGTCCAGCACGGACCGGAGCTCGTGGGCCGCGACGATCTCGCCGGCGGCGGTGCTGGCCGCGACGGTCTCCGGGCTGGCCAGCCATACCTCTCCCAGACCCTGCTTGCCGGGGAAGTTGCGGTTGCCGGTGGAGATCTCCGCCTCACCCGGCCCGGTCTGACCCACCTGGCCCGCTGCGCACCCGGCACAGCCGGCGTTGCTGAAGAGGGCGCCCGCTTCCTTCAGACGGTCCACCACGCCCCCTTTCAGGGCCCGGACCCATACGCGGTCGGTGGCGGGGACCACCTTGAGTACGACCCCTTCCCGGACCTCCGCATCCTCCAGCACCCGGGCCGCGGCCTCCAGGTCCTCCAGTCTCCCGTTGGTGCAGGACCCGATGAAACCCGAATCCAGGGGGGTGCCCGCCGCTTCCTCCACCGGTATCACGTCATCGGGCCGGCCGGGGCGGCTCACCAGGGGACCGAGTCCCTCCACGTCCATTTCGACCTCTTCCTCGTACTCCGCATCCGGGTCGGAAGTGGGCCAGGGTACCTCGAGTCCGCTCATCTCGGTGAACTGCGCGGGGGTACGTGGTCCCGGGGCGGGGAAGAGGATGATGGCTCCCATCTCGGTGGCCATGCTGGCCAGGGTGATGCGCCCGGCCAGGCTGAGGGACTCCACCGCGGGACCGCTCACCTCCGCGGCCCTGCCCAGCAGCCCCTTCGCCCCGAGATGCCCCACCAGGGCCAGGGTGAGGTCCTTGGCCGCTGCGTGGGGTCCGGGTCGGCCCGCCAGCCGCACATGCACGCTGGGAGGCACTTTGAACCAGACCGTCCCATGGGCGAAGGCATGGGCGATGTCCACATCCCCCATCCCCTGCCCGAAACCGAGTACGGCGCCCAGGATGTTGGCGTGGGAATCGGTGGACACGAAGGTGCTCCCGGGGGCGATGTGTCCCTCCTCCATGACGACGTGGGTCCCGATCCCGCGGGTGATGTCATAGACGCCCACCCCGTGTTCCCGGGCGAATCGGCGGCAGCGATGCTGGTTCGCGGCGTATCCCTGGTCGCTCCCGGTGGGGTTGCAGTCGAAGGTGAAGAAGGTGCGTCCGGGGTCCGCCACCCCCAGGCCGTGCTCCCGTATATGGGCCGCCACGCTCGCCCCGCCGAAGTCGCGGGCTGCCCGCACGTCGATCCCCAGTTCCACCATGGCACCCGGTTCCGTCTCCCCGGAGGTGTGAGCGGCGAGGATCTTCTCGATGAGGGTCCCGGTCACGTCACCGCTCCCCTCCGATGAGCTGGCCCGCCGCCCCCATGGTGAGGGGGTCGAAAGCCGCGAAGTCGGCCTGGTGGATGAAGATGGTCTCCACGACCTTGGGACGGCCGTCCCCCTCCTTCGAATGGCAGGCGATGATGTTCTGGACCTCCAGAGGGAGCCCCGCCCGGGCGGCGATGACGGTCCCGCTGATGGGATGACGGGTGCACCGGCCGCTGCGGCTCTTCCGATAGCCCCCCTCACCGTCCGGTTCGATCTCTTCGAGAATTGCGCCGGGGTGGTCACCGATCGTCTGTCTGAAGTCGGCCTCGACCTCAAGCAGATACAGTCGCTCCCCCCTCCCGACATCCACTTCCTCAGACCAGACGCGCACACTGC
>JAWOFN010000116.1:0-53419 GCA_046497505.1 bacterium | reverse complement strand
CCCGCATATGCAGGGCTCCGGGTTGAGCGAGGTAATGTCGCGGGTGCGGTAGCGGATGACCGGAAAGGCTTCCTTTGTAAGTGTGGTGATAACAAGCTCTCCGGTTTCGCTGCGGCCTTGCGCTTTCGCAGCCTTCCCAGCTTCACGTAGTCCAGGACCAGCTCCCGCTTCATGAGCTGGATGGCCCGGGCGGGGTCCACCCCCTTGGGGCAGGCCGCCGAGCACTCCCCGGCGTAGTGGCAGCGCCAGGGGCCCAGTTCCCCGGAGAAGATGACCCGTCGCTGGTCGAAGGCGCCGTCCCGGGTGTCGATCATGTAGCGGTAGCCCTGGGCCAGGGGCATGGGCCCGCGGTAGACCGTATCGGTGGCCACGATGGGGCAGGCGGCCATGCAGCAGCCGCATTTGATGCAGTAGGAGAACTGGAGGTACTCCTGCAGCTGCTCCTCGGTCTGCCAGAGCATGTCCTCGGTCTCGTCCACGAGCTGGTCCATGTCCTCCCGCTCGGTGTACGGCATCGCGGCCGCGTGCTTGTCGAGCATGGGCGAGAGGTCGGGCACCAGGTCACGGATGATGCCGAAGTTGGGCAGGGGTGCCAGCATGAGGACGTCCTCCGTGACATCCAGCACCTGCGTGTTGCAGGCCAGCATCGGCTTCCCGTTCACCAGCATGCCGCACGAGCCGCACACACCCATCCTGCAGGAGGCGCGCCACGCCAGGGCGGCGTCCAGGTTCTCCTTGATCCACCACAGGCCTTCCAGCACCACCATCCCCTGGGGGACCGGCACGGTGAAGTCCTCGTAATAGGGCTTCTCGTCGGTCTCGGGGCTGTAGCGCCGGACACGGAAGACGATGTCGCGGACCGCTGTACTCGTATCCTGTAGACTCATCGAGGTCCTCCTACATGCCGGCGGTCAGCGCCACGCCGCGTGCGGCGATGGCGGCCCAGGTGCCCACGGCGAACAGGCCGATACCCAGGATGAGCAGGATGGCGTTGATGGTCTTCTTCCCCCCCTCGCCCGGGTCCAGCTCGAACAGGATGTTCCGCAGGCCGTAGAGGCCGTGGAACATGGCGGCTCCCAGCAGGAGCACGTAGCCCACCGCGTAGATCACCTGCTCTCCCCGGGCCACGACGTTGGCCCAGTCTAGCGGGTCCTCTCCGGCGGGGTTGAAGGCCTGGACCGGCAGGGTCTGGTTGAGATGCATGGTCCACATGTGCAGGGCCAGAAGCACCAGGATCACCGCACCCGCCGCGATGTGCCAGGTCCACAGCCGTGTGTCTCTCATCCTTCTCACGGTGTGCCTCCTAGTGGCCGAAGAAGAAGAAATCGAAGCCGCCGAGGATCATGATGACGACGGCGACGATCATGGCGATGATGGTGAACGGGCGTCCCACGTTCAGGCTGGTCTTGTAGGGATAGGTCGGCTCCTCGGCCTTGCCGGTGAGCCAGCCCAGTTCCACCAGGACCAGCCGGATGCCGTTGAGGGCGTGGAAGGCGAAGGCCAGGAACACCAGGAACTCCCCGATGTAGAAGATGCCCCCGGAGACCCGGCCCATGGAGGCATCCCAGGCCTCCATGCCCAGGGCCCGGCTGCTGGTGATCACCACGTGCAGCAGGAAGTAGATCACCAGCCCCAGGCCGGTGATGCGGTGCAGGGTGAAGAGGTAGCGTTCTGCCCCCCACCTGCCGCCGCCTACCCAGCCCTTCAGGCCCAGGCGGTTCGGATAGGTCTTCTTTTCCATGGCTCGCTCCTCAGTACTTCCGCTCGATGGGCTTCCACTTGGTGATCGTGGCCGGCTTGTAGTCGAGTTCCAGGTCGCCGTCGCGCTGCCACACCAGGGTGTGCTTGAGGTACCGCTCGTCGTCCCGCTCCGTGAAGTCCCTTCGGGAATGGGCCCCCCGGGACTCCTCCCGCGCCAGCGCACCGGTGAACATGGCCTCCCCCAGGTCGAGTAGGTTCTCCAGTTCCAGCACGTGGAAGAGGTTCGTGTTGTAAGTCCGTCCGCGGTCCTTCATGCGGATGTCCTTGAACCGCTCCTTGTACTCCCGGACCTTCGCGAGGCCTGCCTGCATCAGCTCACCGTCCCGGTAGACCCCCAGATGGTCCCGCATCGTGTCGCGCAGATCCTGCCGCAGCACATAGGGGTCCTGGTCGCCGTCCATCTGGAGGAGCTTGCCGAACACACGGTCCTCCTCCTCCTGGACCTTCTGCCCCGGCAGGGGAGCCGCTTCCGCCCCCCCCTCCAGGTACTTGAGGATCTCCTGACCCGCGATGTCCCCCCAGACCAGGCACTCGGCGGTGGAGTTGGTGCCCAGCCGGTTGGCGCCGTGGAGGCTGTGACAGGCCACCTCCCCGGCTGCCCAGACGTTCTCGATCCGGGTCCGGCCGTCGATGTCGGCCTCCACCCCCCCCATGGAATAGTGGGCGACCGGCCGTACCGGGATGGGGCGCTCGATGGGATCGAGCCCCAGGAACTTCATGGTCACCTCACGGATGAGGGGAAGCCGTTTGTTGATCTTCTCGGCGCCCAGGTGCCGCAGGTCGAGCCAGAGGTGGTGCAGCCCGTCGGGACGCTCCAGTCCCCGCCCCTCCAGGATCTCGGTGATCATGGAGCGGGAGATGATGTCCCTGGGCGCGAGCTCCATCATGCCCGGGGCGTACTTCTCCATGAACCGGTCCTCGTCGGAGTTCAGGAGGTAGCCCCCCTCACCCCGGCAGCCTTCGGTCATGAGGATGCCGGAGGGGACGAGCCCGGTCGGGTGGAACTGGATGAACTCCATGTCCTCGAGGGGGATGAGGCCGGTGCGCATGGCATAGACCAGGCCGTCTCCGGTGACGGTCTGGCTGTAGGTCGTGAACGCGTAGATGGCACCGGCACCGCCGCTGGCGATGAGCAGGGCCTTGCCCCGCATGGCCAGCATCTCGCCGCTGGCCGCGTCGATGGCGGTCAGCCCGGCGAAACGCCCCTCTTCCACGATCATGCCGGTGACGAAGACCTCGTCGTAGTTCGTGAAGCTGTCCGGCCATTGGAGCAGGGTGTCATAGAGGGTCTGCATCTCCATGAAGCCGGTCTTGTCCGCCGCCATGGTGGCGCGGGGGTAGGAGTGTCCGCCGAAGGGACGCTGCATGATGCGCCCATCCTCGTCACGGCTCCAGGGGATCCCCCAGGCGTCGAGCTGGAGGAGTTCCTTCGGGGCCCACCGCACGAAGCGGTCCACCACGTCCTGGTCGGCCAGGAAGTCGGAACCCTTCACCGAATCCCAGGCGTGGAGGTCGAAGGAGTCCCCCTCCTCGGGGTAGAGGACCCCCGCGGTCCCTCCCTCGGCACAGACCGAGTGGGCCCTCATGAGCTGGACCTTCGAGACCAGCCCCATGTCGACCTTGCCTTTGGTGCGGCGGGCGATCTCCACCGCCGCCCTCAGACCGGCCAGACCGGTGCCGAAGATCAGGACATCGTGGTTGCGTTCCACAGCCATCGGATCCGTCTCCTTGAACGCGTCGAGAGCGCGCCGGTGGGCAGTCGGGCCGGAGCGGCCCGAACGCGGTTAACCCTATACAAGATTTTAAGAGCGAAAAAGGTGATTCTTGGCCGAAAGGCAGGAAGGGGTCAGGCCAGGTCCTCGGAACCGGTGAAACTGCGGGCCGGATCGAAGCCCTCGAGGATGACGCGGTCCTCCTCCTCGAGGCGGTCGGTGATGAGCCGCGCAACGGTCTCGGCGATCCCGGGACCGAGCATGAAGCCCTGTCCGCACATCCCCGTGGCCAGCACGAGCCCCTCGACCTCCTCGGCCCAGCCCACCAGGGGAGCACCGTCGGGGGTCATGGGGAAGAGCCCCCACCAGACCTGCTGCACGTTCAGGGTGACCAGCCGGGGGATCAGGTCCTTCATCCGGTCGAGGACATGGGGGAGGAACACCCCCGTCTCCCGCCGCCTGCGGCCCTCCACCGGCGGGTCGGGGTTGGTGCAGAAGACCAGGCGTCCCAGGGGGTCCTGGTAGAAGAAGAAGGAGCGGCCGGCCTCACCCGGCCGCAGGTCCACGAGCATGGTCTGGAAGAAGGGTTGGACCGGTTCGGTGACCCCGGCCTCGTGACTGGCGGGGACGACGTCGAGGTAGAGACCGGCGGTCACCGCGAGGGCATGGGAATGGGGCCCGGCGGCGTCGATGACCACGGAAGCACGGTAAGAGTCCCGACCGGTCTCCACACCCTCCACCCGGTCACCGACCAGCCGGAGCCGGGTGACGCTCTCGTTGAAATGGAATTCGACCCCCAGCTCGACAGCGCGCCGATGGAAGGCCTCCGCCACCAGGGGGGGGCTGGCGACGCCGTCTTCGGGAGAGTGGGCCCCGCCCAGCAGCCCCTCGGTCCGGATCCCCGGGACCACCTCGGTGATCCCTCCCGGGCCGAGCCAGACCACCTCCAGGCCGTGGTTCCGCTGCATCTCCAGGGCTCCGCGCACGAGGTCCCGGTCCTCTTCCCGGTAGACGGGGAAGGTATATCCCCCGGCGGCCCACTCCAGGTCGTCCCCGTGACGCTCCTTCCAGGTGGAGAGCGTCTCGATGGCCCGGCGGCAGGCCACGATCTTGGCGGGATGGGCGTGGAATGCGCGCACCCCGCCGATGGCATGGCTGTGTTCCCCCTGTCCGGCGGCGGGCAGACGGTCGATCACCAGGGTCTTCAGACCGGACTCCCCCAGGGCGACGGCGGTGGGGAGGCCCACCGAGCCGGCTCCCACCACGATGACGTCGTAGTCCCTCTCCCCGGTATCATGCGTCATGACAGATCCCTCCCGGTCGGTCCCGTGCACGGTATCGGCCCTCAAGATACCATCCTCTCACCGGCGGGGAACGCTATTCCTCCAGCCCCCTTGACCCGGCGGGACCCCGCTGTGAGAATCGGGACGGTGAGACGGCCACTACCCCGCAACGGAGGCGACACATGCAGCCGGGAGCCCGACGGATCCTCATCCCCCTCTTCCTCATCATCGCCGCGGCCCTCCAGCGTCCCGCAGCCCGGGCCCAGGACCAGGAGGGAGGGAAGGTCCTCACCATCGAGGACTACAGCAGGTGGCGTTCCATCTCGGGAGCGGAGATCTCAGATGACGGCCGGTGGGTCGGCTGGACCTTCGGACTCAATCGGGCGGATGACACGCTGCACGTGGCCCTGGCAGACGGGGATCGCCGGCACATGGTGCCCCGGGGGAGCGATGTGGCGTTCTCCGACGACGGACGCTGGGCGGCGTACTTCATCTCCCTCCCCTGGACGAAGCAGGAGGAACTGCGGGAGGACCGGGAACGGGTCCACCGGGAGGTCCAGCTCATGGACCTGGACACCGGGGAGACCGTGACCTGGGAGAAGGCGGCTTCCTTCGCCTTCTCGGAGGGGAGCCGTGTGCTGGTGGTGCACAAGGAAAGGACGGACCCCGAAGCCGAGCACGAGGGGGCGGACCTGATCCTCCGCTGGCTGGAGGAGGGGACCGAGGAACTGGTCGGCAGTGTGGAGGATGCTGCCTTCAACAAGACCGGTACGCGGCTGGCCTACACCGTCTCGGCCCCCGATGAGGACGGGAACGGTCTCTATCTCATCGAGCTGGATACCGGGATCCGCCGGGTACTGGACAACTCGGAAATGGATTACGAGCGGCTGAACTGGGACGAGGAGGGGACGGCGCTGGCCGTGCTCAGGGGGAGCAAGCCGGACAGCGTACAGCACGCCGCCCACGCACTGCTGGCGTATACCTCCGCGGACGGCATCTCACCGCGGCGGCATCTCTTCGACCCTTCCGAGGATCGGGACTTCCCGGAGGGCCACATCATCGCCTCCTATGCGCCGTTGGGGTGGAACGAGCCGTCGGACCGGGTCTTCTTCGGCATCAAGGAGCAAAAGGAGGTGCTGCCGGAGATCGAGGAGGAACTGGCCGGTGTGGACATCTTCCACTGGGAGGACCCCTATCTCCAGAGCGTGCAGAAGAAGCGGCTGAGCCGTGAGAAGAGACGGACGTATCGGTCGGTGTACCTGCTCGAGGAGGAGCGGTTCGTGCGCCTGGCCGACGAGGAGATGCGGGGCATCCAGCTCACCCGGGACGGCCGATGGGGGATCGGTTCCGACGAGACCCCCTACGTCTCGGACTGGAAGCTCCCCCGGGCCGATTACTTCCGGGTGGATGTGACCACGGGGGAGCGGGAGCCGGTCCTGGAGGCACAGCACCGAATCCTGGGCCTATCCCCCGACAGCCGGCACTTCCTCTACTGGAAGGAGGGGCATGTCCACGTCTACGACATCCCGCGCGACCGCCATATCCTCCTCACTGCTTCCGCCCCGGTGGATTTCGCCGACCGGGAGTGGGACTACGTGGGGGAGCGGCCCCCCTACGGGGTGGCGGGATGGACGGAGGACGGGCGGCACGTGGTCCTCGAACACCGCTACGACCTCTGGCTGCAGCCCCTGGACGGGTCGGCGGCCACGAACCTCACCTCGGGCGTGGGCGGCGAGCGGGAGCTGGTGCTGCGCTACGTGCGCACCGACCCCGAGGCGCGCTTCATCGACCTCTCACGGCCCGTCCTCCTCTCGGCCTACGGGCAGTGGACCAAGCAGGAGGGTCTCTTCGAGATCCGGGAGGGTGAGATCCGCGAACTCGTCCTGGAGGACCGGAGATTCGGCCGTCCGGTGAAGGCGGAGGACAGCGAGCGCTATCTCTACACGGTCCAGAGCTTCCGCGATTTTCCCGACCTGTGGGTGAGCGACGGCGGTTTCGCCGACCGCGCTCGCATCACCGAAGCGAACCCGCAGCAGGCCGAGTACCGGTGGGGCCGCAGCGTGCTCGTCGACTACACGAACGACGACGGGGTGCGGCTGCAGGGAGCGCTGGCCGTGCCGGACGGCTACCGGGACGGGGACCGCTACCCGATGCTGGTGATGTTCTACGAGAAGCGCTCCCAGAACCATCACGCCTACCCACGGCCGGTGAACCGCTCCAGCCCCATGCCGGCGGGGTACGTGAGCAGGGGCTGCCTGGTCCTGCAGCCGGATGTCCATTTCCGGACCGGCTCCTCCCACACCGACATGCTCGAGTGCGTGGAGGCCGCGGTCCGGGAAGTCATCGACCTGGGCTATGCGGACCCGGCTAGGATCGGACTGCACGGACACAGCTACAGCGGCGGCGGGGCGTCCTACATCGCCACACGGTCGAAGATGTTCTCGGCCATCGTGGCCGGGGCGGCGCCCATCAACCTGGCAGGGGAGTTCAACATCCTCTTCCGGGGGAGCGGCCAGAACAACCACCGGTACGACATCCACGGGCAGGGTCGTTACGGTACCGACCCGTTCAGCGACTTCGAGCTCTATCGGCAGCAGTCCCCCATCACCTTCGTGGAGACCATGGACACACCCCTGCTCTACCTCCATGGAGATGACGACCAGATCGTGGAGTACAACCAGGGCATGGAGTTCTATAACGCGCTCCGGTTCCTGGGCAAGCCGGTGATCTTCCTCTCCTACCGGGGTGAGGGGCACGGCCTGCGGCAGTGGGAGAACCAGGTGGACTTCCAGCACCGGATGCTGGATTTCTACCAGCACCACCTGAACGGGGAGCCGGCCCCAGCCTGGATGACCGAAGGGGTCTCGCAGCTCGAACGGGAACGGCACCTGCGTGCCTACCCTCCCGAACGGTAGAAGGAAGTCGAACCGGTCCGGGGAGGCGGAGCGCGCCAGGGAACGGCAGGCCTGGACGAGATGGCGATACCCCCGGTGCCCGACCAGGTCTCGAAGTGGTTATGATAGGGACCATGCATCACCCGCCGCCCGAACACCCCGGAGGAGCCGTATGACCCTGCAGCCGTGGACGGTCGAATCCGAGGAGAAGGTCGCCGACATGGGGATCTTCGAAGTGCACGACCTGAGGTCCCGCTCACCCCGCACCGGGAGCCTGCGCCGAATCAGCCGGCTCACGACCGGGGAGTGGGTGAACATGGTGGCGCTGACCCCGGAACGGGAGGTCGTCCTGGTCAGACAATGGCGGCACGGCACCCGGGAGTTCACCCTTGAGATCCCCGGCGGTCTGGTGGACCCGGGAGAGGAGCCGGCGGCGGCCGCGGCGCGGGAGCTGCTGGAGGAGACCGGGTACACGGGGGCGGGACCGGAACCGCTCGGCGTGGTGACCCCCAACCCGGCGTTCCTGGACAACCGCTGTCACACCTACCTGTTCACGGACTGCCGCAGGACGGCCGAGCCCACGCTGGAGGAGGGAGAGGACATCGAGGTGGAGGTCCGCCCGCTGGCGGGGATCCCCGGCCTGATCGCCGACGGGACCATCGACCACGCCCTGGTGATCTGCGCGTTCTGGTGGCTTGCACAGCACGATCGGAAGGGGTTCCGGGCGGCCCCGTGACCCGTTCGGGTACAGGGTTGATGCCTGAATGGGGAGGCGGGGGCACTTGTACGGCTGGATGAGGAGGGGTTTACTGGTGGGTCGGGCAGGCAGGGTGCCTGACGCCACCTCTCGAGGAGGATCGGACATCCGGGTCGCCGGGGGCGGACGCCCCCTGGACGGACCGGACATCGAAGGGGACATCACGATCATGATCCGTTATCTCACCGCATGGAAGAAGACCGCGCTGCTCGCCGCGGTCCTGCTGCTGGGGGTGACCGTCACCGCCTCCTTCGGTCAGGACAAACTGAAGGAGATGCCGCGCTACGACCGCTACGAGCGGATGCTCCAGGCGCACCGCGACGACGGGGTCTTCGTGCGCGGTACGGTCGATGCCGAGTGGAGCGAGGACGGGATGTCCTTCGAGTACGAACGGCAGGGCACGGTGTACCGCTACGACCTCCGTACCGGCGGGACGACCGCGGTGGGGGAGGTCTCCCGTGAGCCCCGCGGCGGCCGGCGGGGAGGACCAGCCCGGGGCCGCCAGTGGACCGAAGCGGAGTCCCCCGACGAGCAGTACCTGGCCTTCTACCGGGACCGGAACCTGTGGGTGAGCCGGGCGGACGGGAGTGACGAGTACGCGGTGACGACCGACGGGAGCAAGGAGCAGCGGATCAAGTACGGGACCGCTTCCTGGGTCTACGGGGAGGAGCTGCGGCAGACCACCGCCATGTGGTGGTCCCCCGACTCCGAGATGCTGGGCTACTACCGGTTCGATGAGAGCGGGGTGCCCGACTACTTCCTCCAGCTGGGACAGACCGAACTCTACAGCGAATCGGACATCGAAGCGTACCCCAAGTCGGGATACACCAACCCGGTGGCCGACCTTTTCGTCTACGACCTGCAGACCCGCAAGTCGGTGCGGATCGGCGTCCGGAGCGGCGAGCCGTTCACCGATGACGTTGTGGGACACTACGTGTACAACATCCGGTGGTCGCCGGACAGCAGCGAGATCCTCTTCAACCGCACCAACCGACGTCAGAACGTCATGGAGTTCTGTGCCGCCGACCCCCGTACCGGAGAGACCCGGGTCATCATCCGCGAGGAGTGGCTGCCGAGCTGGACCACCAACTCCCCGTCCATGCGCTATCTGGAGGACGAGTACCGCTTCATCTGGACCTCCGAGCGGAACGGTTTCAGCAACCTCTATCTCTACGACCTGAGCGGGAAACTGAACGCGGCCCTCACCGAGCATCCCTTCGAAGTGGCGGGGATCGAATACGTGGACGAAGAGGAGGGCAGGGTCTTCTACACGGCCCGCGACGGTGAGAACCACATGAAGATGCAGCTGCATGTGGTGGGGCTGGACGGGTCCGGGCACCGGCGGCTCACCGACCCGGCCATGAACCACTCGGTGGACTTCTCACCCTCCGGCGACTACTTCCTGATCACATCCCAGACCCATGACACCCCCCCCGTCACCCGTCTCATGGACGCCGACGGCGAGGTGGTGGACACGATCGTCGAGAGCGACATGAGCGAGTTCGAGCGGCTGGGCCTGAAGGAGTCGGAGCTCTTCACCTACATGGCCGCCGACGGGAGGACGACCCTGCACGGCATCCTCCATTTCCCCTCCGACTTCGATCCCGCGAAGGAGTACCCGCTCCTCGTGAGCGTGTACGCCGGTCCCGCCACCAACGGGGCCAGCGAGAGATTCCAGGTACCCCCCTACATCACCGAGCTGGGATTCCTGATGGCCCGGCTCGACTCCCGGAGCGCGGGCGGACGGGGGAAAGAGTTCCTGGACGCCATCTACATGAGACTGGGGATCACCGAGATCGATGACCAGGCAGCCGGTGTTCGGGCCCTGGCGGCCCGTCCCTACGTGGACGGGGAGAACGTGGGGATATACGGCACCTCGTACGGGGGGTACGCCTCGGCGATGTGCCTGTTCCGCTATCCGGATCTCTTCCAGGCTGCGTCCGCTTCCTCGGCCGTGACCTCCTGGTACCACTACGACACCATCTACACCGAGCGGTACATGTACACGCCGCAGGTGAATAAGGAAGGGTACGAGGCGGGGAGTGCCATGAGCTACGTGGAAGACCTCCAGGGCGACCTGATGATCTACTACGGCACGGCGGACAACAACGTGCACCCGAACAACTCGATGCAGCTCATCCAGGCCCTCCAGCAGGCCGGGAAGAGTTTCGAGGTCCAGGTGGGCCCCGACCGCGGCCACTCGGGTATCATGACCGAGCGGATGCTGGAGTTCTTCATCGAGAGCCTGATCCTCCCCGCGCCGTGAGACGGCGGACTGCCGACCTCCCGGCCGGCGGGCATCCCTCCAGGACCCGGCGGCCTCCCCGGGAGGGGGCAGGCCGCCGGGTGTGACGGTCGATGAGGGCGGACCAGAGGTCGAAGAGGGTGCCCCTCACGCCGTTGAGAGCGTGGTAGACCACCGCACGAGGAGGAACCCTCCGGGGGTCCGGTCGTATCCCATCCCGAAGCCGCGGACCGAACCGGGGCGGGTGGGGTGATGGTCGCAGCTTGACCGGCTCTCGGCCCCGCTCCTACCTTGGGACTCTGGCCGCTGCCGGCCGGAGTCCACCATCCCAGGAGTTCCTCACGCGATGAACGGACAGACCCGCTGGATACCCGGAGGGCGCATCGCCGCCCTCGTCCTGCTGACGACCGTCGTGTGGGCGGGGCAGGCATCGGCGGTCCCCTCGACCGCGGAAGGGACCGTGCAGCAGCAGACCGAGGACCCCCTCCGTTTCGCCCGCTCCCTCCACCAGGACGGTCTGTACGACCTGGCGGCCCAGCAGCTCCAGCAGCAGCTGGACCGCGGACTCCCCCCCCGGCAGGCTGAAGAGGCACGCTGGCTCCTGGCCCGGACCCTGGAGGCCGCGGGCCGGACCGGGGCGGCTGCGGAAGCCTACATGGAGTATACGCGGAGACACGGGTCGGCGGCGCGGGCCCCCCAGGCATGGCTGAAGGCGGGGGAACTCTTCCTGGGCGGCGGGGACCCGTCCGCGGCCGCCGACGCCTATCGGGGCTTCATCAGCCTCTTCGGCACCAGCGACCAGAGGCCCCGGGCCGAGCTGGGTCTCACAGAGACCCTCCTCCGCACGGGGGCCTATGCAGAAGCTCTGGACCGGGTCGTGGAGGCCCGTCGGACCTTCGCCTTCCATCCGCTGGAGGTGCGTTTCAGGCTCCTTGAGGCCCGGGCCCGCCGGGGTCTGGGAGAGGATGAGGATGCTCTGAGTCTGGCCCTGGAGGCCCTGGAGCGTGCAGAGGACCCCGGGCTGAAGACGGAAGCATCGGTGCTGATCGCCCGACTCTACGCGGAGCTGGACCAGCCGGAGGAGGCGGTTCGCTCCGCACGCTCCGCCCTGGAGTCAGGGCCTCCCGAGGAGCAGCAGGCCGAACTGCGGGTCCTGCTCGGAGAAGCCCTGGTGGCGGCGGACCGCCCCCAGGAGGCACTCTCGGAACTGCGGACCGCGCTGAGTGGAGGGAGGGGCCGGACCCGAACGGAGGCCGCCCTCTGGCTGGGACGGGCCCATGCGGCCATCGGTGAACCGGACAGCGCCCTGGCAGCCTACGAGGCGGCACTGGCCGGGATGGAGGGAGAACGCGCTGCCCTGACGGCTCTGGAGGCAGCGGCATCCGCCCGGTCCTCGGGACAGGCGGAGAAGGCACTGGTCCTGGCGAGCCGGGGAGCACGCGAGGCGCATTCCTCCTCCCGGAGGACCGAGGCCACCCTCACCGCGGCGGCGATCCTCCGGGGACTCGACCGCTCCGCCGAGGCGGCGGAACGGCTTCGGATCCTCCTCGACTCAGAGGAGATGGATGCCGGGGACCGCTATCGTGCGGCCATGGAGCTGGGGGCCATCTACGAGGAGGACTACGGAGACACCGAACAGGCCGGGAGCTACTACCGGCTCGCCTCCTCGCTCGCAGGACGGGGAGAACGCTGGGCCCGGGCCCTTCGGGGCGGTGCCCGCACACTGGCTTCACGCGGGCTCTATTCGGAAGCGATCCGGGAACTCCAGCCGGTGGCGGATGCGGGCGGAGCGATGCATGCCGAGGCGGAGGAACAGATAGACTACTGGCGGCGGTACCGGGCGGTGGACCTTCGGAGCGGGCTCCGTTCACTGCAGGAGGCCCTTTTGGCTCTCGCCTCAGGGGATGCGGAGGGGAGGCAGGAGGCCCTGCTGGGTGTGGCCCGGGCCAATGCAGGGGCCCTGAAGGACTTCGAAGCCGCCGTGGCGGCCTACGACCGCTACCTGGCGTCCGCCGAAGAGGGGGGACGGGCCGCCCGGGCCCACCTGGAGAAGGGGAGGGCCCTGGAGGCCCTGGCGGTGATCGCGGCTTCCGAGGGCACCGGTGAGGTGTCGAGCTACCGGGACCGGGCCGCGGCGTCCTATCAGGCCGCCGTGAGAGGGGGGGGGGAGAGCCCGGCGGCGGAAGAGGCCCAGATCGCCCTCATCGAGTTGGAGCTGGACGGGCTGGAGGACCAGCCCGTGCTCTATTACCAGGCGATGAGGGACCGCTACCGCGCCTTCCTGGACACCTTCACCGGTTCCCGTCGTCTCAACGAGGTGCTGCTCCGGATCGCCCGGGCCAATGAGGGTCTTGGCGAGCATGCGGACCCCTCCTACTACGGGGAGGCAGCCAGCGCGTACCGGCTCCTCCTGGAGGGCCGGAAACCACGGGAGATCCAGGCACGTGCCCGTGCCGGGCTGGGGCGCAGCCTCTACCGATCCGGTTCGTACGAAGAGGCGGCCGGGGTCATGGACCGGGCCCTCGACTCCCTGCCCCCCGAACTGGAGGAGGAGCGTCCCCGGCTCCTGTACATGGCGGGGGATGCCCTGATGCGTGCCGGACGTCCGGAGGCGGCATCGGACCGGTTCCAGCAGCTGCAGGTCCGCTACCCGGAGAGCCCGTGGACCGCCCGGAGCAGCGAGGCCACGGGGGACCTTTTTTTGGAGCGGGGGGAGGCCCGCCGGGCGGTGACGGCCTATCGGAGGTTCGCGCAGCGTGCGGGTCCGGAGGACCGGGCCCGGGCCCGGCTCAAGCTGGCATCCGCCCTGGCAGGGGCAGGGGAGAGGGATGAGGCTGCGGGCCTGGCGGAGGAGGCTGCATCCGACTCCCTGGCATCGACCGACATCGTCCGCCAGGCACTGGCCCTCCGGGGTCGGCTGGCCCGGCAGGCCGGGACCGCCGGGGAGGCGGTCTCGGCATGGGACCGCCTGTGGGACATCGCTCCCGGGAGTGAGGAGGCCCGGGAGATAGCGCCGGCATACGGGGAACTGTTGAGCGAGGCGGGCCGGATGGACCGGGCCGAGGAGGTATGGGGTTCCATCGCGGCCCGGGCCGAGGGGGATTCCCTGAGAGCCCGGGCGGAGGCAGAGATGGTCTACCTCGCCTGGGCCCGGAACCAGGTCGAGACCGCCCGGCAGCGGCAGGAGGCCTTCGAGGAGACCTGGCGCGGGACCGAGGGGGTGCTGTCCACCTACCGTCCCCTCTTCTGGGCGGTGGAGGGTCAGCTCTGGATGCAGCGGCAGGAGTGGAGACGAGCCGAACGGGTCTTCGAGGAGATCCTGGGCGAGGCGGAGGAGTCCCGGTACGCCCCCATCGCCCTCTACGGGCTGGGAGAGGTCCGGGCCCGGCAGGAGGAGACCGAAGAGGCGATCGAGAGGTTCCAGGAGCTCGTGGAACGGTTCCCGGAGAGGCCGGAGGCCGTGCGGGCCCGTTTCCAGCTGGCCCAGCTCGCCTACCTGAACGCCGAGTACGAGCGGGCGGTACCCCACTACCGGGAGGTGGCCTCGTCGGCGGACCCGGAACTGGCCGAGGCGGCCCAGTTCAACCTGGTGGAGACCCTGGAACGAATGAGGGCGTGGGACGCCGCCCAGCAGGAGGCCCTCACCTACCTGGAGCGCTTCCCGGACAGCGAGGACGTCTTCGAGATGAAGATGCGCCTGGGCCGGCTCTATCGGGAGGGGGGGCAGCTCTCCCGGGCCGCCGAATACTTCCGCAGCCTCCGTGCCCCGGACGGCGAGGCGGAGGCTCGGCTGCGTTTCCAGCTCGCCGAGACCCTGTATGGTATGTCCGATTACGAGCAGGCGGTGCTGGAGTATCTGAAGGTGGCGTACCTCAACGAAGACCAGTTTCTTTTCGCCGTCACTGCGCGCCTCCGGGCAGCGGACTCCTACGCCCACCTCGGGCAGCGGGACCGGGCCGTCTCCATGTACCGGGACATCATCGAGCGGTACGGTGCGGACAGCGACTACGGCCGGACCGCCCGGGAGCATCTCGACAACGTGCAGGCCGGCCGGATGCCCGGCGCCCTGCCGCCCCCGCCGCAGGGCCGAGGGGATCGGGGAGGATCATCATCAGAAGGGGACAGTCTTGACCGACCGCAGTGAAGTGATGGAGAAGCTCGCCAGCCTGAGCAAGCGCAAGGGCTTCATCTTCCAGAGCAGCGAGATCTACGGCGGCCTGGGTTCCACCTGGGACTACGGTCCCCTGGGCGTGGAGATCAAGCGGACGGTCAAGGAACGGTGGTGGAGGGATGTGGTGGCCCGCCGGGAGGACGTGGAGGGTATGGACGCGGCCATCCTCATGAACCCCCAGGTGTGGGAGGCCTCCGGCCACGTGGGTTCCTTCCAGGACCCCCTGGTGGCGTGCAAGCAGTGCAAGCGGCGCTTCCGCGAGGACAACCTCGAGGGGGAGGTCTGCCCCCGGTGCGGCGGTGACCTCACCGACGCCAAGATGTTCAACCTCATGTTCAAGACCTACATCGGGCCGGTGGAGGACGAGGGATCGGCGGCCTACCTGAGGCCGGAGACTGCCCAGGGTATCTTCGTCAACTTCCGGAACGTCCAGGAATCCACGCGGCAGAGGATCCCCTTCGGTATCGCCCAGATCGGCAAGGCGTTCCGGAACGAGATCACGGTGGGGAACTTCATCTTCCGTTCCCGCGAGTTCGAGCAGATGGAGCTGGAGTGGTTCTGCGAACCGGACGAGGCGCAGAAGTGGTACGAATACTGGATCCAGCAGCGCTACGACTGGTTCCTCGGCCTGGGCCTGCAGGAGGAGCGTCTCCGTCTCCGTCCCCACGACGAGGACGAGCTCGCCCACTACGCCGCGGCCTGCAAGGACGTGGAGTACGAGTTCCCCTTCGGGTGGGCCGAACTGGAGGGGATCGCCGACCGGGGCACCTACGACCTCGACCAGCATATCGAGCACTCCGGCAAGAACATCCAGTACCTTGACCCCCACACCCACGACCGGTACACGCCGGCGGTGGTGGAGGCCTCGGTGGGGGTGGACCGCACGGTCCTCACCCTCCTCACCGACGCCTACGCCGAGGAGGAGGTGGAGGGAGAGGAGCGGGTCCTCATGAAGTTCTCCCCGGCCATCGCCCCCATCAAGGCGGCCGTCTTCCCCCTGGTGAAGAAGGAGGGGATGCCCGAGATAGCGGAGAACATCGCCGCGGATCTGCGGAAGCGGGCGTGGAAGGTGATCTACGACGAGGGGGGGAGCATCGGTCGCCGCTACCGCCGCATGGACGAGGTGGGGACCCCCTTCTGCATCACCGTGGACGGCCAGACCACCGAGGACCAGACCGTCACGGTCCGGGACCGGGACTCCCTGGAGCAGGACCGGGTTTCCACCGACAGGCTGGGTGAGTACCTGGCCGAGCGACTGGGGGTCTGACGCGGACCGGAGGGAGTGTCGCCCCCCATCCCCCGGTACCCGTCTTCACCGAACATGCGCAGATCGTCCCGCATACTCCTGGCCGGGACCGCCGCGGCGCTCCTGGCACTCGCCGCGGCTCCCCGAGGCTCCTCGGGAGGAGCTCGACAGGAACCGGGAACGGTGGTGCACCCCGCCCTCCTCCGGGCCGGCGGGCTTCAGGACTCACTCACCGTCTGGGTCTTCCTCTCCGACCGGGGACCCGGCGCCTCACGCCTCGGACGCGATGTCATCACCGCCCGGAGCGGGCTGAGCCGGCGGGCCCTGGAACGGAGGGCCCGGAGGGGCCGCATCAGCGGTCCGGTGATCTCCGACCTCCCCCCTTCGGAGGAGTACCTCCGGAGGCTCCGCGGGGAGGGCCTGCAGGTGAGGGTGATGAGCCGGTGGCTCAACGCGGTCTCCGGCCGCCTGGCTCCGGACGACCTGGGTCGGGTGGCGGTCCTCCGCTCGGTGGATCGCATCGCTCCGGTGGCCCGTCTCCGGCGGCCGCTTCCGCCGGAGACGGGGCCCGCTCCATCCCTTCGCCGGTCGGCCCTTCCCGCCCGTAACGAACAGGTCTACGACCAGGCCTTCTACGGTGCTTCCTGGGAGCAGAACCTCTCCGCTCAGGTGCCCGACCTCCACCAGGAGGGCTTCACCGGGAGCGGGATCGTCGTGGGGGTGGCGGACACCGGCTTCCGGACCACCCACCGGGCCTTCGAGCGAATCGTGGAGGAGGGACGTCTGCTGGGCACCTACGACTTCGTGAACGGGGACAGCGTCGTCACGGACGAGGCTGGGCAGGGCAGCGTGGCCGGCCACGGAACCAGCGTGTGGAGCATCGTGGGGGCCCACTGGCCTCAGAACCTGGTGGGCCCCGCCTTCGAGTCCTCCTTCCTGCTGGCCAAGACCGAGGACCAGCGCGATGAGCGTCAGGTGGAGGAGGACTACTTCATCGCCGCCCTGGAGTGGATGGAGGGGGAGGGGGCGGACGTGGTGAACCTGAGCGCCGGCTACTACGAATGGTACGCCTATCGGGACATGGACGGGGACACCGCCCCCATCACGGTCGCCTCCGACGCCGCCGCGGCCCGGGGGGTGCTGGTGGTGACCAGCGCCGGGAACGAGGGAGACCGCTCCCCCCCGACCTCGGACACCGAACTCGACTACGGCTACTATGTGGGCGCCCCCGCGGACGGGGACTCGGTGATCACGGTGGGCGCGGTGGACACCGCGGGGCAGCTGGCCTCCTTCTCCAGCCGCGGACCCACCTACGATGGCCGCATCAAGCCGGATGTCACGGCCCGCGGTGTGGGGGTGTCCCGAGCGAGCGCCTCGACCGACTCCAGCACGGCGACCGGTTCCGGCACCAGTTACGCGTCACCCCTGGCCGCCGGGGTGGCGGCACTCCTCTACCAGGCCCATCCCGACTGGGGTCCGATGGATGTCCGGGAAGCGCTGCGCCAGACGGCGGACCGCTCCTTCAACATGCCCCCCGGGCAGCCGGACAACGACTATGGGTGGGGCCGGATCCGGGGGGAGGACGCCCGCTCCTACGGTCGGATCCCGCCCGAGCCGGTCAGCGGCCTCACCTTCTTCAACTATCCGAACCCCTTCACCTCCGCTACGGTCTTCTCCTGCGGGGTGCCGCGGTCCGGAGAAGGCTCGATCCGTATCTTCACCCTGGAAGGTACGCTGGTGAGGGAACTGGACGTCTCGGCCCCGGGTCCCGCCAGCGTCTCGGTCTCCTGGGACGGCCGGAACGAGTCGGCACGCCGGGTCGCACCCGGGGTCTACCTGGCGGTCCTCGAATTCGAGGGCCTGCGGGAGAGTACCCGGGTGATGCGGATACCGCAGGACCTCCCGGTACCCTGAAAGGAGAAGCCGTGCGGCGAGTCTTCCTGTTCCGTGTCCTCTGTCTCTCTCTCCCCCTGGTCCTCGGGTCACCCTCCCCGGTCCCGGCCCAGTCCAGCGGATCCGAGCGGCCGGTCTTCGACACCGCCCGGGAGACCTTCATCACGGCAGGGGAGATGATGGGGCGTCTCCGGGAGGCGGACGTGGTCTATGTGGGGGAGACGCATACCGATCATGCCCACCACCTTGCCCAGCGAGAGGTCCTGGAAGCCCTGGACATGGGGCCGCGGAGGGTCGTCATGGCGTGGGAGATGTTCCACGCCAGCCAGCAGCCCCTCCTGGACGCCTACACCGGAGGATGGCTGCCCGAGGTCGAGTGGAGGGACGCCATCTACTGGGAGCACACCTGGGGACACCCCTACCCCTACTACACCCCGCTGCTGGATTACGCCCGGGAGCACGCGGTCCGGATCTTCGGGCTGAACGCTCCCCGCTCTGTGGTCCGGGCGGTTCGAACCGAAGGGGAGGAGAACATCGGGGAGGATGAGGCCTACTGGCTGCCGGCCGGGTTCTGGGACCGGATCCTCCGCGATGAGGAGGCGGAGTACCGAACATGGTTCGAACAGGCGGCGGCGGCTCATGGGGCGGAACCGGATTCCGCGTTCGAAGCGGGCATGTTCGCGAGCCAGACGGCATGGAACGAGATCATGGCGTGGAACGTGGTGAAGGTCTTCAATGTGGTCCCCGACGAGGACCTCCAGGTGCTGGTGGTGGTGGGGAGCGGGCACGCCATCTTCGGGCAGGGGATCCCGACCCGCGTCCCCCTCTTCATGGAGGGGCTGGACCAGGTGGTCGTCATGCCCAGGACCGGGGATGTCATGACCCGGGACCAGATTCTCGAAGAGGGGATGGAAGCGGAGGGGGACTACCTCTGGTTCGTCCCCCCGGCGGAGGAGCCCCCGGGAGTGGGGGAGCCCGAGAGCGGGACCCCGCCGCCGGGACCGCCCCCGAAGTGATGAGACACGCCGCCCCGGGAAGGGTCGATGAGCAAGGACCGCAGCCCTGAGGAGTTGAGCCGGGTGGAGGCCGCCCGGCGAGCCGAGGAACTCCGGGAGGAGATCCGCCGCCACAACTTCCGGTATTACGTTCTGGACGACCCGGAGGTCTCGGACGCCGGGTACGACAGTCTCCTACGGGAACTGCAGGCGATCGAGGAGGCCTTCCCCGACCTCGTCACCCCGGACAGTCCCACCCAGCGGGTCGGTGCCGGCCCGGCCGACGAGTTCGATGCTTACCGTCACGCCCAGCCGATGCTCAGCCTGGCCAACGCCTTCGACATGGAGGAAGTCCGGGAGTGGCAGGGGCGCATCTACCGGGGGCTGGGATTGGCCGATGAGGTGGAGGATGAGAGCGACCCCTCCCTGGACCGGGTACGCTACGCGGTGGAGCCGAAGTTCGACGGGGCCGCGGTCGAGCTGGTCTACGAGGAGGGACGCCTGGTCACCGGGGCCACCCGGGGGGACGGGCAGACCGGCGAGGACGTGACCGCCAATGTGCGCACCATCCGGAACGTCCCCCTCAGATTGAGGGTGCCCGGGGGCGGTCCCCCCCTGCCGGCGGTACTGGACGTGCGGGGTGAGGTGCTCATGCTCCGGGAGGATTTCCGGGGACTCAACCGCCGCCGGCAGGAGCAGGGAGAGCGTCCCTTCGCCAACCCGCGGAACGCAGCCGCCGGTTCCCTCCGCCAGCTGGATCCCGCCGTCACCGCCCGGCGTCCGCTCACCTTCTTCGCCTACGGGGTGGGGAGGGCGGAAGGAGAGGGTGCCCCTTCGTTCGGGTCCCACAGCGATATCCTGGAGGCACTGGGGGGCTGGGGCTTCCAGATCGCCGACCGGTGGACACGGGCCGAGACCCTGACGGGGGTCGCCGACTTCTACCAGGAACTCCTGGAGCGCCGCGAGGAGAGCACCTACGAGGCGGACGGGATCGTCATCAAGGTGGACGACCTGGCGCTGCAGGAGGAACTGGGCCAGGTCAGCCGCTCCCCGCGCTGGGCCCTGGCCTACAAGTTCCCGGCCCGGCAGGCCACAACGGTGGTAGAGGAGATCATCATCAGTGTGGGACGTACCGGGGCCCTAACACCAACCGCGGTGCTGCAGCCGGTGGAGGTGGGAGGGGTCACGGTGAGCCGGGCCACCCTCCATAACCGGGAGGAACTTCACCGGAAGGACGTACGCGTCGGGGACACGGTCCTGGTCCAGCGTGCGGGGGAGGTCATCCCCGAGGTGGTGAAGGTCATCGAGGAGAAGCGGCCGGAGGGGGCGGAGCCCTTCACCTTCCCCGCCCGGTGCCCCGCCTGCGGTTCCAGGGTGGTGAAGCCGGTGGGGGAGGTCGTCATCCGCTGCGTGAACTTCGCCTGCCCGGCCCAGATCAAGGAACGCCTGCTCCACTGGGGGGGGCGGGACGCCCTGGACATCGACGGCCTGGGGGAGAAGATCGTGGAACAGCTGGTTGAGAAAGACCTGGTGGATGACCCCGCCGACCTTTACGGACTGGACCTCCGGACCCTGGCGGGGCTGGACCGTATGGCCGAGAAGTCGGCGGCCAACCTGATGGAGGCGCTGGAAGACTCGAAGGAGAAGGGGCTGGACCGGTTCCTGGTGGCTCTGGGCATCCGGCACGTGGGAAGCCATGTCGCACGGGTGCTGGCCCGGTCCTTCGGGAGCCTGCAGGCCATCCAGGAGGCGGACCGGGAGGGATTGGAGGCGGTAGACGAGGTCGGGCCCGAAGTGGCCTCGCAGGTCACGGCCTTCTTCTCACGGAAAGAGAACCAGGAGCTGCTCGAACGCCTGGCGGACCACGGCGTGAGGCCGCAGTGGCCCCCGGAGGGCGGGGAGACACCTGAGACCGATGCGGATCTCTCGGGGAAGACCTTCGTGTTCACCGGGGAGATGGAACGGTTCAGCCGGGAGGAGGCGAAGCGCGTGGTGGAGGAGCTGGGGGGGAGGGCCACCGGGTCGGTGAGCGGGAAGACCGACTACCTGGTTGCGGGCCGGGGGGCAGGGAGCAAGCTGGAGAAGGCAGGGGACCTGGGGGTGGAGGTCCTGGACGAGGAAGGGTTCCTGGACCTCCTCGGACTGGAGTGAGCGTGTCTCCCCCCGAACCGATGCCGGTCTCCTTTTACGCCCGTCCCGCGGACCGGGTGGCTCGGGAACTGCTGGGCTGCCGTCTCTATCGGCGTCTGTCCTCCGGCACCCGAGCGGCCGGACGCATCGTGGAGACCGAGGCCTACTTCGGTCCCGACGACCCCGCGAGCCACGCCTTCACCCGGACCCCCCGGTCGGAGATCATGTACGGTCCCCCCGGGGTGGCGTACGTCTACTTCACCTACGGGATACACCACTGTCTGAACGCGGTGACCGGTGAGCAGGGGGAGGGGAGCGCGGTACTCATCCGGGCCCTGAAGCCCCTGGAGGACCTGGAGGGGATGGCGGAACGGAGGGGCCCCGCTGCCCGGGACGAAGAGGGCCGCCCCATCCCCAGCGCCCTCTGCAGCGGGCCGGCCAAGCTCACCCAGGCCCTGTCCATCGACAGGGGACTGAACGGGGTCCGCCTGCAGGGACCGGAGATCTGGATCGCCGCCGCCGAAGAGCCGTTGCCGGATGAGGAGGTGGAGACCACACCGCGGATCGGGATCCGGGAGGCGAAGGACCGGCTGGCCAGATATGTGGTGGGGGACTCCCCCTGCCGCTCGCGCTAGGAAGAGGAGCGGGACCGCGTTCCCGAAGGTCCGGCGGATGATGCCCAGGCCCGGGCGCATGTCGGTGCCGCGGTCGGGGCGACTGCGGGCAGGGGGGCCGGACCCAGGGAAAGGGTGCCCCCGAGCCGCAGCAGACTCTATGATAGGAAGCATGGAAGCGTCCTTCTACCGATCCTCGGGCCGGCTCCTCGTCGGCGGGACTCCCCTCGGTCATCTGGCCGAGCGGTTCGGAACCCCCCTCTATGTGTACGACTGGAAGACGATCCAGGACCGGGTAGAGGCGGTCCGGGCGGCCTTCTCCTCCACAGACCTCACCCTGTGCTACTCGGTGAAGGCCAACTCGAACCGGGTCCTGCTCCGGCGTCTGGCCGGGCTGGGCCTGGGCTTCGACGTGGTATCGGGAGGCGAGCTCCAGCGCGTGCTCTCCGCCGACCTCTCCCCTGCCCGCACCGTCTTCGCGGGGGTGGGCAAGAGGACAGAGGAACTCCGCATGGCCATGGAGTCGGATATCTGGATGATCACACTGGAGTCGATCCAGGAGGCCCGGCTCCTGCGCTCGCTGGCTTTCGAGGCAGACCACGAGAACGTGCCGGTGGCCCTGCGGCTGAACCTGGACGTGGACGCCGGCAGTCATCCCCACATCACCACGGGTCGCGGGGCCGACAAGTTCGGGATCCTGGAGGAGGAGAGGGAGGAGGCCCTCCTCGAGATCGAGACCGACACCTGCCTGGAACTGGTGGGCCTGCACATGCACCTCGGGAGCCAGATCCGATCCATCGATCCCTATGAGAAGGGGATCCGGCGGCTGATCGATGCCTGCCGTGCGGCTCGGGGCCGCGGGCACCCGGTCCGGTGGCTCAACGCCGGCGGCGGGTTCGGCATCCCCTACGAGCGGAGCGGGGAGGTCCCCTCACCCGGTGAGTATGCATCCGTCCTCACCCGTCCCCTGGAGGAGGTCGAGGCGGACCTGGTCCTGGAACTGGGCCGCTGGCTCACCGGCCCGGCGGGGTGCCTGCTCACCCGGGTTCTGTATTCCAAGCGGAGGGGCGGCCGGAACCTCGCCGTCTGCGACGCGGGCATGAACGACCTGCTCCGCCCCGCCCTCTACGGTGCCCGGCACCGCATCGAGACGGTCGGGCGCGGGGAGAGCGAACCGGCCTCCTGGGACGTGGCTGGACCGATCTGCGAGTCCGCCGACTACCTGGGCCGGGAGGTCTGCCTCCCCTCCGATCTCTCGCCGGGCGACCTCCTGGCCGTGATGGACACAGGAGCCTACGGAATGAGCATGTCCTCCAACTACAACAGCCGTCTGCGTCCTGCCGAGGTGCTCGTTGAAGAGGACGGCGGCCTCACCCTCATGCGCCGTCGCGAGACCCTGGAAGACCTCCTGCGCCCGGAGCGGGGCCTGGTCTAGACCCCCTTTCCCGTCGGGTTCGACAAAGGTTTCTGTTCGGGGACCGAGCAGGGCGGCGTATGCTGCGTGTGCGGGTGACGCGGCTGCTCGAACGGGAGAGCCGGGAAGGCAGGAGGCGACGAAGGTATGGAGATCGGACAAATCGGCATAGCCGGATCGGGTACCATGGGCAGCGGCATCGCCCAGACCGCGGCCCGGAACGGGCTGGATGTCCACCTCTATGATATCAGCGACGAGATCGTCCAGGGGGGTGTCGAGGCCATCCGCGGCCGCTGGGACCGCATGGTGGAGGAGGGGGAGATGAGCGGGGAGGAGCGGGAGGCGGCCGAAGGGCGGATCCGCACCACAACCAGCCTGGAGGCGATGGGGGAGGTGGACGCGGTCATCGATGCTGCTCCCGAGGACCTGGGTCTGAAGAAACGTCTCTTCCGGGACCTGGACCTCCTCACCCCGCAGCATGCCCTCTTGGCCGCGCACCCGGCCGGTGCGCAGACCGATTCGATGGACGCGACCCACGACAGCGTGACCTCGAACGTCACCTCCCGTTGCCGGAACGCGGATATGGTCCTCTCCGCCCGCCGGGGGACGCCGGTCGTGGACGGGATGATCGGACCGGGGGGAGATGTCCACCTGGGCTCCCATCGAGGTCGGTTCCAACAACCTGCTGGCCGCCAACGCACTGCTGGAGGGCATCAGCGGGGTCAGGCCGGGCCGGGTTGGGGAGCAACCTGGTCCTCGACCTCACGCTCGATCCCGATTTCGAGCATATCGAGCATGAACATCGGTGAGGGTTTCGACTACGGGACATTCGACCTCATCGACGAGGTGGGGATCCTGCGGCTCTCAGGTCAGTACCAGTTCACCCCGCGGGCTGTTCGGGCGGCTCAACCTCCAGGCCCGCCGTGACCACCTCGACCAGGACATCGATGGAGGGGTATCGGACCGCAGGATCCTCCTGAACGTCCTGCTGGGTCATGAGACCGGACCCGGGAGTGTCTTCTACCTGGCCTACAACCACTACGACCTCGGCCGGGACCCCTTCGTCGGGGAGGCGGACCGGGTCCTCTTCCTGAAGGCTGCACGCCTGTTCACACCCTGAACCTTACAGGGCTTGTGAGGGTGTTTGCGCGGGTTTATCATGGTCGATGGTGCCCTGGGAAATCCGCCGACTCCAGAGTAAGGGGGAAGCAGATGAAGAGGTCCTGGCTGATCACCGCAGCCGCTCTTCTGGTCGGGACGGCGGCGTGCGCCTATGCCCAGTCGCAGCAGCCCCCCCAGCAGGATTCCCGGCAGATGTTCTACGGACGCGGCATGGGAGGTGTGCCCTACGCCTGGAACGACGCGGACCGTGACGGCGTATGTGACATCACCGGCCAGCCCATCGGCCAGCGCCCTATAGGTTTCGGCCGTGGGTGGGGGAGAGGATGGCGGGGGATGGCGGCACGGTACCCCGTACCGCCCGCATCGCAGGAGACCGATCCGACGCCCCAGGCAGGAGGTTTTTATGGTCGCGGACGCGGCGGGCTCCCTTACGCCTGGAACGACGCGGACCGTGACGGCATCTGTGACGTGACCGGACAGCCCGTGGGACAGCGTCCCATCGGTGTCCGGCAGGGGGGGAGCGTCGGTCGCGGTTATGGTGTCCGAGGCGGTCGGGGCGGTCGAGGGGCCCGGAGTGCCCGCGGAGCCCGCGGCTGGCGCTGGCGGTAGCAGGTCTGCCAGACATCCCGGGTCATCCCCACCAGCCGGTCCCGGCCCGTGTGTCGGGCCCATGTACCGTATCGCTGCTGGCCCTCCTGTGGGTACTCCTCTGCGCTTTCCCGGCGGAAGGACAGGCAGGCAGCCGGCACCGGCGGACCTCTCCGCGGGACACCACCGGTTATCAGCCGCCCGGTGCGGTCTGGAGCCGGGCCGGGGTCACGGTGGAGCCGTTCTATA
Source organism: bacterium (assembly GCA_046497505.1). Classification (GTDB taxonomy): domain Bacteria; phylum Blakebacterota; class Blakebacteria; order Blakebacterales; family JAWOFN01; genus JAWOFN01. Next base: position 28,345 of record JAWOFN010000116.1, on the reverse strand, counting down.
CCGGGGCAATCATCTCCAATCTCATCGGCGGGGTCCAGCGGGGCAGGAGTCTGCACGGGGTGGCCGACCTCGTCCTGACCGCAGACCCTATCCCCCTCGTCGGCTGGCCCGGCGTGAGGTTCGGCCTCTCCGTGGTGGGCACCCACGGTGACGACCCGGGTGCGCTGGTCGGTGATTACCAGGGAGTGAGCGATATCGCGGCCCCCGCTGCCCTGCGACTCTACGAGCTGTGGCTGCAGAAGCGGCTCTTCGATGACCGGCTCTCCCTGCTGGCGGGGATCTACGACGTGAACGCGGCCTTCGATGTCCTGGAGACCGCCGGACTCTTCTTCAACGGTTCGGTCGGGATGGGACCCGGGTTCGCCTGCGGCGGGCCCGTCGGTGCACCGACCTACCCCTGTCCGGGACTCTCCCTGCTGGCCCGGGTGGGCCTGGGGGAGGAGATGGAACTGCTCGGGATGGCGGCGGACGGTGTCCCGGGAGACCCGCACGACCCGGAGCGTCCCCTCTACCGCCTGGGTGGGGATGAAGGCTTCCTGCTGGGCTCCGAGCTGGCCTGGGTGAGGGGAGGGGATGTGCTGGGCGTGGTGCCCTCCGCCGCACCGCGGGCCCGGGCCCACCGGCGCCGGTCCGGTCCGCACCGCCTGCGCAGGGCGGGCGGCGGGGGACAGGGGGTGAGGGTGAGGGAGAGGGGTGCAGAAAGAGGGACCCTGCAGTACAGTAAAATCGCTCTCGGCCTCTGGCGGAACACCTCCCGCTTCCCGATCTTGCCGGCGGGGGGAGGCGATCCCCTCACCCGGGAGGGTTCGTGGGGGGGCTACCTTTTGGCCGAACGCACCCTGGGTGTTAGCCGGAGCGACCCCCGGCGGGCCAACAGCTTCCACCTCAGGGTCGGGATGGCAGACCGGGAGACCGAGGAGGTCGATCGGTACGCGAGCCTGGGTACGGTCGCCTCCCGTCCCATGCGGGATACCGGGGCCCAACAGTTCGGGGCCGCGGTCACGGCGGCCCGGCTGAGCCGGACAGGGGCGGAGGTCCTCGGCGTCAGCGGGGAAGGGGACCGATGGGAGGTCGCCTTCGAGATGACCTGGCGGGTCGAGCCGATACGAGGTCTGGCCCTGCAGCCGGACATACAGTATGTGATGAACCCGGGTTTCGACCCGGTCCTGGAGGACTCCCTGGTCGTGGGGTTCCGCGTGGAGATCGTTCCTGGGGAACGGTAGACGTGGACGGGACCCCTCGCTAGAATGCGGTCCGACATGTTCAACGGAGACTCCGGAAGGGACGGGTCATGATCCTCTCGGGTGATACACTCACCAGCCTGCTCATCGACGTATCCTGGCTCGCCATGCTGCTCCTGGTGGGCAAGTGGATCCGGGCGAAAGTCACACTGTTCCAGAAGCTCTTCCTCCCCGCCTCGATCATCGGTGGGTTCATCGGGCTGGCCCTGGGGCCCTACATCATGGGCAAGATGGGTGCCCAGGTGATCCCCCAGGACGTGCTGGAGACCTGGGCCGCCTTCCCCGGCGTGCTCATCAACGTGGTCTTCGCCTGTCTCTTCCTGGGTGTGAGCATCCCGAGACCTTCCACCATATGGAAGGAGGGGGGTCCCCAGTTCTGCTACGGCTGGACGGTGGGGATGGGCCAGTACATGGTGGGCGTGGGGATCTCGGTACTGCTGCTGGCCCCGCTCTTCGGTGTGCCCAACTTCTTCGGGTGCCTGCTGGAGATCGGGTTCAGCGGCGGGCATGGCACCGCGGCAGGGATGGCCGAGGCATTCGAGCAGCTGGGCTTCCCCGCGGGCTCCGACCTGGGTCTGATGTCCGCCACGGTGGGGATCATCAGCGCGGTGGTCTTCGGCATGGTCATGGTGAACATGGCGGCCCGCAGAGGCTATACCCAGGTCATCAAGAGTCCCAAGGATCTGGACAAGGACAAGATCAAGGGGCTCATCCCGGAGGAAAAGCGCCGCTCCGGCTCCACCATCACCATCAGTCCGGACGCTCTTGAGCCCCTCGCCTTCCATGCCGCCATCGTGGGACTGGCGGTCCTCCTGGGCTGGTATATCCTGACAGGGATCCAGACGCTCTCCGCCGGGATGGAACCGGACCTCTTCAAGTCCTTCCCCCTCTTCCCCCTCGCCATGATGGGCGGGCTCATCGTCCAGGTCATCGCGGCCAAGGTGGGGGTGGCCCGCTACTTCGACCGTCAGACCTTCAGCCGGATCCTGGGCATCGCTCTGGACTTCCTGGTGGTCTCGGCCATCGCGGCCATCAAGCTGGATGTCTTCCTGGCTTTCTTCTGGCCCTTCCTCATCCTCATGGTAGTGGGGCTTGCCTGGATCCTCTTCGCCACCTGGTACATCGCCCCGCGCATGCTCCCCGACGCCTGGTTCGAACGTGCCATCACCGAGTACGGGATGCAGACGGGCGTGACGGCCATGGGCCTGCTGCTCCTGCGGGTGGCCGACCCGGAGTTCGAGACTCCGGCCGCCAAGGCGTTCGGGTTCAAGCAGATCCCCTACGAGCCCTTCATGGGAGGGGGATTCATCACCGCCTCGGCTCCGATCCTCATCGCCACCTTCGGTGTGACATCCTCCTACCTGGTGGGTGCGGTCTCCATCGTGGTGGTGCTGGGTATCGCCTGGTTCTCGGGATGGATCCACCCGGTGCGGCGGGAAGCACTCCCGTTCGAGGCGGGAGAGACGCCGGAGTAGGGGGTCGGCAGCTCCTGCCGGACCGGCGGTCCGCTCTCTCATAGGCGGCGAGGCCCAGGCAGGCTATACTCCGGGAGCCGTCGTGCCCGCCCGGGGCCCCGCTTTACCGGTCGAGGGACCGGGTGGGGGCCTGTCCGCCCTGACAGGAGTGTAGTCCCATGCACGGCGTCCCCTTCTATCGTCGTATCCCGTACCTCATCATCCCCCTCCTGCTGCTGGTCCTGGGGGTGCTCAGCCTCGGTCCGGACACCGACCCGGTCTCCTCCGAGACGGCGGCGTTCGAGAGCTGCACCAGCATCCTGGTGGGCCGTCTCGCCTCAGTGGACGGATCCACCATGACGAGCCATTCGTGCGACTCGGGGACGGACCGGACGTGGATCGCCATGGAACCCGGTGAGGACCATCCCGAGGGGGCCGTGACGCCGGTCTGGATGGAGCCGAAGCGTACCACGGGACCCGACGACCCGGATCGGATCCCCCTCGGAGAGATCCCGCAGGTGCGGCGGACCTGGAAGTTCATGGACGCCGCCTATCCCATCATGAACGAGCACCAGCTGGCTATCGGGGAGACCACCACCGGGGGCAAGCGTCAGCTCAAGAGCGATGACGGCCTGATCGATGCTCCCGAGCTCTACCGGCTGGTGCTGGAACGGGCCCGCACCGCCCGGGAGGCGATCCGGGTGGCGGACGAGCTCACGAAGGAATTCGGCTACATCGACTGGGGGGAGTGCTTTACCTTCGCCGACCCCCGGGAGGTCTGGCACTTCGAGGTCCTGGGACCGGGACGGGGGAGGAAAGGAGCGGTTTGGGCCGCTGTCCGGATCCCTGACGACCACGTCGGGGTCTCGGCCAACGCGCACCGGATCCGTGAGATCGACCTGAGCGATCCGGATCGGTACATGGCGTCGGAGAACGTCTTCTCCCTGGCGGAGGAGATGGGATGGTGGGACCCTGAGAGCGGGGAGGCCTTCGAGTTCTGCTACGCCTACGCCGATCGGACCAGCCTCTACTCCCGCCGGCGGGAATGGCGGGTCCTGAGCCTGCTGGCACCCTCCCTGGGACTGGATCCGAACTCCGAGAACTACCCCCTTTCGGTGAAGCCTGAGAAGAAGGTCTCCGTACAGGACCTGCTGGCCATCTTCCGTGACACCTACGAGGGCACTCCCTACGATATGACCCGACGCCTCACGGTGGTCGACCGCCAGGGTGAGGTGGTGAAGAGCCCGGTTGCCAACCCCTTCATGAACTCCGCGATGCGTGAACTGCTGGAGATCGACCGGGAACGGACCATCTGTTCGCCGGCGGCCACTTATCTGCAGGTGACCCAGTCCCGGGACTGGCTCCCCGATCCTATCGGGGGGGTCGTCTGGCTGGGCTACGACAACCCCGCCACCACACCCCATATCCCCTTCTATATCGGGATCGAACAGATGCCCGACTCCTACATGGTGGACGGTCGGCGCGAATTCAGCAGGGAGTGCGCCTGGTGGGCCTTCCGTAGGGCGAGCAAGCTCTCCTACTTCCGCTACCAGCAGATGCGTCACGACCTGCAGGCGGTCTGGGAACCGATCGAGACCTCCGCTTTCGCACGACAGGAGCAGATCGAGGGGGAAGCGCTCGGTCTCTACCGGGAGGACCCCGATCGGGCCGCCGCCTACCTCACCGAGTACTGCCAGGGACTGGCCGACAGCACGGTGGCCGCTTACTGGGACCTGGGCGACCGACTCTGGGTCCGGTACAACAACATCTTCTGACTACCCTCGTCCCGCGGGCCCAGGCGGCATGAAGAAGACCCCCCCTCCTCGAAGGGGAGGGGGGCCTTCGGATGCACCGAATCCCGGCGCGCACGCAGGTGCTTCGGGTGCCGGGATGCTATCTCCGGATGTGCAGGCCCCGTCCCACCAGGAGAGGCTCGATCCGGGGGTCCCGACCCCGGAACGCGCGGTAGAGTTCCATGCCCGGACGGGTGCCGCCCCTGCTCAGCACCTCGTCCCGGAGGCGCTGTGCCGTCTGGCGGTCGAAGAGGTCGGTCTGTTTGAACGCCTCGAAGGCGTCCTTGTCCAGCACCTCCGCCCAGATGTAGGCGTAGTAGCCCGCCGAGTAGCCGCCGGAGAAGATGTGCTGGAAGTAGCCGCTCCGGTACCGGGGCGGGATCTGGCGGATCAGGCCGATGGCGTCCATGGCCCGCTCCTCGAAGGGATCGACCGCCTTCTCCTCCGGACCGGTCAGGGTGTGCCACGCCATATCCAGGTAGGAGGCCGCCAGGTATTCCACGGTGGCGAAGCCCTGACCGAACTTGCCTGCCGCCTCGATCTTCTGGATGAGTTCGTCCGGGATCGGCTCGCCGGTCTCATAGTGCCGCGCGTACATGCGGAGCACCTGAGGCTCGCTCATCCAGTTCTCCATGATCTGGGAGGGGAACTCCACGAAGTCCCTGGGTACGCTGGTGCCGGAGAGGGAGGCGTAGCGCACGTCGGAGAGGAGCCCGTGGAGTGCGTGGCCGAACTCGTGCCCCAGGGTCAGGGCGTTGTCGAAGGAGATCAGCGAGGGGGCGTCCCCGGCGGGAGGGGGGAAGTTGAAGTTGGTGGTGACCACCGCCTTCACCTCCCCATCCAGCTCCTTCTGGGCCCGGAGGTCGTTCATCCAGGCACCGCCCCGCTTGCTCTCCCGGGTGAAGAAATCCATGTACAGGATCCCCACGTGGGAACCGTCCGCCTCCTTGACTTCGAAGACCTGCTGGTCGGGGTGCCAGCGGGGGAGATCCTCGAGTTCGGTGAAGGTCAGCCCATAGAGCCGGTTCGCCACCATGAAGGCCCCGTCCCGGACCGCCTCCACCTGGAAGTAGGGGCGGAGGGCGTCATCGTCCAGGTCGTAGCGGGCCTTGCGGACCTTCTCGGCGTAGTAGCGCCAGTCCCATCCTTCCAGCTCGTCCCGGATGCCGTCCTCCCGCATCATCTCCTGGAGAGCATCACGCTCCTCATTTGCAGCTTCCAGTGCCGGGGTCCAGATCCGGGCCAGCAGCTCGTACACCCGCCCGGGCCGCTCGGCCATGTTGTCGGAGAGCACATAGTGGGCGTGGGTCGCATAGCCCATCAGATCGGCCCGTTCCGCCCGCAGCGCGGCGATCCGGGAGAGGATCTCCCGGTTGTCGTACTCGTTATCGTTGTGCCCGCGCATGATGTAGCCGGTGAAGATCCGCCTCCGGAGCTCCCGGTCGGGGGAGTACTGCAGGAAGGGGTTGATGCTGGGACGCTGCAGGGTGAAGGACCATCCCTCTTCGTGCGCGCGGCGCCGGGCCTCGTCGGCTGCCGCCGAGACCAGGTTGGCAGGGAGGTTCCCCAGGTCCTCCCGGTCGGTGACGTGCAGTCCCCAGGCGTTGGTCTCCTTCAGGAGGTTCTCGCCGAAAGCCTGGCTGAGTTCGGCCAGCTCGGAGTTGATGGCCCGGAGCCTCGTCTGGGCCTCCCCCTCCAGGTCCACACCCTTTCGGACGAAGTCCTTGTGGGTCTCTTCCAGGAGCTTCCGCTGCTCGGAGCCGAGGTCCAGCTCCTCCCGCTCCCGGTAGACCGCGTCCACCCGGTCGAAGAGGTCCCGGTCCAGCAGGATGTCGTCACCGTGGGCCGCGAGTTCGGGTGCCACTGTCCGTGCAACCTCGCGGATGGCGTCGTTGGAATGGGCTGCGTCCAGCGCATAGAAGATACTGGAGACCCGTGTGAGCGTCTGTCCGCTCCGTTCCAGGGCCTCGATGGTGTTCGCGAAGGTGGGGGCCTCCTCGCTGGCCACGATGGCGGCGATCTCCGTCTTCTGCTCCGCCATGGCTGCCCGGAAGGCGGGGAGGAAATGACCATCCTCGATCTCCTGGAAAGGCGGTACCCCGAAGGGGGTGTCCCACTCCTCCAGGAGCGGGTTGCTCGTGGTACAGGCGGTGGTGATGAGAGCGGCCATCATGAAGAAGGTCCCGGTGATGGAGGTGCATCGCATATTCGGTCCCCTTGAAGGAATCGGGACATCATCGGCCGTCGGTACCGGTCCGGTGGGTGGGATCCGGCCCCCGGATCCGGCGGGCGCGTTCTTGGAACCCTCCCAAGGTAGCGGCCGGGGCGGCGCCCGTGCCAGCACCTTGTGCGCACGGAAGGGAGCGCGGGGCGGTGCCGAAGACAGAAGGACCGGGGTTGCTGCCGCTCGGTCTCTCGGGTCTATCCCCGGGCCGCCTCCGTACCCGCATCGGTCGCACTCCCGAAGTACCTTTGCTGGAAGTAGAGGGAGAGGTTCACCAGGCTGATAAGGACGGGGACCTCCACCAGGGGGCCGATCACCGCGGCGAAGGCGGCCCCGGAATCGATCCCGAACACCGCGACCGCCACCGCGATGGCCAGTTCGAAGTTGTTGCTGGCCGCGGTGAAGGAGAGGGTCGCGGTCTTCGAGTAGTCCGCCCCCACTTTCCGTCCCATGTAGAAGCTCACCAGGAACATGAGTACGAAGTAGATGAGCAGGGGTGCGGCGATGCGGAGCACGTCCAGGGGGATCCCGACGATCTGCTCCCCCTTGAGGCTGAACATCACGAAGATCGTGAAGAGCAGGGCGATCAGCGTGATGGGGCTGATCCGGGGGATGAAGCGTCCCTCGTACCATTCCTTCCCCCTCGCCCGGATGAGTCCGAACCGGGTGAGGATGCCCGCCGCGAAGGGGATGCCCAGGTAGATCCCCACACTCTCAGCGATCTGTCCCATGCTGATCCGCACCACGCTCCCCTCCAGTCCGAACAGGGGAGGGAGCAGGGTGATGAAGAACCAGGCATACACACTGTAGAAGAGCACCTGGAAGACGCTGTTGAAGGCCACCAGCCCGGCCGCGTACTCGGTGTCCCCGTCGGCCAGCTCGTTCCAGACGATGACCATGGCGATGCACCGTGCCAGCCCGATGAGGATCAGCCCGGTCATGTACTCCGGGTACCCCCTGAGGAAGAGGAGGGCCAGGGCGAACATGAGGATCGGGCCGACCACCCAGTTCTGGACCAGGGAGAGGCCCAGGATCCGCCAGTTCCGGAAGACCTCGCCCAGCTCCTCGTAGCGCACTTTCGCCAGGGGAGGGTACATCATGAGGACCAGGCCCACCGCGATGGGGATGTTGGTGGTCCCCACCCGGAAGGTGTCCCAGAAGCCGGAGATGGCGGGGAAGATCCACCCCGCCGCCACACCCAGTCCCATGCCGAGGAAGATCCAGAGGGTCAGATAGCGGTCCAGCAGGCTCAGCCTGCGGCTCACGGATGGGGTGTTCAATACGCCCTCCCGGTCGTGTCGTACTCTGTTTTCGTCTCCCGGTCCGCTGCCTCAGCACCGGGTCGCGACGGCGTTCAGCGGGCGGCGGCGGCGGCGTTCATCACCCACGTGGAGATCTGTTCCTTCTGCGGCACCTTGCCGGAGGCCTTCACCTCGCCGTCGATGACCAGCCCCGGCGTGACCATGATGCCCAGGTCGGCGAAGCGGCTGATGTCGGTGACCTTCTCCACTTCGGCCTCCACGGCGTTCTCCGCCACGACCTGGCGGCAGACCTCCTCGAGCTTCCTGCAGTTCGCACATCCCGCTCCCACGACCTGGATCTTGATCATCGGTGCATCCTCCTTCTCAGGTGATGGATCCGTAGATGAGTCCGCTGATCGTGGCCATGACCACGACCAGGGCGATGAAGACGACGGTCTTCCGGGTGCCGATCACACCCCGGATGACCAGCATGTTGGGCAGGCTCACAGCGGGCCCGGCCAGCAGCAGGGCGAGGGAGGGTCCGTCCCCCATACCCCCGGCCAGCAGGCCCTGCAGGATCGGTATCTCGGTGAGTGTGGCGAAGTACATGAAGGCGCCGGCCATCGAAGCCACCAGGTTGGCCCGCAGCGATTCGCCCCCCACCAGCCCTGCGATCCAGGCGTCCGGCACGATCCCGCCACCGCCGCCGGGGGAACCCAGGAGGAAGCCGGCGACCAGCACGCCGGCCGCCAGCAGGGGCAGGATCAGCTTCGTGAAGCCCCACGTCTCGGCGAGCCATTCCCGGGGCTCCCCCGGGCTGATGTAGAGGATCACGCTCAGGGCGATGACCGAGATGGCGAAGGGGAGCTGAGGGTGAGCGTGGAAGAGGAAGGCCCCGCCCGCACTGATCCCCGCCCATAGGGCCACCCAGCGGGGTTCCAACCTGAGCGAGACCACCAGGCTCACGGCCAGGATGACGGCAGAGAGCCCGGTGAGCATCCACTTCAGCTCGTAGATGCTGCCCAGCAGCCCGGCATCGGGACCCGGGTCGCCCCAGTTGGCGAACACCAGGATGGCGACCAGCGCCAGGAAGTGCAGGGAGGTCTTCCAGAGAGGCTTCGGCCCATCCTCCTCTCCGTGCTGCAGCTGCTGCGCGGCCCGCTCCATCTCCTCGCTGCGGTAGAGTGCGTGCATGATCAGACCGATGAGGATGCTGAAGACGATCGCCCCCGCCACCCGGGCCAGCCCCAGCTCCAGTCCCAGCACCTGCGCGGTGAGGATGATGGCCAGCACGTTGATGGCCGGACCGGCGTAGAGGAAGGTGGCGGCGGGTCCCAGCCCCGCGCCCCGCTGACGGATACCTGCGAAGAGGGGGAGTACGGTGCAGGAGCAGACGGCCAGGACCGAGCCGGAGACCGATGCGGTCAGGTAGGCGACCCACTTCGGAGCGGCGGGTCCCAGGTAGCGGATCACCGCTTCCTTGCTGATGAAGACCGCGATGGTCCCGGCGATGAAGAAGGCGGGGAGCAGGCAGAGGATGACATGCTCCCGGGCGTACCAGCGGGTCAGGTCGAGGGCGTCCCGTATCGCTCCCAGGAAAGCCGCGTCGTCCACAGGCAGGAAGTAAGCCGCCAGGAAGAGTCCTGTCATCCAGAGCAGCGGTCGGTATTCTCTTTTGAGGTCCATCCTTCACTCCGTTGCCGCGATGCCGGATCTTCCGACCCTGGCCCCAGCGTCTGCTCAGGTGCTGCAGAGAAACTCGCGGTCGACGCTTCCCGCTCGCTCGGCATCCTGCTGCACGGTAGGGTCCTCCGCACCCCAGGAGCGGAGCAGGTCGGCGGCCCCTTCGGCCAGGGGCCCGCCCGAGACCTCCAGCTCATAGGTCACGAAGCGCCCGTCCCTCCGGTCGGTGATGAGACCGGCTTCCCGCAGCAGGCTGAGATGCCGGGACACGGTGGGTGCGGAGAGTCCCAGGACCTCGGTGATCTCGCATACGCAGAGAGACCGCACCTGGAGCATCTTCAGGATGCGCAGGCGGTTCTCGCTGCCCAGGGCCCCGAACAGGGCCGCTGCATCATGCAGGCACATCGCAGACTCCCTTCCGTCGTCTTCTTGTTTTGTCATTTAGCAAATCAACGAATCATAAGCAACAGAAAAAAGGCGCGGAAGCTGCCTCCCGCGCCTTGCAGGCGATCCCACCCGCAGGAGGGATCGGCCGTCCGATGTCTGTCAGTCGCTCACGGCGCCGCGAAGCACCAGGAGCCGGACGAGCTGCAGCACCGCCATGCTCGCGGCGGCCACGTAGGTCCAGGCGGCGGCGTTGAGGACCTTGCGGGCCCCGCCCACCTCCTGCTTGCTCAGACAGCCGGTGCTGCCCAGCAGCGCGAGCGCCCGTTTGCTCGCGTCGAACTCCACCGGCAGGGTCACCATGTGGAAGAGCACCGCTGCGGCGAAGAAGAGGATTCCGATATCCATCAGGATCGTGAGCCCCCCGGACCCCCCGGCCGAGAAGAGGAAGCCGATGAAGAAGAGCGGGATGGCCAAACTGCTCCCCAGGCTCGCTGCCGGGAAGAAGGCGGTGCGGAAAGCCAGGGGCGCGTAGGAACGGGCGTGCTGGATAGCGTGACCGCACTCGTGGGCCGCGACGGCCAGTCCGGCCAGTGAGGCGTTCCGGTAGTTGCCGGTGGAGAGTCGGACCGTCTTGCTCTTCGGGTCGTAGTGGTCGCTCAGCTCCCCCTGGACCTCTTCGACATCCACATCATGGAGGCCGTTCCGGTCCAGGATGGAGCGGGCCACCTCGGCCCCCGGCATGCCGGCATCGGACCGCACCTGGCTGTACTTGGCATACGTGGACTTCACCTTGCCCTGGGCCCACAGGGCGAGCAGGAAGGCCGGGATGATGAGGATCATCGTCCAGTCGAAGAAGAACATCGCTGCCTCAGCTCCATCTCAACGGGTAGTCTTCGGGGGGATCCCCGGGGCGGGCCATCAGCGCCGCCCCCGTGGAATCTGCTATACGCCCGGGGCTCCGGAAAGTTCGAATCCGCAGTTGTTTCGTTCCTGTCACAGAGCCGCCACATTCGGACCCTACTCTTCCCCACGAACGACGGACAGCAAGTTCGCAGTACATCTCAAGAGAGGCACTGTGCCCTACCCCATGGAGGACAGATCCGTGAAGCGAATCACTGCGACAGCCCTGATCGGGATGTTCGTGGCGGTCGGACTGATGATGGCTCCGACCAACACGAACGCCCAGTCGGACACGAGGATCGTGATCGACGGCTCCACCACCGTCGGTCCCATCGCCAAGGCCTTCGCCGAAGCGTACATGAGGGCCAACCCCGGCGTGAACATCACCGTCAGCGAGTCGGGCAGCGGCAACGGCGCCAAGAGCCTGATCAACGACGCCTGCCACATCGCCGATATGAGCCGCTTCATGAAGCCGACCGAGTTCAAGGCCGCGGCGGACAACGGCATCATGCCGGTGGCCCACGTGGTGGCCCTGGACGGTCTTCCGGTGCTGGTCCACCCCAGCAACCCGGTCAAGGGCCTGACCCTCCAGCAGGTCCACGACATCTACACGGGCGAGATCACCAGCTGGAACCAGGTCGGCGGCCCCGACCGGTCCATCGTGGTGGTGAGCCGGGATACGAACAGCGGCACCTATGAGACCTTCGAGAAGCTGGTCATGGGCGGCGACAACATGGGCGGCGGCGTGGAATACGTGGGCTCCAACGGCGCGGTGCGCCAGCGGGTCCAGTCCACCCCGAACGCCATCGGCTACGCCGGTCTGGGCTTCGTGGACCGTTCGGTCAAGGCCCTGGAGATCGAGGGGATCTACCCCAGCGCCAAGACCGTGACCACGGGCACCTATCCCATCGCCCGTCCCCTTTTCATGTTCACGGACGGCTACCCGAAGATGGGTTCGCACCTCTACCAGTTCGTCACCTACTACCTGACCGAAGAGGGTCAGCGGATCATCGAGGGCATCGGGTTCGTGCCCGTGACCTCCTACGGCAACTGATCTGACCGGAGGAACGGACGAAGGCATGTCCCAGGCCGCTGAGAGCCTCACGTCGAGGGGCAGCCTCGTACTGAGCAAGAGAGCCAGCCGGTCCCGCCGGCTCGGCTCTCTTCTCGGCAGGGGCCTGCTGCTCCTGGTCACAAGCAGTTCCCTCTTCGCGGTGTTCTTCATCTTCTATTTCATCGCGAAGGACGCGATCCCCTTCTTCCAGCTCCGCAGCTTCTCGGAGTTCTTCACCAGCACCGCCTGGTTCCCCGCGGGGAGCCCGCCCCGGTTCGGGACCCTGGCCATCTTCGTGGGTTCGGCACTGGTGACCTTCGGGGCCATCGTGGTGGCGGTCCCCCTGGGGATCACCGCCGCCATCGCCTTGAGCGACGTGCTCCCCTTCCGGCTCCGGCAGGTCTTCAAGCCCATCATCGAGATCCTGGCCGCCATCCCCTCGGTGGCCTACGGTTTCTTCGCCCTGGTGGTGTTCGCCCCGCTGCTCCAGCAGCAGGGCGGGGCGGTCATCGCGCTGGCCCTGGGACTGGCTCTGGCGCCGGTGGCCCTGCTGCTGGCCTACGTGGCTGGGGATATCGCGGCCGTGCGATCGGCCGCAGATGAACAGCAGCAGCGCAGGCCGGGTGTGGGGCTCGGAGTGGGGCTGGTGACGGCCGGAGCGCTGGGAATGCTGCTCTACCTGCTCCTGCAGGCCGTGAGCGGGATCAGGATCGACAGCGGTACGAACGCCCTGAACGTGAGCATCATCCTGGGCATCATGGCGGTACCCACCGTGGTCAGCGTGAGCGAGGACGCCCTGCAGGCGGTAGGAAGGGACCTCAGAGAGGGCAGCTATGCCCTGGGGGCGACGAAGGCGGAGACCATGCTCCGCGTCGTGGTCCCTGCTGCGGCCAGCGGCATCGTGGCGGCGGTCATCCTGGGCGTGATGCGGGCCATCGGCGAGACGATGGTGGTGTGGATGGCTTCGGGGAACGCCGCCCAGATCCCCGAGCCCATCTACAACTACCTGGAACCGGTCCGGACCCTGACCGCCACGATCGCCGGAGACATGGGGGAGGCAGATCACGTTACCGGCTCTGCCCGATACGCGGTGCTGTTCGCCATGGCCCTCTCCCTGCTCACCATCTCCTTCGTGATGAACCTCGTCAGCGAACGTATCACACGGCGCCTGAAGGACGCGGGGAGCTGAGGCCGTGGAACGGAGCACACGCAAGATCCTCAACCGCTCCTTCTCGGGCCTTGGCGTGGTCTCGGTCCTGCTGCTGGCCCTCTCCCTCATCGTCATCCTGGCACCCATGATGATACGGGGGGCGAAGGCGTACTTCTTCCGGGCCACCACCGAGCACCGGGAGATGATCCTGGATGTCTTCGAGCGGGGGGACCGGGAGGAGATCGCCGCCGAGGCTGCCGAGGTCGCCGAGGCGCGGCAGCCCGTCTACGACATGATCGATCGGTTCGAGGCCGAGATGGACACCATGGGCTTCATGGCCAGCATGGAGTACGGCCGGAAGCTGGACGAGCTCAAGGACCACCTGAGGGAACTGCTGGGTCCCTTGCCCGATGACCGGGAGCCGGCGCTGATACGGGACCGGTACGGGGAGACACGCTGGGACCGGGCTCAGGAGGTCCTGTACGATGTGATGTTCATCGAGGAGTGGGACTACTCGGACCCGGACGCCATGGGGACGAAGGTCTACCGCCCCCGGGTGCAGGACTTCGAGGGGACCAGCCTGGCCGCCCTCTTTCCCTACGTGGAAGAGAACATGCGGTCCATGTTGCACCCACGGTTCAAGTTCTACTGGCGCTTCCTCTTCGATACCTCGGAGGATGCCCACTTCTTCGGTGGGATCTGGCCGGAGGTGCTGGGGACCATCTACCTGACCCTGGGAGCGCTGCTCTTCGCCATCCCCATGGGTGTGATCTCGGCCATCTACCTCACCGAGTACGCCCATCAGGGACGGATCATCAGCATCATCCGCACCAGCATCAACACCCTGGCCGGCGTGCCCAGCATCGTCTTCGGTCTGTTCGGCCTGGCCTTCTTCATCAACGGGGTGGGGGTCTCAGCCAGCAAGAGCGTGCTGGCCGGGTCCCTGACCCTGGGGCTGCTGATCATGCCGGTGGTGATCCGGGCCTCCGAGGAGGCGATCCTGGCCGTGCCCATCGCTTACAAGGAGGCGGCGCTCGGTCTGGGTGCAGGGAAATGGCATACTGTCCTCACCGTGGTGCTCCCCGCCGCACTGCCGGGTATCCTCACCGGCATCGTGATCAGCATGGGCCGGGCAGCGGGCGAGACCGCTCCCATCATCTTCACCGCGGCGGTGAGCGTGGGACAGCCCCTGGGCATCCTGGACACGCTGAACGAACCCACCCCGGCACTGCCCTGGAACATCTACAACATGGCCACCGAACACGAAGCGGTGGACCAGCTCCGGCACGTACAGTTCGGCATGGTGGCCACGCTCGTCGCCCTTGTGCTGACCCTGAACATGGCCGCTATCATCCTCCGTGCCCGTATCGGCAAGAAACTCAAGGGGTAAGTCGATGATCTCCCACGCGAACCAGCGCGACCCCCGGGCACCGGCAGTCTCCGAGGAGCGGGGTCATGCCTTCGACATCCAGGTCCCCGACGCCGAATGGGAAGAAGTGGGAGCGGGAGAGATACACGTCCGTTCCGAGGACTTCTGGGTCTATTACGGCGACAACGCGGCGGTCTGCGATGTGAGTCTCGACATCCCGAAGGGCCAGGTGACGGCCATCATCGGGCCCAGCGGCTGCGGGAAGAGCACCTTCCTGCGGGCGATCAACCGGATGAACGACCTGATCCCGATCGCCCATACGAAGGGCGGCCTCTGCTTCGATGACCAGGACATCCACAGCGAGGATGTGGATGTCGTGGAGCTGCGCAAGCGGGTGGGGATGGTCTTCCAGAAGCCGAACCCCTTCCCGAAGAGCATCTTCGACAACGTCGCGTACGGGCCGCGGATCCATGGCGTGAAGAACAGGAACAAGCTGGACCAGCTCGTTGAGGAGAGCCTGGTCAAGTCGGCCCTCTGGGACGAGGTGAAAGACCGGCTGGAGGACAACGCGCTTGGGCTCTCGGGCGGTCAGCAGCAAAGGCTCTGCCTGGCCCGGGCCCTGGCGGTGGACCCGGACATCCTCCTCATGGACGAGCCCACCTCGGCGCTGGATCCCAAGTCCACGGCCAGCATCGAGAACCTCATCGGCGAGCTGAGAGGCAGCTACACGATCATCATCGTGACCCACAACATGCAGCAGGCCGCCCGGGTCTCGGACCGCACCGCTTTCCTCTATGAGGGCTACCTCATCGAGTACGGCGATACCGAGCAGCTCTTCACACGGCCCCGGGAGAAGCAGACCGAGGACTATGTGACCGGGCGGTTCGGGTGATGCCGACCTCGCCCGCCGACCGAGAGGCGGAAACCCTCCAGAGCAAAGGGAAGAAGAACCTATGAGCCTGCATCTGATGCGGGACCTGGACAACCTGAAGCGCGAGATCCTCACCATGGGCGGCATGGTGGAAGAGGCCCTGGACAAGTCCATCAACGCCGTGATGAACCGGGACGCCGACCTGGCCCGCGAGGTGCTGGACGGCGAGGAAGCCATCAACACCAAGGAGCTGGAGATCAGCGAAGAGGCTCTGAAGGTGCTGGCCCTCCATCAGCCGGTGGCGGTGGACCTGCGCTACGTGATCGCCGTGATCATGGTGAACAACGACCTGGAGCGCGTGGGCGATTTGGCCGAGAACATCGCCGAGCGGACCCTCGACATGGCGCGCCTGAGCGAGGAGCCCGTGCCCTACGACCTGAGCCAGATGGCCGAGACGGTCCGTCTCATGGTCCGGGAGAGCCTGGATTCCCTGGTGAACCAGGACGTTCCGAAGGCCCGCAGGGTCTGCGAGCTGGACGACGAGGTGGATGACCTGCACCGGGAGGTCTACCGGATCATGCGGGCCCTGATGAAAGAGGACCCGGAGAGCGTCGACCGGGCCACCCACGTGATTTCCATCAGCAGGGCCCTGGAGCGGGTGGCCGACCACGCCACCAACATCGCGGAGGATGTGGTCTTCCTGGTCGAGGGCGAGATCATCCGGCACGGCGGCATCGAGGAAGCGGAGTGAGCGCGTGAAGATCCTCTATCTCTGTACCGGGAACTCCTGCCGATCCCAGATGTGCGAGGGGTTCACCCGAGCCCTCGCGCGTGACGGGCTCGAGGTTCGATCCGCCGGGACCGAGGCCCACGGCAAGAATCCCCGGGCCATCGCGGTCATGGCCGAGGCGGGCCTCGACATCTCGGGACAGGAGTCCACCACGCTCACCGATGAGATGCTGGAGTGGGCCGACCTGGTGGTGACGGTCTGCGGTCATGCCGACGAGCACTGCCCGGTCCTGCCACCGGGGACCCGCAAGATCCACTGGCCCCTGACCGACCCCGCGAAGGCCGGAGGCACCGAGGAGGAGATCATGGCCGTCTTCCGGGCCAGCCGGGACGACATCCGCGGGCGGGTGGTCTCCCTGCTGTGGGAGCTGGGCGAACACGCCTGAGGTCCCGTACAGCCGCTCCGGAGGGGTCCCGGGACCCGATACCATCGGCGCATTCGGATCCGGGGGACCCGCCTCATCCGGCAGGTATGGCTGGAAGACCCGCTGCTGTGTCCGGGCTGCGGGCGTGGGCGCCGCGCCCCCGGGTCCCGTGTCCAGCAGCCGAAGGGAGAGCGCATGCGTGTACTCATCATCCAGAACTCCCCGGTCGAGGGGTTGGGACGCTACGAGCGCTGCCTGTTCGAGCAGGCCATCGAGTTCGACACGGTGCACACCTACCAGGACCAGCCGCTGCCGGATCCCGGCGAATACGAGCTGGTCGTCGTGGGCGGCACACCGATATGCGTACGCGACTGCGGGGTCCATCCCTTCCTGGTGAGGGAGCGGGATTACCTGGAGCGGCGTGCGCGCGCGGATCTTCCCACCCTCGGGATCTGTTTCGGAGCGCAGCTGCTCGCCTCGGTGCTGGGAGCGGAGGTGTCGCGCAGCCCGGTCATGGAGATCGGGGGTTACGAGGTCCTCCGCACGCAGCGGGGAGCGGAGGATCCCCTGCTGGCGGGCTTCCCCGACCGCTTCCCGGTCTTCCACTGGCACGGGGATACCTTCGATGTGCCCTCCGGGGCCGAGTTGCTGGTGGAAGGGTATGCCTGCCGGGATCAGATGTTCCGGCACGGCCGTCTGATCGGCGTGCAGTTCCACCTGGAGGTCACGGTCCCTATGGCCCGCCGCTGGACGGTGGAGTATGTCGAGGAATTGGAGCGTGTGGGAAAGACTGCAGACCAGGTGATGGAAGAATGCCGCGAACGGGAGGGGACGATGACAGGGCTCGCCAGGCGCTTCATGGACAACTTCCTCGAAGAAGTGGAGGGGATTGCTCCGTGAGCCGATTCCTGGGACCCGGTGCTCTCGGTGCGTGACCGTACTCCCGGACGGCCGTATCACTCGCTCCGGAGGGATTCCACCGGGTCGAGCAGCGAGGCGCGGTGGGCCGGATAGACCCCGAAGAAGACGCCCACGAGCAGGGAGAACCCGAAGGAGAGCCCTACCGAGAGCGGTTCCACCCGCACAGCCCAGTCGGTGAAGGTCCCTACCGCGGCAGCGACCGCCAGGCCCGCCAGGACACCGGCCAGCCCGCCGCCGGTGCCCAGCATGACCGCCTCCCCCAGGAACTGCATCCGGACATCCCGCCGCCGGGCCCCCACGGCCAGCCGCAGGCCGATCTCCCGGGTGCGCTCCTTCACCGACATGAGCATGATGGCCAGGATCCCCACCCCGCCCACGAGCAGGGATACCGCGGCGATCCCTCCCACCAGGGTGGTGAAGGTGTCGCCGATCTCGCGGTGGGCCTCCATGAGTTCGAGCTGGGTCTGCACCTCGAAGTCGTCGGGTCGTCCCGTCCGGTCGAGACGGTGACGCTCCCGGAGCAGCCACCCCACCTGTTCGGCCGCCTCGGCCATCACCGACCGGTCCCGGGCCTTCAGGTAGATCCCGCCGAGCCACTGCTGGTTGAAGAGTCTGCGGAGCGCGGTCGTGAGCGGGACCATGACCATGTCGTCCTGGTCGGTACCCGAGAGATCGGATCCCCGCGGGGTGAGGACACCCACCACCTCGAAGGGGACCTGTCCGATCAGCACCCGGCGGCCGACCGCCGGTCCGTCTCCGAAGAGGGTCTTCGCCACGGCGGGCCCCAGCACGGCGGTGCGCCCTCCGGTAAGCTCCTCGCGCTCGGTATAGAAGGCGCCCGCGGCCGTCGATACGCGGAGTATGTCGAGGACCGCCGGCGTGATGCCCTGGATGTTCGTGGTGGAGGAGAGCCCACCGTACTTCACCGGCAGCCGGCGACTCACCCATGGGGCCGCGGCCGTGATCTGCGGGAGTTCGGTGACCAGGGCCTCGGCATCCTGCGGCGTGAGGGTCGTGACCGTCCCCCGGACCTGGGTCCGCCCGGTGGAGGTGCGGACCTGGGCGGGGGTGACCATGATCAGGTTCGTGCCCATGGCCTCGACGCGCTCCATGACCTCCTGCCGGGCCCCGTATCCCACGGCGACCATCGCGATCACCGAGGAGACGCCGATCACGATGCCCAGCAGCGCGAGCGCGGTCCGGGTACGGTGGGTACCGATCTGCCGTGCTGAGATACGCAGGCCCCGGAGCAGTCTCACGATCTCAGCGCGTCCACCGGGGCCATCTCGGCCGCCCTTCCGGCGGGGTGGAGTCCGGCGGCCAGCCCGACCACGGTCGAGAAGACCACCCCCGCGGCCAGCACATGCCAGGTGATCACGGCGGGGGTCCCCGTCCAGCGCTCCATGAGCACGCTGCCGACGACCCCCATCACCAGCCCCGCCACACCGCCCAGGAAGGTGACCCCGGCCGATTCGAACAGGAACTGCAGGCGTATGTCGCGCGCCCGGGCTCCCACCGCCCGGCGGAGTCCGATCTCACGGCGGCGCTCGTTCACCGAGAGGAGCATGATGTTGGCCACCACCACACCCCCGACCACCAGGGCGATGGCCGCCACCACGATGAGGAAGAGGTTGAAGGTCCCCTGCATCTCCTCGACCATCGCGGTGATCTCGGTGGGCGTGGTGATGCGGAAGTCGTCGGGCTCACCCGCCCCCAGTCGATGCCGCTCCCTGAGCAGGGCGGTGATGTCCCCGGCCGCCGCTTCCATCTCGCGCACGTCCCGGACCTGGACCCGGATGCCTGCGAGGTGGTCCACGTTCGCCACCCGGCGCATGTAGGTGCTGAGGGGTACGAACACTCGGTTGTCCATATCCCCCCCTCCGGCGCTGGTCCCCTTGGCACGCATCAGCCCCACGATCTCGAAGGGGACCCCGCCCACCTGGATGACCTGCCCCAGCGGGTCTTCCTCGCCGAACAGCTCGGCCGCCACGGTCGGGCCGATGGCCGCGGTACGAGCCATCCGATCGTCATCCTGGTGGGTGACGAAGGTGCCGCGTTCCACGTGCCAGTCCCAGACCTCGAGCCACTCCGGCGTCACGCCGAAGACCGGGGCGGTGAAGGTGCGGTCCCTCCAGCGCACCTCGCCTCCTCCCTGACGGGCGAAGGGAGCCGTCTGCCGGACCCCGGCCACCTCGGACTGGATGGCCTCGGCGTCCTCGACCTTCAGGGTGGCGGTCACCTCGGATCCGGCTTCCATCCCCTCACCCGGCCGTGTGCGGTCGGCGGAGCCGCCGGCCCAGACCATCATGTTCTCGAGTCCGAACACCCGTACCCGTTCCATGATGCGCTCGCGGGCACCCATGCCCGCGGAGAGCACCACGGTGAGGACGGTGATCCCCACCATGATGCCGACCATCATGAAGAAGGTCCGGAGCTGGTTCCGGGTCAGTCCGCGGAACGCCTGGCTGAACATGCGCGCGATCTTCATGCCGATCCCTCCGATACGATCCGCCCGTCCTGCATGGTGAGTACCCGTCGTGCGTAGGAAGCCACCTCGGCCTCGTGGGTCACGACCACGACGGTCCGCCCCCTGCGGTTCAGTTCGGTGAAGAGGGCCATGATCTCCCCGCTCGAGTCCGAATCCAGGTTCCCGGTGGGCTCATCGGCGAAGATGATCTCCGGGTCGTTCACCACCGCCCGGGCGATGGCCACCCGCTGCTGCTGTCCTCCGGAGAGTTCACCGGGATGATGCCGGAACCGGTCGGCGGGGAAGCCCACCGCCTCGAGGGCGGCCCGGGCGGGACCGGCCAGGTCGCGGCGGTCGGTGTAGAGGAGGGGGAGTTCGACGTTCTCGAGCGCCGAGGTGCGGGGAAGCAGGTTGAAGCTCTGGAAGACGAACCCGACCTTGCTGCTGCGGACCTCGGCCAGTTCGTCCTCGTCCAGGGTACTCACCTCCACACCGTCGAGGTGGAGGCTCCCCGAGGTCGGGCGGTCCAGGCATCCCATCAGGTTCATCAGCGTACTCTTCCCCGAGCCGGAGGCCCCCACCAGGGCGACGAACTCTCCCCGGCGGATGTCGAGGTCCACACCCCGGAGGGCCTCCACGGTGAGGACACCCTCTTTGTCGTAGGTCCGGGTGAGCCCCCGGGCCTGGATCAGCGGCTGCTCCATCATCTCACTCCTCATCGGTGGTCTGCCCCTTCGGGGGTGTGTCTCGTCGCTGTGTGTCGTCGCCGGTCTCCGGCAGGGGATCAGGGGAGGAGGATGCGCTCCCCTTCTTCGAGCCCCTCGGTGATCTCGGTCCATCCGCCCTGGGTCCAGCCGACCCGCACCGACCGGCGGGCCGGCATGCCCTCTTCCACGACCGTGACATAGCGCTCCGCCCGGTCCCGACCCACCGCCGCTGAGGGGACCGCGAGCACGTCCGCCCGTGGTTCGAGGACGATGGTGACGGCCGCGGTCATCTCCGGGCGCAGGACCAGCTCCCCGGGGTCGGCGATCCGGATCGTGGTCACGTAGTTCACGACGTTGTCCTGGATCACCGCCTTCGGGTAGATGGCGGTGACCTCTCCCTCGAACTCTTCGGCGGGATAGCTGTCCACGGTGAAGCGGGCCTGCTGTCCCTCGCGGATCCGTCCGATATCGGTCTCGTCCACGTACGCCTGCACTTCGAGCCGGTCCAGGTCGATGATGTTGACGAAGGTGGGGGCCGCCAGGCTCGCGGCTACCGTCTCCCCCTCCTGGGTGGATACCGAGGCCACGATCCCGGTGATGGGGGCGGTGATCCGGGTATAGGAGAGCTGGATCCGCGCGGACTCGAGGTTCGCCTCGGCCAGCCTCACCTGGGCCTCGGCCGCCTTCAGTGCGCTCTCGGCGGAATCCGCCTGCTGGCGCGAGACGAACTCCCGTTCGGACATCGTGCGGAGTCGGTCCCGGTTGAGGCGCGCGAGTCCCGCCTCGGCGCGCGCCTTCTCGAGCGAGGCCTGGTTCTGGGCGACGCGGGCGCTGAACTCGGCGTCGTCCAGTTCGGCGATGACCTGGCCCCGTTCCACCCGGTCACCGATTTGGGCCCGCAGGCTCTTCACCACGCCCGATACCCTCGAACCCACCTTGACCTCGGCGCCGACCATGGGACGCACCACCCCCATGGCCATCACCGTGGCGCTGATGTCCCGCCTCCCGACGGTATGAAGGATACCCGGGGAGTCGGTGTCATCCTCCCCCGGCCTCCCGACCCACCATGCAGCAGCGGCCAGGACGGCCGCCGCGGCGATGACGATCCAAGCGGTCCGTCTCATCGTCTCTCCTCTTCCCACACGAGTGCGCCGGAAGCGCGTTCCAGGACGGCCCGGACGACGTGCCGGTCGTAGGTCGTCTCGATCAGGATCTGCTCGGCCTCGCTGAGGGCCGTCCGGGCATCGACCAGGGCGACCATCGAGCCCAGACCCTGGCGATAGCTCTCCTGTGCGGCCTCCAGGTTCTCCTGCGCGGCCTCCACGAGGGTCCGGGCGTTCTCCAGGCGCCGGAGCGACTCCCGTTCGGCCAGGAGGGCCTCCCACACCTCGAGTTCGATCTGCTGGATCGTCTCCTCCTCATCGTACCGCGCCTGCTCGAGGAGTGCTTCCTGGGCCCATACCCCGGCGGCCCGTGCCCGGCCGTCGAAAAGGGGCAGGGCGGCCACCACGCCCGCCGACCAGGTCTGATCCGGACTCATGGAGGCCATGCCGCCCCGGCTCAGGCCCGCGTCGGCGGTGACCGAGGGGTAGTAGGTGCCGCGGGCGATGCGGACCGCCGCCTCGCGCAGGTCGGTCCGCGCCCGGTCACGCCGAAGTTCCGGGCGCCGCTCGAGGGCGGTCCGGCGCAGCTCATCCCATTCGGGCACCTCGGGAGGGGGTTCTCCGGAGCCCTCCGAGAGGATGGGGATCGTGCTGCCGGCGGGGCGTCCCAGCAGGGCGTTCAGGCCCGCCCGGGCACGTTCCAGGTCGTTCCGGGCGCGGGTGAGCGTCAGCTCGGCGGCCGAGACGTCCACCCGGGCCCTCAGCACGTCGGGTCGGGTCCCCAGACCCGTCTCCAGTCCGGCTTCCGCCACCTCGAGGTTGAGCCGGCTCTGTTCCCGTCCCTGCCGGGCCGCGTCGACCAGCCGCTCGCTCCGGGCCAGGCCGTACCAGGCCCGGTGGACGGCCAGCACCAGGTCCGCCCGCGAGGCCTCCAGACCGGCCTGGTCCGCGTCGAGTGCGGCCCGGGCGGCCTCGATCGAGGCATCCACCCGACCCCCCTGGTAGAGTGTCTGGCGCAGGGAGAGGCGGAGGTCGTGACGATCCGAGGGTGCGGTCTGCCCCGCGTCGGTCCGGGAGGCGCTGCCCGTGAGGTCGAGGGAGGGATAGCGGGCCGACCGGCTCTCTGTGATCCCGGCCCGGGTGGCCTCCACCGCGGCCCGTCTTGCCAGCCAGCCGGGATTGGCCTCCAGCGCGAGCCGGACGCAGGCGGCCAGGTCGAGGGGTTCTCCTGCCCCAGGCTGTTCCGCCTGCGGATGCTGCTGCCGGGCGGCGGCCGTACCGGTGGTGCCCGGGAGCGGGAGGAGCAACCAGAGGGTGCAGAGCACGGGCAGGATGGGCAGGGACACGTATCTCCATCGGGTTCGCAAAGCAGCGGACTCCAGGTGTCGGGTCACGGCTGTTCGTCCTCTCGACACCGCAGGGCAGCGGATTCATGCGGTGGGAGACCTCCCGGGGAGGGGTGCCCTGGCCGGAGACAGGATGTCCGACGCGGCCCCATCAGACCCCGATCCTCCTTCCCCGCCGGTGGAGCATGCCCGCCGGCACCAGGAAGAGGACGAACAGGAGCGGCAGGGCCGCAAGATCGAGGAGGGGCGGGAGGAAGGAGGTACCCATCAGAGCCTGGTCGAAGAGGTCCCGGGTCCTCCGCTCCCGCTCGCCGCCGGGGACGCGGTAGAGCCTGGCGGTGAACGTGAGGTTCTGCAGGCCGGTGAGTTCGGGGTATACGCTGGATTCCTCCGGGACGCGTCCGATCCGCCGGCGCACGGCTCCCGCTTCCCGGACCACGTCGCGGCCGAAGATCCTGGCCTTCCCTCCGGAAGGGAACAGGAGGGTGGAGAGGATGCGCTGGGTGGTACTCTTGCCCGCGCCGTTGGGTCCGAGGAACCCGAAGACCTCACCGGCGCCCACCTGGAAGTCGATGCCATCGACCGCCGTCTTCTCGCCGAAGCGGCGTACCAGTCCCTCGACCTCGATGGCCGGCTCCTTCATCCGCCCCCTCCACGGTCCGCGTCCCTTGCGTCCCCCGTGTCCTGAAGGTCCTCGCCCGTCCTCTCCGACGGCCGGGCTGCGTAGGTCTCGAGGAAACGGTCCATCATGACCCGCCTCCTGCGGATCCGAACGGCCCACCGATCCAGCGCCCCGGCCCCTTCGGCTGTGAGGTGATAGACGCGGCGGTCCGGCCCCGATCCTCCGGCCCGCCAGGCGGAGCGGACCAGTCCCTCTCGCTCGAAGCGGTGCAGGGTCCGGTAGAGGAAGGCGGGGTCCGCATCGGGTGCGGGAGAGAGCATCTCGAGCTGCTTGAGGAGCCGATAGCCGTGGGCGGGTCCCCCGCGGAGGAGGAGCAGGAGCCAGGGGCGCACGATACCCCGGATGCGGTCTCTGCCGTGACAGTCTTCTGGGCCACCGGTCTCAGGCCGGCGGTCGGATCCCTGATTCATGAGTTCGGCTTCCCGATCAGGAGGCAGGCAAGCGTGACTATATGACCAACACATATAGCAGTCAAACGAGACCTGCTCCCGATTCCTGTTTTCAGACAATACAGCCTGATTATCTTTCCGATTAGTGCATAATTTCACATGAGCCGGGTGCCCCGGATGCGGGCACCCCCTATCGACTGAAGGGCAGGGGGACGTTCAGCATGCCTACCGCAATGGATTCGCCCGAGACCAGAGCATTCACACCCATCCCGCTCAACCCGCAGCGGCCGGTGCCTTCGGACATCGAGATCGCGCAGGACGCGGTCATGAAGCCGATCGAGGTGGTCGCCGAGGAACTGGGCGTCGAAGAGGAGGAACTGGAACTCTACGGCCCCTACAAGGCCAAGGTCTCCCTGGACGTCCTCGAACGTCTCAAGGATGTCGCCGACGGCAAGTACATCGATGTGACGGCCATCACCCCCACGCCCCTGGGCGAGGGGAAGACCACCACCACGGTGGGACTGGCCCAGGCCATGGGGGCCCACCTGGGCAAGCGCGTGATCGCGGCGATCCGTCAGCCGAGCCAGGGTCCCACCTTCGGGATCAAGGGGGGTGCCGCCGGCGGAGGATACAGCCAGGTCGTCCCCATGGAGGACTTCAACCTCCACCTCACCGGGGATATCCACGCCATCACCGCCGCCAACAACCTGCTGGCCGCGGCCATCGACACGCGGATGCTCCACGAGCGGAACCAGGACGACGAGAAGCTCTTCTGGCGACTCTTCCCCGAGGACAGTGAGGGGAAGAAGTACTTCGCCCGGGGCATGCTGAAGCGTAAGGAGAAGCTGGGCATCACCACGGACGACCCCGAGGAGATGACCCCCGAGGAGCGGCGCCGTTTCGTCCGGCTCGACATCGACCCCGAGTCCATCACATGGCGGCGGGTCGAGGACGTGAACGACCGCTTCCTCCGCAGCATCACCATCGGCCAGGGTCCGGATGAGGACTTCCCGCGGGAGACCGGTTTCGACATCACCGTCGCCAGCGAGATCATGGCCGTGCTGGCCCTCACCACCGACCTGGCGGACATGCGGGAACGACTCGGGAAGATGGTGGTGGCGAGCAGCAGGAGCGGTGAGGCGATCACGGCCGAAGACCTGGGTGTGGCCGGGGCGCTGACCGTCCTGATGAAGGACGCCATCAAGCCGACCATGATGCAGACACTGGAAGGGACCCCGGTCTTCGTACACGCCGGTCCCTTCGCAAACATCGCCCACGGCAACTCCTCCATCCTGGCCGACCGCATCGGTTTGAAACTGGCGGACTACGTCATCACCGAGTCCGGTTTCGGCGCCGACATCGGGATGGAGAAGTTCTTCGACATCAAGTGCCGGTACAGCGGGCTGGTACCCCATGTGGTGGTGATGGTGGCCACGGTCCGGGCCCTGAAGATGCACGGCGGAGGGCCGGCGGTGAAGGCCGGTGCTCCCCTGGACCGGGCCTACATCGAGGAGGACCTCGAGCTGCTGGAGAAGGGGCTCGTGAACCTCACTCACCACATCCGTACCGCCAAGAAGTACGGTGTCAACGTGGTGGTGGCGGTGAACGCCTTCGACAACGACACCGAGGCGGAGATGGAGATGGTCCGCAGGTCGGCCATCGAAGCAGGAGCCGAGGACGCGGTGGTCTCCACCCACTGGGCGGACGGCGGCAAGGGGGCGGTGGACCTGGGTGAGGCGGTCATCGAGGCCGCCGAGAAGTCCTCCGACTTCCGGTTCCTCTACGATGTGGAGCTGCCGATAAAAGAGAAGATCGAGATCATCGCCAAGGAGGTCTACGGAGCGGCAGCGGTGGAGTACGACGAGCTGGCGGAGAAGCGCATCGAGCAGTACACGCGCCAGGGTTTCGACAAGCTCCCCATCTGCATGGCGAAGACGCATCTGAGCCTGAGCCACGACCCGAGCCTGAAGGGTGTGCCCACAGGGTTCACCCTCCCGATCCGGGACATCAGGGCTTCGGTGGGCGCGGGCTTCCTCTACCCGATGGTGGGCAGCATGCGCACCCTGCCCGGTCTCCCCACGCGTCCCGCTTATTTCGAGGTGGACGTGGACACCGAGACGGGCAAGGTGCTGGGCCTCTTCTGAGCGTCCGCGTCAGAGTGATCCGCGACCTCCCCTCGGGATGGGGCGTAGTGTGGAGAGGAACACGGTGAGGTGAACCTGGTCGTGGCCGGGGACAGTGAGTGACATGTTGTCTGCCCTCGACCCATCGGACGATCGGGATGCGAGGAGGGACGATGCACCACCCGCGCCGGAAGGCCTGGCTCACGGTGCTGCTCACCGGGGCCCTGCTGCAGGCTGCCTGCACCGGACCCGACGGGGGCGATCCCCGGACCGGCAGCTATGAAGGCTGGTTCAGCCTGGGGAACACCAGCACCGGTTCCACCGCCCTCACCGTCTTCGAGGACGGCACGGCCGAATTGCTGTGCACCTTCACCGGTACCGACCCCTCACAGGGCACCTTCCACCTCCGGCTGGAGGGCCGGCCCCACCTGGACAGTCACGGGGACCTGACCTCCAACGACCTCATGCTCACCCGGTTCGTACCGGGCGTGGACACCACATCCGGGCAGGCCGCCATCTTCGGTCGCTTCCATGCGGGGCTGGACTACTTCAACGGGGAGTGGGAGGTCATGCCGGACGAGGAGGTACCCGGAGCCGGCTTCTGGTTCGCCTCCAAGCACTACCGTCCCTGACGCTCTCATCCCGGCTCCGGAAGACCCGGAGGGTCCTGCGCGCGGACCCGCTGCAGCTCCTCCAGGAAGGCCTCGGGGTCCTCCACGTGCTCGATGGTGTGTGAGCACAGCACGCCCTCGAGTGCGCCGTCGGTCTTCCCGCAGCAGATGTCCAGATCCCAGGTCCGCCGGCCCCGGACACTTGTGTAACGTTCACGTTTTCGTCTAGATTTCGCCTATGCCCGATTCCCTCGTCATACGCGGCGCCCGGGAGCACAACCTGAAGGATATCGATCTCGAGATCCCCCGGGACCGTCTGGTGGTCATCTCGGGGCTCTCGGGGTCGGGGAAGTCGAGCCTGGCCTTCGACACGATCTACGCCGAAGGGCAGCGCCGCTACGTGGAGAGCCTCTCCGCCTACGCCCGCCAGTTCCTGGACCTCATGGAGAAGCCGGACGTGGACGCCATCGAGGGGCTGAGCCCGGCGATCTCCATCGAGCAGCGTACCGCCGGGCGGAACCCCCGCTCCACGGTGGGGACCGTCACCGAGATCCATGACTACCTGCGGCTCCTCTACGCCCGCATCGGCAAGGTACACTGCCACGAGTGCGGGCGTCCCATCGAGGTCCAGAGTGCCCAGCAGATCATCGACGCGGTCATGGCCTGGACCGAGGGGGAGAGGATCCAGGTCCTGGCTCCCATGGTCCGGGGGCGGAAGGGGGAATACCAGGAGCTCTTCCGCACCATCCAGCAGGAGGGCTATGTGCGGGTGCGCATCGATGGAGAGGTCTCCGAGGTGGATCCGGGACTGCGGCTGGACAGGCAGAAGAAGCACACCATCGAGGTGGTGGTGGACCGGGCGGTGGTGAAGGGGCCCTCCCGGGGTCGGATCGCCGATTCCATCGAAGTCGCGCTGGGGCTGGCCGAAGGGGTCGTCACGATCGTTCGGGAGGACGGCTCCGAGGAGTTCTTCAGCGAGCATTTCGCCTGCCACCACTGCGGCCTCTCCTTCTCCGCCCTGGAGCCCCGCAGCTTCTCCTTCAACAGCCCATTCGGGGCGTGTCCGGTGTGTGACGGGCTGGGGAGCCGGTTCGACATCGACCCGGAGCTGGTGGTCCCCGACCCCCACCGGAGCCTCGAAGAGGGAGCGGTGGCGGCCATGGGGACCCTGGCGAACTGGCGGCAGGAGCACGTGCTCCAGGCGGCTCGTCAGCTCGGGATACCCATCAGGAAGGAGTGGGCGGAACTGGAGCAGGTGGACCGGGAGAAGATCCTGTACGGTTCGGGACAGGAGATCGACTTCAAGTGGGAGGGCAGGAGTGGGAAGAGCGCCTGGAGCTACACCGGGGAATGGAAGGGGGTGATCCCCGAACTGTAGCGGCTCTGCCAGGACACCTGTAGCAGGCGGACCCGAGAGTCGATCGAAGGTTTCATGATCCGCGTGGACTGCCCCGCCTGCGGGGGGGGGCGCCTGA
>JAWOFN010000045.1:0-23991 GCA_046497505.1 bacterium | reverse complement strand
AGAAAGAGGTATGGATGAACCGCTTATGGAACACACCATGGATGTACTGGACAGAACTCTCGAGCTTTATCAGAAGTGGGGAGGAGATCTCAAACTGCTCATCGCCGGGGCACTGCTGCATGACATCGGGAGAACTGTCACCCATGGTGTAGAACACGGAGTTGAAGGAGCGAAACTGGTCAGAGAACAGGGATGGCACGAGGAAGTAGCGAAGATCGTCGAAAGGCACATGGGCGGCGGTATAACCAAAGAGGAAGCACAGGAGCAGGGATTACCCTCTAAGGATTACGTTCCTGAGACCTTAGAAGAGAGATTGGTCTGTTTTGCTGATAAAACAGCTGGAGGTAGAGACAGATTCCAGGATATGTTGAAAAGGACCGAAGAGGCAGGATTTAAGGAAAGTGCTGAGAGGATGAGAGAACTGGCGGAAGAGTTCGAATACTGAGTAATTTTTATTTGAGAAATTATTTAAGTGATAGCTATATTATAGATACGGTGTTTAAACGATGAATAATGATACCGCTGGTGGTTATCACCCCCCTATGCCACAACGATTTCAAAGGCACAAATTCCGGATAAAACAAAAGGTACTCAGTATCGGTAATAAATACTATCTAGAGGATGATAGAGAGAACCTCTTAGGTTTCTGTAAGCAGAAAGTATTCAAGTTGAAAGAAGATATCCGGATCTACAAAAGTAAAAACATGAATGAAGAGTTGTTCAGGATCAAGCAGGAGAACATCTTGGATTTCAGCGGAACTTTTGAGATAATCGAGTCCTCGACGAACAGGACCATAGGCTTCTTGAAAAGAAAGGGATTCAAATCCATATTGAAAGATGAATGGATACTCATGGACCCGAACAGGCAGGAGATAGGCAGAGTCAAGGAAGATTCAGCCGCCATGGCCCTTCTCAGAAGATATATTTTGAGTTTTATCCCGTACAAATACAAGATATTCCACCATGGACGTCAGATAGGAACCTACAATGAAAAATTCACCTTGGTTAGGGATATCTATGATATGGACGTTTCCGGAGATCCAGAATTCAATCTTGATAGAAGGATGCTCCTTTCCATAGCAATATGTCTCGATGCCATAGAGAATGAGTGATGGATAAAAAGAAAATAAGAAAAGAAAAAGAAAAGTTTTTTACAGCTTTTCACCGGGCTCGATGTCCATCATCGTGAACCCAGAGTCAGCCTTCGGATAGAAGTCAGTAGATTTCTGAGGCATCCGTTCGCCGTTCTTCGCTACATTGAGAACCTGTTCCGGTTTAGTTGCATTCACCAGGAAAGCGACTTTTGCTTCTCCTTCATCGACCCTCTTTATAGCGTCTTTAGACCAGCGTTCGTATGAGATGGTCTCATCGATCTTTAGTCCTCCAGTGTTCATTATCCCGTTGAAGATCACATCTCGAAGAACTACGACGTCGAGTTCTTTGTAATCTTTAGAGTAATCATCGCCCATGAACTGTTCTACTGCATCCCTGGACTTCATCCTTGCAGAGATCGCTTTCTCTCCATCGTAGATAACGAAAGAACTGATATCCTTGTTATCGTCTAGGAAATCTTCCGCTTTCTCCAGATCGATCTCTTCCATATCGAAGTATTTCTCCAACTCCTCTAGATGTTCTTGAGAGATACTGTGTTCCAGCAGTAATCTGTGGCCTGGTAAAACGACGAGTCCGGAATCTTCCACCGGCACCATGAAGGTCATCCTCCAGTTGAAGGCGTCATCTTCCTGCCAATCTGGATTCTTCTCTCTCAATGTATCTCTGAATGTAACTGCAGTTTCGTACCTGTGGTGACCATCGGCGATTACTACCTGTTCTCCAGAAAGGATCTTTTCAACTTCTTTTATCTTACCTCCATCCTCTATCTTCCAGACACGGTTATGCACACCGTATTCGTCTGTTGCCTCATAGAGTGGGTCTCCCTTTGCTGTTTCGTCGAATATATCTATTGTAGTTTCATCCGGATCGGTGTAAAGCATGAAACCCGCTTCCAGGTTCTTCTCCGTAGCCGTGAGCATGTTGAGCCGGTCTATCTTCGGCCCTTTGTGTGTCTGTTCATGTGGTAATACGATGCCCTCTTCGAAGGGGTGCAGTTTCACTGCTGAGATGAATCCCTTACGGGTGTATTCCTCTCCCAGAACTTCGAAATCCTGGTAGTAAACATATATTCCGGGTGAAATCTCTTTGTTCAATACACCTTCTCTTAACCAATTCTGAACTCTAGTGGCGGCCATCTCGTACCTGTTCTCTTCTTTTGGAAGGATCAATCTGCAGTAATTGTATTCGCTGTCAGCGTAGTACTTATCCCTCATCTCGTCGGTGATCTTGTCGTACGGCTGGGTGATCACTTTCTCCATGTCCTCGATCTTATCCTTATCGTACTGGATTCCTTTGAAAGGTCTGATATCTACCATCTTAACTATCCTCTTTTTTCTAATTCATCTATGACTTGTTCAGCGGCCTGAGTACCGGCTCTTGTCTGCCCTTCGTAGGTCTGTCCGCCTATATGTGGTGTTGCGTGGAAGTTATCCAGCTTTAAAAGTGGATTATCTTTCGGGGGCTCTTCTTCGAAGACGTCCTTGCTGGCGAACTTGATATCTCCATCGTTTAGTGCTTCATAGAGCGCCTT
Source organism: bacterium (assembly GCA_046497505.1). Classification (GTDB taxonomy): domain Bacteria; phylum Blakebacterota; class Blakebacteria; order Blakebacterales; family JAWOFN01; genus JAWOFN01. Next base: position 21,347 of record JAWOFN010000045.1, on the reverse strand, counting down.
TTCGTCAACTACTCCCCCTCTGGAGCAGTCTACAAGAACCGAGCTCTCTTTCATCTTCTTGAATTCTTCCGTACTCAACATGTGGTGAGTGGGTTTTATGTGTGGTACATGGATCGTTATAACGTCGCTCTCTTTCAATAGAGTATCCATATCCACCATCTTAGCAGGTTCAGGTTCATCCACATCGACCACATCGTAAGCTAGGATGTTCATACCGAATGCATGTGCTCTCTCAGCTACAGCTCGACCTATGTGACCGTATCCGATGATTGGCCCGCAACGACACCCACTTCCGGACCATGGAGGGTCTGGAGGAGAGGGTGGAGGTGCTGGCCGGCACGCCGGACCCGGAGCTGACCGTGGACTACCTGGGGCTGCGCCTGGCCGTGGACCTGCTGGGCGGACAGAAGACCGGACTCTTCCTGGACCAGCGGGACAACCAGGCCCTTTTCCTTCCATCGGCGGCCTCCGGCAGGGTGCTTGACGCCTTCTGTTACCAGGGCACCTGGGGACTGATCGCGCTCCAGAACGGTGCGGACGAGGTCGTGGGTGTGGACACCTCCGCGGGCGCCCTGGATTTCGCCGAGCGCCACGCCCGGGCCAACGCTCTCTCGGAGCGGACCGAGTGGATACGGCAGGATGTCATCGAGGCCCTCAAGGTGTTCAAGGATGCCGGCCGCACCTTCGACACCGTGATCCTGGACCCTCCGGCCTTCGTGAAGAGCAAGAAGCACCTGAAGGCGGGTCTCCGGGGTTATCTCGACCTGAACCTGAGGGGGCTGAACGTGCTGGCCCCCGGGGGCACCCTCATCACCTGCTCCTGCAGTCACCACGTCCAGCCGGAAGCGTTTCGGGACACCGTCTCCCATGCGGCGAGCCTGGCACGCCGGCACGTGCGCGTCCTCGGCTCCGGCACCCAGAGTCGCGACCATCCTCCCCTGATCACAGCACCCGAGACGGAATACCTGAAGTGCCTGGTCCTGCACGCCGAGTGACGGGGGAGCCTGGAGCCGCTCTCAGCCGGCTCGGCACCCTCGCCCTCGGTTCTCACATGTCCGTCGCGGGGGGGGTGTCCAGGGCATTCCTCCACGGTGAGAGCGTCGGCTGCACGGTCATGCAGATCTTCGTTAAGAACAACAGCCGATGGCGGGGAGCACCCCTGCTGGACGAGGAGGTGGAGGCGTTCTGGCTGGAACGGGAGCGCACGGGGATCTGGCCGGTCTTCGCCCATAACACCTACCTGGTGAACCTGGCCTCCCCGGACCCCGCCATCCGGGAGCGGTCGGTGGCATGCACCATCGAGGAGCTGCTCCGCTGCCAGCGTCTGGGGCTCCCATGGCTGGTGATTCATCCCGGGGCGCATGTGGGTGCCGGTGCGGAGACCGGGATGGACCGGGTGGCCGTCAACCTGAAGCGGGTCTTCGACGCCACACCCGATGTGGAGACCATGGTCCTCCTGGAGGCCGTGGCGGGACAGGGGACCACCCTGGGGAGGAGTGCGGAGGAACTGGCCGAGATACTGGAACGGACCGACGCCCCGGAACGGACCGCCGTCTGCCTGGACACCTGTCACATCTTCGCGGCAGGCTACGAACTCAGGGACCCGGAGGGATACGAGGAGACGGTGAGGACGTTCGCGGATACGGTGGGGCTGGACCGCATCAAGGCGTTCCACCTGAACGACAGCAAGAGACCCCTGGGAAGCCGCCGGGACCGGCATGCCCATATCGGAGAGGGGCACATCGGGGACCGGGGGTTCCGGAACCTGATGCGCGATCCCCGGTTCGCGGATATCCCGAAGGTGCTGGAGACCCCGAAGGAGGAGGATGCGGACCGCAGGAACCTCGAGCGGCTGCGTCGTCTGGCCGGTGCGGTCTGACGCTGCTTCCGTCTACTCCGTGCGCTATGATCTCACTCTCTGCCGCCTGGGGTCCTGGAGGTCTGTCCCCTTCGCAACGACCCCGGGGGTCTGCCCCCGCTCTCCCACCTTCACGTGGTGCCGGCTGTGAGAGGACCCGATACAGAGCCCCGTGACCGGGATCGCCGGCTGGACGCGGCCGCTGCCTCCCGGGTGAAACGGGAGGCCATCCGCACCGCCCTGGCGGCCGCAGCGCTCCAGGCGGCGGCGAAAGGGGTGGTGGGCCTTCTCACGGGTTCCCTGGCCGTGCTGGCCCTGGCCCTGGACTCCTTCAGCGACTTCCTGAACGTGGCCATCGCCCGCATCGCGGTGGCGGTGGCGGGGCGTCCCCCCGATCGCGAGCACCCCTTCGGACATGGCAAGGTGGAGCCCCTGGGCGCCCTTCTCCAGGCCTTCGTCATGATGCCCCTGGCGGCCCTGCTGGTCTGGCAGGGGGTCCGCCGCATGGTGGAAGGGGGAGAGGTGGTCGGCACCCTTGGGGCCGCGGCGGTCCTGGTCCTCTCGGTCCTCCTGGGCCTGTGGACCGCACGGATGCTGGACCGGGCAGCAGGGCATACCGACAGCCTGGCCCTCCAGGGCTCAGGGCTCTCCTTCCGCATCGACGCGGTCACCCACGCGGCGGTCATCCTCGGCCTGGTGACGGTGGAGGCCACCGGCGCGGTGGCGGTGGATGCCTTGCTGAGTATCGCGGTGGCGCTCTATGTGTCCCTCGCCACCCTTCGGCTGGCCTGGAAGGCGGGAGGGGACCTCCTCGACCTGCAGGTCGGTGCCCGCTACCGGGAGCGGGTGATCATGGAACTGGAGGAGCATCGGGACGAGTTCCTGGGCTACCATCGGCTGAGGACCCGGCGGGCCGGCCCCGAGAAGCACATCGACCTGCACCTGACCATCTGCCGTTTCCGGACCCTGGAGGAGGCACACCGCCTGGCGGACCATCTCGAGAACGCGATCGAGGCCATCATCCCCCAGAGCCAGGTGATCATCCACGTGGATCCCTGCCAGGAGGGAGAGACGTGTGTCGGGGAGGCGGTCTGCGAGCTGGCCCGGGACCGGGAGGGTGCGATACCCGAGAGTGACTGGCCGGAGCATCCCACCGGTCCGGAGGCCCGCCGGGAAGAGCGGAGACAGCACCCCTACCCGAGGCCGGGACTCCCCGGTTCCGGGGAGCCGGGGGAGAGGGCATGACGTCATAAGGATGTCCATGCGTTCACGATCGGCCGATCCCCGCATATTCCTGCTCACCGCGCTCGCGGCGGGTGCGGCCGCCCTCCTGACCAACCCGGGCAGCCGACCCCTCCTCCAGGTCACCGGGCTGGCCCTCTTCCCCCTGCCGATGTGAGACGGGGACCATGGGCACGGACGAGGGCGGGATGCAACCATTCCGGACCCGGCGCCGTAGTGATGGATGTGTCCGGTACCGGGACCGGAGCAGGGACCCCGGCGACCTTCGACCCGCAGGATCAGGATAGAGAAGAAGAGGCTGCTTCGTGGACATCCCGCGAGAACCGAAGAGCAGGAAGGGACGATACATCGGGATCGGCCTGGCAGTGGCGGCCCTGGTGGTCGTCTCACTCTACCTGAAGGACCTGGAACCGGCGGCACCCACAGTGGACGCGAACATCCTCTGGACCGGCACGGTGGAGAGGGGTTCGTTCCTTCGCCAGGTCCGCGGGGGCGGCAGCCTCGTCCCCGAGGACATCGTCTATATCTCGGCGGTCACCTCCGGGCGGATCCAGGAGGTGCTGGTGAGGGCGGGCGCCGAGACCGGACCCGGCACCGTACTGCTCCGTTTGGAGAACCCCGATGTACAGCTGGACTACCTCGACGCGCAGCGGCAGTACACGGTGGCCCAGTCCGAACTGGTCCAGCTGAAGGGACAGCTGGAGACCCAGATCCTCGACCAGCAGGCCGCGGTGGCCCGCACCCGGAACCAGCTGCGGGACGCCCAGCGCCAGCTGGCGGCATACCGGGAGGTCCCGGAAGAGGTCTCGAAGCTGGCGATGCAGCGCACCGAGGACCAGGTGGAGGAACTCACGCTCCGGCTGGAGATCGAGGAGAAGACCCTGGAATTCCGGCAGCAGGGCCGTGACATCGAGATCCAGGCGCAGGAGTCGCAGGTGGCCCGGCTGAAGGAGCTGGCCGAGTTCCAGCGGAACAGGCTGGAATCGATGAACGTGAGGGCGGGGATCCGGGGTGTGGTGAGGGAGCTGGATCTGCAGGTGGGGCAGTGGGTCAACCCCGGCCAGCGACTGGGTGTCATCATCGAACCCGGCGAGCTCATGGCCAAGATCCGGATCAACGAGACCCAGGCCCGGGACGTCCTGGTGGGGCAGAAGGCGGAGATCGACCCCCGTGTGGGCGAGGTGGTGGAGGGCCGGGTCACCCGGATCGACCCCTCGGCCAGCGGCGGCCAGGTGACCGTGGACATCGAGATCCTGGAACCGCTTCCCCAGGGTGCCCGAGCCGATCAGAACATCGACGGTGTGATCACCATCGAGAGCCTGGATGATGTGATGTACGTGGGCCGGCCCACCAACGGGCAGGCGCACGCGACCATAGGACTCTTCAAGATCGTGGACAACGGAACGGCCGCTGTCCGTGTGAGCGTGGAACTCGGACGCAGTTCAGTGGACAAGATGGAAGTCAAGCGCGGGCTGGAGGCAGGGGACCAGGTCATCCTGAGCGACATGTCCCGCTACGACGAGTTCGACCGGGTGCGCATCAAGCAGTAGCATCCGATCGACTCCCGGCCGCTTCCGTCAGATCCCGGAAGGATGATCGATGGACAACATCTCGAAGCAGCCGCTGATCCGCCTGGACGGAGTGAGCAAGGTCTTCTACACCGACGAGGTGGAGACCCACGCACTGCACGACATCCAACTGGAGATCCAGTCGGGAGAATACGTGGCCATCGCCGGCCCCTCGGGATGCGGCAAGACCACCCTCCTGTCGATCCTGGGACTCCTGGATTCGCCGACCGACGGCGGCTACATGCTGGACGGCGACCCGGTGCAGAACCTGAACCTGGCCCAGCGGGCGCGGATCCGCAACCAGGCCATCGGGTTCATCTTCCAGGCGTACAACCTCATCGGGGATCTCACCGTCTTCGAGAACGTGGAGCTCCCCCTGACCTACCGCGGCATGCCCTCCTCGGAGCGGAAGCAGCGGGTACAGGAGTCCCTGGACCGGGTGGGGATGGCGCACCGCATGAAGCACTATCCCAGCCAGCTCTCCGGGGGTCAGCAGCAGCGTGTGGCGGTCGCCCGGGCCATCGTGGGCCGCCCGCTCATCCTCCTGGCCGACGAGCCCACGGGGAATCTGGACTCGAAGAACGGTGAGGCGGTCATGGAACTCCTCCAGGAACTCCATGACGACGGTGCCACCATCTGCATGGTGACCCACGACCCGCGCTACGCCCACCACGCCGAGCGGACCGTGAACCTGTTCGACGGTCAGATCGTGGAGGAGCAGGTTGGGGAGAAGGTCCAGCAGCTCCAGGAGAGCGGCTTCGAGGTGAAGTAGACGGGGCCCCATGATCAGCGTCCGTGACCTCGAGAAGTACTGCCGGACCGGGCCGGTGAGGACCTATGTGTTCGGGCGCATCGACCTCCCGATATGAGCAGCGGGGAGTGAAGAGGGAGACGGCCATGGAGAACCGAAGCGAGAAGCAGAGCATCGTCGGGACGCTGATTTGTCTCATCACGGCGGTGCTGCTCTCCCTGCCTGCATCCTCGTACGCGTTCCAGGATCCGGGGAGAGCGATCCAGCCGCCCGAGGTGGAGTACTTCAGCCGGGAGGACGCCAGCAGGGTGATGACCCTCCGGGAGGCGGTGGCGCAGGCGCTTCAGGCCTCCTTCGCCGTCTACGACCTGGAGCAGCAGTACCTGCAGCAGGCGTACGGGCTCGAGAACGCCAAGCGTCGGCTCCGGACCAACGTACACTTCAACTCCACGCTCCCGGGCATCAGTCAGCAGATCACACCCGACCTGCTCAGCCAGGGCGGGGGCGATCCCCAGCTGGTCTTCCTGAAGGACAACCAGGCGTGGGTATACGGCGGGGTGGAGGTGCGGCAGCCCCTCATCACGAACGGGCATGTCAGTCTGACGGGGAACCTGGTGGGGTACGACGCCTCCCGGGACCTGCCCGCATCAACGGTGAACAGCCGGTCCGTCCAGCCCAGTGTGGGGATACGTCTCAACCAGCCCCTCTTCCAGTACAACGAGGTGAAGGGGCAGCTCCGGAGTGCCGAACTCTCCTTCGAGTCACTGCGCCTGCGCTACACCGAGGAGGAACTCCGCCTGGTGAACGAGGTCTCCCGGCAGTTCTATGCCCTCTTCGCCCAGCAGAGCGCCCTGGAGCTGGCGGTGGACCGATACCGGCAGAGCGACAGGAACTGGAAGTCGGGGCTTCGGCGTCAGGAGGCGGGCCTGATCCCCGAGACCGAGGTGCTGCAGCTCGAGGTGACCCGGGCCAACGACCTGGATGCCATGGAGAGCGCCCGGAACACCCTGGAGCAGCAGCAGTTCCAGTTCAACCGTCTGGTGGGACTCCCCCTCGAGGAGCGGGTCTGGGTGCGGGCGAACCTGGATTACGAACAGATCGAAGTCGACATCGACCGGGCCCTGGACCTGGCCTTCTCCAACCGGAGCGATATCAGGCGGGCGGAGATCGATCTGGAGACGCGGCGCATCGACCTCCAGCGTATCGTCAGCCAGGGGCGGCCGAACCTGCAGCTCAACGCCGCCTACGACCTCGCGGGCAATTCCTCCCTCACCGCGGCCCCGGAGGATTCCTGGTCCTATCACCTCCAGGAGGCACTGGACCAGGACAACCGGAGCCCGAACACGAACGTGAGCCTGACCCTGTCCATCCCCCTCTTCGACTGGGGGCGGAACGAGTCCCTCGTGCAGCGGAGGCTCTCGGAGATCCGGGTGCTCGAGGAGCAGGCGGAGCAGGTGCGGCAGGACCTGGTGCAGACGGTGACCAACCGGGTCCGGGCGGTGGAGAGCGCCCAGCGCCGCCTGGAGATCCAGAACCAGAACGTGGAAGTGGCCCGCAAGTCGTACGACTTCACGCAGAAGCGTTTCGACCGCGGGGAGATCACCACCGTCGAACTCGCCCAGGCCCAGGACCAGCTGAACCAGACCCTCACGAACCGGCTGAACGCTTTGATCTCCTACGAATTGGCCAAGGCGGATCTGAAGGAGATCACGCTGTGGGACTGGGAGACCGACCAGCCGGCGCAGCGCCTGACCACCCCGCCCCAGCCCTTCGAACACAAGCCCTGACCCCGTACACCTTATGAAATGGGCCGTCCGACCGCGATCCCAGGCGCCGGGCCGGTCCGCCGGGGACGGCGGAGGAGGGGATTGCCGGAGCCTGTGGGCGGCACTATCCTCATTCGTATGAGCGAACAGCCCGACAATCCCGCGGCCGGTGACACCCCTCCCGACGACGGCCGCCTGCGGAAGGTCCTCGAGGACTCCCACCGCTGGCTGCAGGATCACGCTCCACGGAGTCCCACCCGCCTGGTAGGACGCATCCGTCTCCTGGTGATGGTCGGCAGCGACTATCTCGCCGGGGAATACCGGCGCCTTCCCACCTCCACCATCTGGGCCCTCATGTTCGCCCTGGTCTACGTGGTGAGCCCCGTCGATGTCATCCCCGACGTGGTGCCGGGTCTGGGGTGGCTGGATGACGCCTTCGTGGTGGGACTCGTGATCCGGGCGATCCGGAAGGACCTCCGGAAGTACTGCCGGGAGAAGGGGCTGGACACCGCGGCCTTCGGGGTCTGACGGTCCGCGGTGACCTGCACCGTTTCCTGGAGCAGGCGGCCGCAGTGACCGGGCGGAGACCATGTGCTGCGGGACCTCGGTGGCGACCGAGGAGGGATGAGGGGTGGGTCGGGCGGTCGGTCAGGAGGTGAGGTGCTGCTCGCTCTCCCGGGCCAAAAAGGGTCCCACCTCCCGTTCGAGCAGATAGCGTACCATCTCCAGCGCGGGGGCATGGAGAGAGCGGGCCGAGAGCGACCCCGATCCATCGTCCAGGACCAGGAGGGCTCCGGGGCTCTCGGCCAGCCTGCCCAGGGGGTCGTCCGCCGCGCTCCGCTGCGTCCTCCGGCTGAGAGTCCGCAGCAGGTCGTCCACCCTGCGCTCCTCCTCGGACCGCAGATAGCGGCGGGCCTCCCGATCGAGGCTGAGCTTCCAGCGTCTCCCTTCCCCGGCGGGGGGGAGTTCTCCTCCCTGGAGAAGGTCGGTGAACTCCTCCTCCTCCTCCGGGTCCTGCATGGGCCCCAGAACCGTGAAGCAGGGGCTCCGGTCCAGCCCGGCCGCGACCGCATCGAGGTCGGATACCATGAAGCGGATCTCACCGCCGTCCGCGGCACGCGGGGGTTCCATGTCGGATTCCCCGATGTCCTCCAGGGGCAGGAGCGCCTCCAGGGCCGCCCTCAGCAGGAGGTCGGTCCGGGACTTGTACAGCCGGGCCATCATCTCCGCTGTGCCGTCACTCCCTGTCCCGGGGGGGAAGAGCGGGGCCAGGTAACGGTAAGCGGCGTCGAAGTTGCTGCCGTCCGGGAGTACCGGGATGACCAGCGGCCGGTGGGTGGGGTAGTGGAGGACGCCGAGGCCCGCGAAACGTCCCGCCACCAGGTCGGTGATCTCACAGTCCGTGGGCAGGAAGATCCCGGGCACCTCGATGCCCCGTTCCTCGTCCGGGGGTAGCCAGAGCCGTGCGGTCCCCTGCTCGGGGTCCGAGGGGAGTTCAGCGATCTGATACAGTCCTTCGAACGAGTCCAGGAGAGCCTGCACCGCCTCCCGTCCTCCCGGCAGCCGCTCGCCCCGGGCGATCTGTTCCCGCACCGCCTCCGGGACGCTGCGGACCCCTTCCAGGGCGAACCCATCCAGCAGGACCCCTTCCAGCCAGAGATAAGAGGCCCACTCGTCCCACTCCCTGTACTCCTGGGCCATCTGGCCCTGTTCCTCGTCCCGGAACTGTTCTTCCCAGAGCAGGTCGCTGTAGCTCCGGAAGGTGCGGGCATATCGTTTGAGACGGCGCCAGTCGTCGAGCCCGCCCATGGCCCGGTTCAGACGTGCCAGCTTCGGCTCGCAGCAATCACCGAACGCCCGCCCGCTGCCGCAGACACAGGGTGCTCCCTCTTCCAGTTCCGGGAGGGGTATGTAGGGACCGGGGTCGCTCATCGGCTGGATCGGAGGCTCCTGACGAAGTCGTAGAAGGAGGACTCCCACCGCTCCACGGCAGGCCGAGGTCCCACGAGCTTGTAGAACCACGGACCGTCCGGTTCGGTGGTGATGGCCCCGAGGAGGCGATGGTCGGTCAGGGGACCCGATCCGCCCCCCATCATGCCGGGGTCGTAGGTCCCGGACACGTCCACGATCACGACGGAACGTCCGTCGGTGTGCAGGGTATCCAGTTCAGCATGTTCCCGGATGGGGGATCCGTCCGGCCGGCTGAACTGTCCCAGCCACCGGTCGATGTTGGCCTGGACCGTGCCTCCCGTGCCGGGGAAATGGAAGACCGCCAGCTCAGCGTCACCGCTTCCCTCTCCGGGGAGACGGAACTGTTCCACTCGCATGGTGGAACCGGGTGTCTCCCTGATCCAGCCCTCCGGGAGGGTATAGGAAGGAGCTGCGACCGGGGTACTGCCGGGCCGCTGCGTCTCGGGTGCGGGGGAGGACCTGCCCTCGCGGGCATCGCCCTCTTCCCCCCCGCAGGCCGAGAGGACGAGCACGGCGCATGCTGCCATAGGGATGATGCGCTTCATCTCTCTCCTGGTCCTTGAGGTTCTTCCTGCTGCCGCAGGCTCAAGATAGGCTCCCGGAAGGTGGAGGGGCAACCGCGGGGAGGTACGGGGACATCGGCCCGGCGGGACCCCGGAGGTCAGCCCGGAGGGATGGGCCGGGAAGGCTCCCAGCCGTACGCCGGGTCCCTCACACGCCCCACTCCTCCTCCAGGAAGGATCGGAGGGCTTCGTTGACGGCTTCAGGAGCCTCCAGGCTCACCAGGTGCCCTGCGGCCCGTATCTCCCTGAACCGGGCTCCGGGGATCTTCGCCGCCATCCCCTGGACCTGGACCGGTGTGGTGAGGGTGTCCTCACTCCCCACCATGACAAGGGAGGGGACCCCCACCCCGGCAAGGTCAGCGACGCTGCTCGGGCGCCCGGCCATGGCCTCCAATGCCCCGATGACCCCCCCGGCGGGCTGCTCCGAGATCATGGAGCGGACCATGGAGACGATATGTGGCCGCTCTCCCAGGGTGGTGGGTCCCAGGACCCGCTCGACCATCTCGTCAACCAGGGCATCGGGACCATCGGATCGGACCCGCTTCTGGTTCTCCTTCCTGCCCGCCCGCCCCTCCTCGGAATCGGGATACGGGTGGGTGTCCATGAGTACCAGGCCGGCGAGACGCCGGGGGAAGAGGCGATGGAAGGCGAGTGCGATGTAGCCTCCCATACTCAGACCTGCGAAAACGGCCTCCTCCCACCCGAGGCCGTCCAGGACCCCGACGAGGTCCCGGGCGTAGCGGTCCATGCTGTACCCGGATGCCTCCCCCGGTCCCTCACTCGCGCCCAGGCCGCGCAGGTCGGGGGCCGCCACGGCGGTGACGCCGCTCAGCGCCTCGATCTGAGGTCCCCACTGCCGGTGGTCGAAGGGGAACCCGTGGACCAGCAGCAGGCCGGGTCTCCCCTCTCCCTCGAGGTGCACCTTCAGCGTGTGTCCGTCATCTGTCTTTAGGCTCTTCATCATGCCGTAGTCATAGGTCGAGAAAGGAGGGCTGTCCAGGCGAACCCTGGAGTTTCTGTTTCTAATCTGTCCCTGGTGGATGGTATCCTGACCCGGTCCTCGGTACGTTGCGCCCCTTCAAGAAGAGGAGTCCACTGCATGCCCCAGCAGCCTTACAGTCAAACCCCCCCGGGAGGAGATGCCCCCGAAGAAGGTCTTCCCATGGGTGCCGGTCTCAGGATCCTCATGGGTATCGGGTTCCTCGCCGTCGGTATCGTACAGGGGGTCGGGATACTCACGGCGGAAGGTATGGGAGGAACGGCTGCGGTGATCGACGGCCTCGGTTTCTTCCTGCTGGCCGGTACGGGGGTCACCATGCTCATGGACAGGGCCTACTCCCTCTACCTCCTTCTCACCTGGAGCATACTGGGTATCGTGGGTACGTTCTTCAAGCAGACCCCGGTGGTTGTCCCCGCGCTCATCGCCCAGATCATGGTGGGTCTGGTGGCGATCGCCGCCCTGGGGCAGAAGGGAGCGCGGAAGCGGGCGGTGCGGGGCTGAGGACCGGGCCGGTACCGGTTGCGAATTGGTTCGACAAAGGATACAGGACGTGATAAACAGGAAAAGGTGCCGAACGGAGATGAACCGGTGAATTCCGGTTCATTAGCGGGGTAATACGCAGACGGGTCGGGCTCGCCACTTTTGGCCGCGTGCTGATTGCGGCGACCGTCGGTTTACCCCCGATGTTCGGCACCTTCTTTTCTTCCCGGAGACCCCCGAGCCGTGACACGGAGCGGGGGTCTCTTCCCATGGTATGCAATCGAGGGTACGGGTCCCTTCAATCCATCTCGGACGATCACGATCCCCCGGCTCCGGTCCCCCGAAGGCCTCAGGGCCGGGGGACGGCTTCCACCATGTCGGAGTCGAAGTCACCGGGAACTCCTGTGGCGAAGAGGATATGCGGGTCCCCCACACCGTCGAGGAGGATGCCGAAGAGCAGCTGGCGGTTCACGTAGGCCTCATGGGGCGTGTCCTCCACGACGGGGAGTAGATCCCAGTTGATGGCGGTGACCTCAGCGGGCCGGGTCCCCCAGAGCAGGTCGTACCGCTCGGTTCCGCGGAAGACGCTGATCAGGATGTTGGGCCGCTGGTCCGAGGTGATCTCCAGGTCGAAGTGGCTGGGGAAGACGTTCATGTCCCCCATCGGGATGGTCTCCATCAGCCATGCCGAGCCGTCGAACTGGCGCCAGAGTCTGAGGAAGAACTGATTGCTGTCCACCCCCAGCGCCCACGCTTCGTCCTCCGGGCCCACGGCAAGAGCGGGGTTCTCAGCCAGAGCGGGTATGTCGGAGGTGTGGAGGGAGTCCCCGTTGTCCCTCCAGTACTTCGTGTCCCCCCCGGCGATGGCCTGGAAGAGCAGGTGCTCGGAATCACCGTTGACCACCACATCGTACGCCCGGCTCCCGGAGGAGGTGCCTGCCACCTGGTGATAGGTCCAGCCGGTATCGGCGAGGGTGACCCGGTAGAGGCCCTGCGTCCTCTCCTTCAGGAAGGCCACGAAGTCCCCCTGGCCGTCCCCGCCGATCACACTGCCCGTGGAATCCCACGCCGCATCCAGGGGGGCCACCGGTACGGAGAGGGTGGAGTCCCCCGGACCGCCGACCCGGTAGATCCTCGCTCCCTCGGTACTGCTTCCCCCCAGTACCCACCATCCGCCCAGGGGTCCGGGTGCTATGTCCAGCATAGTGGTGCTGAGACCGCTGCCGCTCAGAGCGGCGGTCTCGGTCCACGCTCCCGCCGTCTCCTCCAGCACACGCACCTCGGAGGGGCCCACCGCCACCGCCGCGGCCAGCCTCCCGCCGTCGGTCCTGGTGTAGGCGGTCCTCAGCACCATCTCCGATGCGAGGAGGTCCTGATAGGTATAGTCGTCTCCGTAGCGCTTCTCGGGCCGTTCCCTGTCGAAGGGATCGCGGGTACATCCTCCCAGGAGGGACCCGCCCATGAGCGCGAGTACGAGGAGTCGAAGGGTGAGATCAGAACGACGCATGCAGGGAACTCCCGTCACGGTGCGAAGCGCAGCTGCCGATGTCATGGACCTCCATCGGGGTCACGCCGCAGATGTATGAGCCGATGTGCCGACCCGTCCGTCTCTGTGGGACCCTCCGCCGGCAGGAGCACGTGGACCGTACCGCCGGGGTCCCGGACCATCCGAACATCGAATGGGTTAAATACCGGCAGTCTCAGGTTACCTGCAACCAGAGAAGATTCCCAGCCGGCAGGTGTCAGCCGGCGGAACCAGACCTCGAAGTCCTCCCGGGGAAGGGGACCCAGGACATAGAGGACACCCGGGAGACCCTCTTCATCAAGGACGAGTCCCAGGGTGTGCCAGAAGAGATGGTCATCCTCCACCACCGTCCGGACGTTCCAGAAGGGGAGCCCGCTCTGGGGGTCCTGCTCCTCCGCTGCGACCCGGACCCTGAACCGGTCCCGTGTCGCCAGAACGCTGGAACCGCTCCCGTCGATCCGGATGAGGTAGGGCTGCCCGTCGGGGATGTCCAGCCGGGAGGCCCACCCCCTCCCAGGGCGGTACCAGTAATAGATGCCCTGACTGTTCGCGGCGAAGAGCACGTGTTCCACACCCCCCGCGCTCACCGCGATCTCCGATGATCCATGTACGAACTCGCTGCCCGGCACCGGGCCGAGGTCCCAGCCCTCTGTCGACCGGCGGAAGAGCCACAGCCGGTCCTGGTCGACCGCTCGGGCCACCACTCGGAGGACCCCGTCATCGCCGTAAGCGGCGCTGGAGGTCTCACGGGTCCATCCGGCGGGCCGGGGTTCGGATCCTGTCCGCATGACGGCTTCCACGGCGGCCAGGTCCTCGGGCGGGCCGATACCGGTATCGAGATCCGCGACCAGGAGACTGCCTCCGTCACGGTAGAGCACACTGCCCCCGCCCTCGGGATCCACGGCCAGCCGGGTATAGTCCTCCGAGTCGGGTCCGGAGAGGGTCGGGCCCTCCATATGCGTCCACGCTCCGCCGTCCAGCCTGCTCACCCTCAGCCGGCTCCCGTCATGTACGTAGGAGGCATAGACCTCGCCGGTCAGGGTGATACCGATGTCGAGACCGGCGATGGTGCCGGCGGTCACCTCGGTGAGGGACCAGTCCGGTCCGGCGGTCCCGCGTACCGGTGCCGCCGGACCCAGCAGGTAATCGCACCCCGTCCCGGCAAGGAAAAGGACCGCCGCCGGGACGGTGAGCGCTGGACGGAGAGCGGACAAGGGAGGGGACCTCCTCCTTCCCTTCGAGGAAGAAACGGTTGACGGATCGGATGTGCCCATACGACGAAACAGCGCAGCCGGCTATCTACACGTATCCCCGCCTCGCAGACGCACTCAGGCGGAGGGGCGATGTTCCGGCTGGTGCGGCACGAACTCCCGGGAGGATTCCAGACTGGCCTCTCCGGGGCCGTGCAGGGCGAGGGTCAGCGCAGCGGTCAGCAGCATCCAGTCGAACTCCCATCCGCCGATGAAGCCTCCCCCGAGCTTGACTTTGAGGATGGCCACGATCATGACGACGGAAATGAGCAGGGCAGCGATCTGGGTCATGAAGCCGAGCAGCAGGAGGAGTCCGCCGAAGAATTCCACGATGGCCACGACCGCCGCCATCAGGCCGGGAAGCGGGATGCCGATCTGGGAGAAGAAATCGCTGGTCCCCGAGATCCCGCCGCCTCCGAACAGACCGAAGAGCTTCTGGGCCCCGTGCACGATGAAGACCACACCGATCCCGAGGCGGAGCAGCAGCATCGACTTCTCGCCTGCGTAGGGGAAGAGACGCACGTCGTCCTCCAGTTCTCTATGTGTTATGGGGTCGTCTGCTTCGGGCCGGGTCGGGTGCCGACCGGATCATACCGTTGGACGTCTGTAAGATATGTCTCTTCCCGGCTATCGCCATCTTTCCCCGCGTCCTCCGCAGGGTCGTCAATCCCTGTGGGATCCGTCGGTGGGGGGGTGGGGGGCGCTGGTCAGGAGCCGGAGCCCGTTGGCTGCCACCAGGAGGGTGCTCCCCTCATGACCCACCACAGCGAGGGGGAGGGGGAGTCCCACGGTCAGGGTGACCGCGACCAGGAGGGCCATCCAGCCGACGCTGAACCAGACGTTCTGTTTCACGATCTTGCGCGTGCGCTTGCCGAGGTGGATGACGTAGTCCACCTTCTCGAGGTCGTCGCTCATGAGGACCACGTCCGCGGTCTCGATGGCCACGTCGGTGCCCGCGGCACCCATGGCGATCCCCACCGTGCTGGCTGCCATGGCCGGGGCGTCGTTCACCCCGTCGCCCACCATGGTGACACCCCCCTCCTCGCTGATCAGTTCCCGGATGGCCTCCACCTTCTGGTCGGGCAGCAGTCCGGCACGGACCTGGTCGACACCCAGTTCCGCCGCCACCGCTCGGGCGACCTCGGGATGGTCTCCTGTGAGCATCACCACCCAGCGGATCCCCTCCAGCTTGAGATGCCGGATGGTCGCCGGGGCGTTCCTGCGCAGCGCGTCCCCCAGAGCCAGGGCCCCCACCACCCGGTCCCCGCGGCCCACCCAGACCACCGTCCTTCCCAGGCTGTTCTGCTCCGCGGTCCACCCCGCGAGGGGGGCCGTCTCCCTGGCGTCCTGGGCAGCGGCGAAGGATGCGTTCCCCACCCAGATGCTCTCGCCGTCCAGTCGACCCCTCACCCCCCGCCCGGAGACCGCCTCGAAGTCATCGATCCGGGGGCAGGTGATACCGTGCTCCTCCGCAGCTTCAACCACCGCCTTCGCCAGATGGTGCTCGCTCCTGCGTTCCACCGCGGCCGCGAGCCGGAGGATCTCCTCCTCGGAGGCCCCGCCGTCCAAATCGCTCACCGCGAGCAGCCGAGCACGGCCCACGGTCAGGGTGCCGGTCTTGTCGAAGGCGACGGTGTCGATGGTGCCGGCCAAGTCCAGGTAGGCCCCCCCCTTGAAGAGGATCCCGTGACGGGCCCCGTTGGCGATGGCGCTCAGGACGGCAGAGGGGGTGGAGATGACCAGGGCACAGGGACTCGCCACCACGAGGAGCGACATCGCTCGGTAGAGGGCGTCGTTCCAGGACACATCGAGCAGCCCCCAGGGGACCAGGAACGCGAGGGAGGTGCCTGCCACCACGGCCAGGGTGTAGGGATGTGCGAACCGGTCGATGAACTGCTGCGCAGGGGCCTTCCGGTCCCGGGCCTCGCTCACCAGGCGGATGATCTTGGCCAGCATGGTCTGCTCCGGGTCGCGGGTGACCCTGAGCACGAGGGCCCCCCGGCCGTTCATGGTCCCGGCGAACACTTCCGAACCCGGTCCCTTCTCCACGCGTGCGGACTCACCCGTGATGGCGGATTGGTCCACGCTGCTCTCCCCCTGGACCACCTCGCCGTCCGCCGCGATACGCTCGCCCGGTCGGACCAGCACGTACCGACCCTCCTGGAGGTCTTCGATGGGGACCCGCCCGAGGTCGTTGCCCTCCTCATCGGAGAGGGTGGCCTCCTCGGGACGGATCTCCATGAGGGACCCGACCGCACGGCGGGTCCGCCCCATGGCATAGGCTTCCAGGGTGTTGGAGAGGCTGAAGAGGAAGATCAGGATGACGCCTTCCAGGGGTTCGTCCACCACCGCGGCTCCCACAGCCGCCGCACCCATGAGGAAGTCGATGGAGAGACGTCCCTCCTTCAGGTCCTCCCAGGTGTCGAGGGCGATCCTCCACCCTCCTACCAGGTAGGCGATCCCGAGAGGCAGCCATCTCCAAGGGGAGGGTTCCTCAGGGACCCAATCCAGGAACATGCCGGCGATCATCCCCGCCAGCACCACCGCCGTCACCCGCACGAAGAAGCGTACCTCGGCCTCCTCCTCGCTGGCCGGGGCGGAGGGGGCGAAGAGGGATCGGATGAGGGGATGCGCCACGCTGGGCTCCCTGGTCGCGGTCTGTTCGGGATACCCCGGTCCTTCCCGGGTGAACGGGACCGGAACGTCCCATGTAGAGTAGGTGAGGGGCGGGGGAGCGGCAACCGCTGCGGTTGCGGAGGGGCCGCTGCTGCATCTACCATCCTCATCCTCCACACGAACCGCAGCCATCGGAGTCATCGACCATGCATCGTCCCCGTCGGATGTACACCTTCGCCGTCGCCCTGCTCCTGACCCTGGCCCTCCAGGCACCGCTGCCCCTGACTGCGGCGGCCCAGGACCTGGAGACCCGGACCGCCCCGCCCCTGGACCTCCAGTACACCACGACGGTGCGTACGGGCCGGTCCGAGAGGTTCGAGGTGCGGATCCACGTCCGGCACCGCAGGGAGGAGGAGAGCCGTTTCCTGCTGCCCCGGTGGGCACCGGGGGCGTACCGGTTCGTTCCGTGGTACGAGGGGATCAGCAGGGTGCGTGCCGAGGGACCGGACGGGCGGCCTCTCCCTGTGAGCAGGGACGGCGACTACGGATGGCTGGTGCGGAACGGGAGGGTCGGGGAGTTCACCCTCTCCTACCGGGTGGCCGCGTCGGCGGCCCGGGACGAGGAGGGGAAGCCGAGACTGAACAACCGGCACTACCTGTGGGAGCAGGGAGGACTGCTGGACGGTCCCCGTACCTGGATGTACCTGGAGGGAGAGGAGGAGCGGCGGATACTGGCCCGCTTCGAACTGCCTGAAAAATGGGTCACGGTCTCAGGGCTGAACCCGACACCGGACCCTCTGGTCTTCCAGGCGCGGGACTACGACTGGTTCATCGATTGTCCCGTGATGATGGGGAGTCCCGGCAACCTGAACATCTGGCGGTTCACCTCCTGGGGTGTACCGTTCACCGTGGCGTACGACGCGGCGGGGGAGGAGATCTGGTTCGACCACGAGGCCTTTGTGGAGAGCATCAAGCGGATCGCGGACTACCAGGCCTCCATCTTCGGCGGTCACCCCTTCACCCACTTCGCCTTCCTCTACGACAACGGGGGAGGAGGGGGGCTGGAGCACCTGCGGTCTACCACCATCGGCGCCCCGGCTTCCCGCCTGGAGCAGGACCCTGAGGCCCGCTGGGGCGTGACGGCCCACGAGTTCTTCCACGCGTGGAACGTGAAGCGGATCCGGCCCTACGTGCTGGGTCCGTTCGACTACCAGGGTGCCAACCGGACCGAGAGCCTCTGGGTCAGCGAGGGGATGACCAACACCTACACCGACTTCACCGGGGTCCGTACCGGTCACCTCACGCCGGAGGAGTTCTACGAGGACGTGGCGGGCGCCATAGCATCGTGGATGGGGAACCCGGCGCAGCCGCACGCTCCGCCGGCCCGCATGTCCTGGACGGTCTGGGACGGTGCGGAACGGAACCCCCACGGGAGGATCTCCTACTACACCCAGGGCGAGGTCCTGGGCATCGGACTCGACCTCATCATCCGGCAGGAGACGGCGAACCGCCGTTCCCTGGACGACGTCTTCCGTATCCTCATGAACGAACACGGGGGGAAGTACCTCGAGGCACCCGGTTTCCGTACCGAGGACCTCATCCGGGTGGTGAACGATGTGGTGGGGCGGGACATGTACGATTTCTTCGAGGATTTCGTCTACGGTACCGAGGTCCCGGCCTGGGAGGGATGGTTCGCATACGCGGGCCTCGAGTACCGGGAGACCCGGACCACCGTGGCCGACGAAGCGTTCCGTGTCACCAACACCGAGGAGGGACCCCGCGTGGTCAGGGTACAGGCGGGCAGCAACGCAGAGGCCGCCGGTCTCCATCGGGGGGATGTGATCGTGGCTGTGGGCTCGGAGGAGACATCCACCGCCGGAGCCGCGGCCATGGCGGTCCGGGAAGCCGGGGTCGGTACCCGGCTCCAGGTCCGCGTCCTCCGGGAGGGGGAGGAGCAGACTCTCGAGTGGGCGGTGGACGCCCGGGAACGGGTGGAGGTCTCCATCCGGGAGATGCGGGAACCCTCCCCGCGCCAGGAGGCGATCCGTGAGGGCATGCTCACCGGTACCACCCGTCGATGACGCACCGGGTTGACGCGACCGAGGCTTTCTGATGATTATGGGTGACGCGCCGCGGTGCGCCAGTCGCCAGCGAGTGAGGTAGATCTTGGAAAGCAAACCGGAATCGGCTCCCCGGGTCCCCGACGAGGGAACGAGCCCTCCCAGCGCGCTCCATTCCCTGGAACCTGTCATCCGGCACCTCCTCTCCAGCCTGCGGGGGAGCGCAGCCGCTTCCCAGGCCCTGCTCTTCATGGTGGACCCGGGCAGCGAGGACGGCGTGCTGCTCCTGATCGAAGAGTCCTCGGACGACGGTCCCGCCCGCCTGGGTGAGACCGCCACCCTCCCCTCACTCACCGCCCTCGCCAGTGACTTCCCCGAAGAGGGGCCGGTCGTGGTGGACCTCCCCAGCGGGTATGCCGCCGTCTGGGAGACACTGGCCCGCGAGACTCCCGACCAGGTCCTCTGGGTGCCTCTCACCACCGACGGCTCGAGTCAAGGGGGGATCGTGCTCTCAGGGGGTTCTTCCCTCGCCCTCTCCGACGCGAGCAGGGTGGAGATCAGGAAGGCCGCGGAGGACCTCTCCAGCCTCCTCCACCAGGTGATCCGGCTCGAGCGCGAGAACGTGATGTTCTCCCAGCTCATCAACATGCTTCGGGCGACCCGCAACCTCATGCGGGAGTCGGAGGCGGGACACCTGGTGAACATGACCCTCTCCACCCTCTCCCGCATCGTGGGCAACAACCGGCTGGCTCTCTTCCCCACCACCGTGCTGGGGCGGTACCGTACCTTTGTCCGGCATGTGGAGAAGGAGGAGGCCGAACAGCTCCATGAGCGGATGCTGGAGCACCTCAAACCCCGGGAGGACGACAGGGTCCATGGGCGTCAGGCCGGGCTGGAGCCGGCCGAACTCTTCCACGACGGGGAGTTCGAGTCTTTCAGCCGGGTCACACCATGGGTGCTCCGGGACTCGGGGCGTACCTTCCTGGGCATGCTCTACCTCTTCGACAACGATCCGGCCCAGGAGGACATCCTCACCCACTCGGTGATCCGCACCATCGTGGTGGAACTGGAGCGCACCCTCCGCCGGTATCTGCTGGAGGACGACGCGGCCCACGCCGTGAGCGAACTCCCCTACCGTATCTGGTCCCGGGAGTACTGGATGCGCAGGTTCGAGGAGGAGATCAACCTCACGGGCCGGCGGGGGACCCGGGTCGCCTGCGGCATCCTGGAGGTCCTCGATTTCGAACGTCTCGCGGCGGAACTGGACGACCTCCTGCTGCGGGAGAGCATGCTCACCTTCCTGCAGGTGGTGAAGTCGAGCGTCCGGGAGACCGACCTCATCACACGGCTGGACCGCTCCCACTTCGGGGTCCTCTTCCTGGATGCCCCCAAGGCGAAGGTGGTGCCGGCCATGGAACGGATCGGAAGCAGGCTCCAGCAGGTGGTGGGGGGGGCCGCCATGGCCCCCCGCATCTCCTTCGTGGCCGGGCTGAGTGAGTTCCCCTGGGACGGGGAGGGGGTGCCCACCATCCTGAGGAGGGCCTGGACCGCCAGCATCA
The DNA here is from genome assembly GCA_046497505.1 of bacterium. Taxonomy (GTDB): domain Bacteria; phylum Blakebacterota; class Blakebacteria; order Blakebacterales; family JAWOFN01; genus JAWOFN01. Next base: position 1,138 of record JAWOFN010000045.1, on the reverse strand, counting down.
TGGCCCGCGTGGAAGGGCCCTTCACCGTCACCCTCTACGACCACGAGGAGGCCAGGGAGTTCCTGGACCGGAACGAGGAGCTGGGTATGGAGATGGACGTCCACCTGGAACTGCTGGGCAACCTCGTCCTCCCCGCTTCTGCAGGATCCATACCCCCCGTCTCTCCCGAAGAGCGCTGACGCTCCGGGGGGTGCTCCCCGCGTTCCCTTTGCTCTTGCCCGCTGGTGCGCCGGGGATAACTTGGAGCTGAAAGGTCGGAGTTTATCCGCCGTCGGAACGCTGTATCCACGAGGAGCCCCGGACATGGCCTCTTCCCCCCAGACGATCCTCCCCGAAGGTACCCGGACCACCAGCGGAGGGCTGGACCCGGTGGTCCTGCGCCGGGATTTCCCCATCCTGGGGCGTGAGATCGACGGCAGGCAGCTGGTCTACCTGGACAACGCTGCGACCAGCCAGAAGCCCACGGCGGTCCTGGACGCCATGGACCGGTACTACCGGGAGTTCAACGCCAACGTGCACCGCGGGATCCACCTGTTGAGCGAAGAGGCCACCCGGGCCTACGAGGGGGCACGCACCACCCTGAGCCGCTTTATCGGAGCTCCCGACCCGGCCACCTGCATCTTCACCCGGAACACCACCGAGGCCATCAACCTGGTGGCCCGTTCCTGGGGTCCTGAGAACATCGGCCGAAGGGACGAGATCCTCGTCACCGAGATGGAGCACCACTCCAACATCGTCCCCTGGCAGATGCTGGCCGAGCGCGTGGGGGCGAAGGTGCGGTTCCTGCCCATCACCGACGACGGACGGCTCGACCTCTCCCTCCTCGACGAGTACCTGACCGAGCGGACCCGCCTGGCGGCCCTGGTGCACGTGAGCAACGTACTCGGCACGGTGAACCCGGTGCGGGAGATCGCCCGCCGGGCCCACGAGGCCGGGGCGAAGGTGCTGGTGGACGGGGCCCAGAGCGCACCCCACCTGCCGGTGAACGTGCAGGAGCTGGACGTGGACTTCTTCGCCTTCAGCGGGCACAAGATGTGCGGCCCCACCGGGGCCGGGATGCTCTACGGAAAGAAGGAACTGCTGGATGCGATGCCCCCCTTCCTGGGGGGCGGCGAGATGATCGACCGGGTCCGCAAGG
>JAWOFN010000032.1:0-8259 GCA_046497505.1 bacterium | reverse complement strand
CTGAGACCGTTCCGGGAGGGGGGCCCGCGGACGGCCGTCTACGATATCCGGGAGTTCACCTACTGAAGGGGGACACGGCGGTCCTCATGCCCGGGGTCCTCCGCCCGCGTGGGCCCTCCCTCCCGCCGCACGCATCCATCCCCCGCGCAAGGATGCTCCTCCCCACGGGGTCGAAGCAGTGAGAGAAAAGGGATCGGGGGTCCCACGCACCCCTTCAGGAAAGGATGCAGGATCATGCGGAAGAACGTGCTCATTCTGACGGCAGCAGCTCTGGTCCTGGGTATGGCGCTGCCAGCCCAGGCCCAGATGGCGGAGCGGTGGCAGGAGGTACTCGACCTCTCCGAGCAGCAGGTCACCCAGCTCCGGGAACTCCACCAGCAGCACCAGGAGACGCGGGCGGCCGCCCGGGCGGAACTCATCAAGGCCCGGGCGGGACTCAGGGCCCTGCAGGCGGCCCCGGAGCGGGACGTCGCCGCCCTGGAGCAGGCGATCCGCAAGGTCTCGGAACTGCGGACCGAGCAGCAGGTGAGGGCTCTCAAGCAGCGTGAGGAGAGCCTGAAGGTGCTCACCGAGGAGCAGCGCACCAAGCTCCAGACCCTGCGGCGGACCGGTCGGGGCCGGGCCCTCGGCACCCCCGAAGGCCGGGGTACGCAGGGCATGCGGGGCGTACCGGGACGCGGCCTCTCCGGGCGCGGTATGCAGGGTATGCGGATGCCCGGCATGCGGACGCACCGCCGGTGTCCGGGTTCCTGGGGCCCCGGCTCCCGGCGCGCTCCGGGCCGGGGGTACCACACCCCCGGTACCGGCAGGGGCATGGTACCGCCTCCCCCGCCCGAGAAGTAGAGGGCCGGGACGGCAGGGGCCGCGCGGGGCACGTGTGCCCCGCTAGGTCCCTGCCGACTTGTCCAGGTCTCTCGCCTGCAGGTTGGAGGTGGTGGAGAGGGGATACCATCGCCACCGGGTGGGGGGGGAGGCCTGCTGCAGGCTCCTCGTCCAGATGGCATAGGTCATGACGGTCTCGTTGGCCTGCCTGAGCCTCTCGCTCAGGACCTGTGCGGCATGCCGTGCGATCCTCTCCGCCAGGTGGGGCTGCTCCTTCACCAGCTGTTCGTGGTAGACCTCCCGGGTGATGGCGACCGTCTCGGTCCTCTCCCCGGCCTCGACCGTGCTGGTATGGGGCCCGCGGTCGAACATGGAGGCCTCGCCGAAGATCTCCCCCCGCCGCAGTGTGGCCAGCAGCAGGCCGTGTTCCTCGCTGACCACTTTGACGATCCGGACCTCCCCCTCCAGGATGAGCTGGATCCCCTTCCGGGCCAGGTCCTCGTGGAAGATGGGGCCCTCTTCAGGGACGTAGGTGTACCGTCTGAGGTAGGGGATCAGTTCCCTGAGCTCCTCCGTGGTGTAGCCGTCAAAAAACTCTAGAGGGGTCAGGTCGTGAACCTGTAGACTGGTACCTTGTTCGTTCCGTTCGCTCACGGGGGCGCAGTATAGCAGCGCCCCGGGCGACGGTCCACTGTGCGTCACCGGAGGAACCATGGATCGCATCAGTCTGGATTCCACCATGCTCTCTCTCATGGTGCAGGCCTCCGGGCTCGCGACGCTGATGCTCCTGCTGAGGGAACTGGGTGAGGAGGATGGGGAACTGTCGCCCGAGGAACTCCAGGGGATGGTCATCGCTTACCGCTACCACTATCAGGTGGCCCTCGACCTCATGATCGAGGCGATGCGGGAAGCGGAGACCGTCTGACCCGCCGCCCCCTCTCGCCCGGCCGCCCTGCGGTCCGATCGGCGCTTGCGTCCCCACGCCGCGGTACGTTCCCTTCGCGTGAGGACACCCGTCACCGCGGCGAGGAGGCACCCCTGAAACGGCGCGATTTCCTGAACCTCTTCCGGCCCTCGGACGAGCCGTATCCGTCCATCCACGGCGCTCCGGGGAGCTCGAAGCGTCACACCGCCCGCACCGCGGGGTGGAAGGACTTCAACGCGGCCTTCCCGGAGGGGGCGAACCGTCACTTCGTCATCGAGGGGGGCAGGGTGGCCATCGGGCCGGGCCGCATCGTGATCCGGGCCGACGCCCCCATGGCTCTGCTGGAGCCCAGGACGTGGACCGCCGAGGGAGAGCGCCTCCTGCAGTTCTTCCACCGGAGCATCACCGAGGAGGAGATCCGCCACGACCCGGAGCACCCCGAGGCCATCCTCCTCATGGAGGGGGAGCGGTGGTCCGAGGAGTGGGAGGAGAGGGCAGGGCCGGTGCCCCCGCAGAGGCGGGAGCGTCCCGAAGAGCAGGGGAGGGGTCCGGAGGAGGGCCCTCCCGGACCCGGGACAGAGGACCAGGAGTAGACGATGGAGGAGAAGGACCATCTTCGCGGAGCCCGCATCCTCCCCGAACCGGTGGGGGCGGGGATCTCGGCCGCCGACCTGGTGGACCGGGCCTTCCTGAGCTACAACGGCGGGCGGCTGCGGGAGGGATGCCGGCTCTTCACCGAGAAGATGCTCGAGGAGGACGTGACGGTGGGGCTGAGCCTCACCGGCGCCCTCACGCCGGCGGGGCTGGGGATGTCCTGCCTGATCCCCCTCATCGAGGCCGGCTTCGTGGATTGGATCGTCTCCACCGGGGCGAACCTCTACCACGACGCCCACTTCGGCCTGGGCCTCTCCATGCACCAGGGCACCCCCTTCGTGGACGACACCGCCCTCCGGGAGGAGGGGGTGGTCCGGATCTATGATATCTTCTTCGACTACGATGTGCTCCTGGACACGGACGGCTTCTTCCGCCGCATCATCCAGGAGCCGGAGTTCGGCGAGCAGATGAGCAGCGCGGAGTTCCACCACCTCTGCGGGAGGTACCTGGCCGAACGGGAGAGGGCCCTGGGTCAGGAGGAGAGGAGCCTCCTCTCCTCCGCCTGGCGGGCGGGGGTGCCCATCTACACCTCCTCACCCGGGGATTCCAGCATCGGCATGAACGTGGCCAGCCGCTGGCTCCTGGACGGGCGCCCCCTCTTCGACGTCTCCGCCGACGTGAACGAGACCGCTGCGATCGTCTGGGACGCCAAGCGTGGGGGGGGCAGGTCCGCGGTGTTCATCGTGGGGGGAGGTTCCCCCAAGAACTTCCTGCTCCAGACCGAGCCCCAGATCCAGGAGGTCCTGGGCCTGGACGAGAAGGGGCACGACTACTTCCTGCAGGTCACCGACGCCCGTCCCGACACGGGGGGACTCTCGGGCGCGACCCCCGGCGAGGCGGTCTCATGGGGCAAGGTGGACCCGGACCGGCTCCCCGACGCGGTGGTGGCTTACGTGGACGCGACCGTGGCCCTCCCCATCATCACCGCCTATGCCCTGGACCGGCATGCACCCCGGCCCCTGAAACGGCTGTACGAACGTCGGGGGGATGCATTAAATGCACTGCGGGAGGCCTACCGGTCGCGGCTGGAGGAAGCGGAGGAGGGCGCGGCGGAGTGAGGCCTCCGGCGAGATCCTGAGCGAGGCCCTGAACCGGGCGGCTGTCCGACCGCCCGGATGAGCACCACGGACCTGGAGCCCCCGACCCATGGCTGAACCCCGGGAGACACCTCCCGAAGACCTGCAGGCCGCCCGGGCACGGCGGCGCGAACTGCTGCTGAACATCGCCAAGGCCGCCGGGATCGTGGCGGCCCTCTACTTCTTCCTGGTCGGGATCCAGGGGATCGGGGCATCGTTCGAGCTCTTCGGCTCCGAGCTGGCCAACCGGATCCTGGTCACGACCAACAACCCCATCTCGGGCCTCTTCATCGGCATCCTCGCCACCACCCTGGTGCAGAGCTCCTCCACCACCACGAGCATCATCGTCGGGATGGTGGCCGGAGGGGGCATCAGCCTGCAGGGGGCCATCCCCATGGTCATGGGGGCCAACATCGGGACCACGGTGACGAACACCATCGTCTCGGTGGGGCATATCACCCGGGTCCAGGAGTTCAAGCGGGCCTTCGCCGCGAGCACGGTCCACGACTTCTTCAACCTCATGGCCGTCATCATCCTCTTCCCCCTCGAGTACTTCTTCGGGATCATCTCCAGGCCCGCCACGGTCCTGGCCTTCACCCTGGACACCGCCGGGGGCCTGAAACTGGCCGATCCCCTGAAACTGGTGGTCTCGCCCATGGTGGGCTTCATCGAAGGGGCGGTGGGAGGGAGCGCGTGGCTGCTGCTCATCATCAGCGTGGCGCTGACCTTCTACATGCTCTTCAGCCTGGTGAAGATCCTGCGGAGTCTGGTACTCTCGAAGGTGGAGGCTTTCTTCGACACCTATATCTTCAAGACCGCCCTTCGGGGCTTCGGTTTCGGGGTGGTGCTCACCTTCCTGGTCCAGAGCAGTTCCATCACGACCTCGCTGATGGTACCGCTGGTGGGCGCCGGTGTGCTCACCCTCGTCCAGATCTTCCCCTATACCATCGGAGCCAACGTGGGCACCACGCTCACCGCCAACATCGCGGCCTTCTCCACCGGGAACCCCTACGCCCTCTCCGTATCTTTCGCCCACCTCATCTTCAACCTCCTCGGCACGCTGGTCATCTGGCCCGTACCGGCCGTACGGCGGATCCCCATCCGCCTGGCGGAACTCATGGCCCGCCTCGCGGTACGCAGCAAGCTCATCCCGCTCTTCTACATCCTCATCGTGTTCTATCTGATCCCGATCCTCGTGATCGTGTTCGAGGGAGGCATCCATGCTTAAGGAACTCTTCGGCGTCTTCAAGGAAGGCGACCTCTATGCCCAGGCCATGGAGGACTGCCACGAGATGCTGGATATCACCCGGCAGATGTTCCGGGCGAGCGTGGAGTCGCTCCGGCGTCGGGACTCCGCCGAGATCGACCTGGACGTGTACGCCACCGACCAGGTCATCAACCGCTTCGAGCGGGACGTGCGGAGGAAGGTGATGACCCACCTGGCCATCTCGGGGAAGGCGGAACTCACCTCGGGGCTGGTGCTGGTGAGCATCGTCATCGACATCGAGCGGATCGGGGACTACGCGAAGAACATCTACGACCTGGCGGTCCATCACCCCGCGCGTCTCCAGGCGGGCAGCCGTGAGGAGCAGGTCACCGAGATCGAGGGAGCGGTGGACGAGATGCTGGACCAGGCGATCGAGTCCTTCAAGGAGTCGGACCCCGACCTGGCCCGCAAGCTCATGACCGACTACAAGAAGCAGATCTCAAGGCGGTGCGACGAGATCACCTTCCAGTTCGTTCAGGGTGTGAGTACCGACCTCAGCGCCGCGGACCAGGTCACGGTGGCCCTCTACCTCCGCTTCCTGAAGCGGATCGCCGCCCACTCCCGCAACATGGCGACCTCGGTGGTCAACCCCTTCGACCGGATCGGCTACCCGGAATAGGGACAGGAGCCTCTACAGCGAGCGAAGAGGCGGCCGGTGCCCGGATCACGGTGCCGGCCGTCTGTACGTTCAGGGGAGGCGGAAGGACTTCAGTACGGCCATCCCGGGATTGAGCGAGACCCCGCGGTCCCCGTGGAGGGCCACCGTGTAGGCGAAGCCCGGGTCCTCGGCCTTCAGTACCCGCTGGATACGCCCCTGCTCGTCCAGCCTCGTGAGAAAGAAGAAGTTGAGCCAGATCTCGTCGCCCCGGGCGGCGATGTCCCAGAGCGGGCTCATGTCGGGGAGTTCCGCTCTCTTCAGGCGGCCGGTTTCGAAGCGCCGTGTGATCTCCTCGGGAGACAGGGCTTCCATGGCGTCGATCAGCGACTCCAGCACCTGCCGGGCCCCCTCATCCTCCAGGAGGGGGAGGATCCCCTCCAGGTCGATGCGGGACTCCCGCTGCAGCTCGCCGTCCCGGTAGATCCTCAAAAGCGGCCACATCCGGTTGAGGGTGACCACCCGGCCATCGGAGAGCACTTCCACGTAGTGGCTGTTCATGGTCCACAGATGCCCCGGAGCAGGGCGCGGTCCGCTCCCGAGTCCAGGCTCAGGTCGATGGGCAGCGTGGGGGGGCCGTAGGCACGGGACAAGGAGATCGCCCGCCTGCAGAAGGAGATGAAACGGATCCTCCGGAAACGTCGGTAGCCCGCCGCTCCACCGGCTCTCCCGTCCTCATGGGACCCGTAACACGATCCACAACGGTCCGGCCCCGGCGAGGGGCGAGATGTTTATGCTAGACGTTATTATCGTACAGCGTTAACCTCTCGGTATGATCCGCAGCTTCGGGGACGAGCGTACACGGAGGGTCTTCAACCGTGAATCGGTCCGTGGACTGCCTCCCGAGATCCTCCGCAGGGCTCTCAGGAAACTCCTGCTTCTCGATGCGGCGGACGAGATCACCGATCTGCGCGTGCCGCCGGGGAACCGGCTCGAGAAGCTCCGGGGCGACCTGGAGGGATTCTGGAGCATCCGGATCAGCGACCAGGGGAGGATCGTGTTCCGCTGGGGGGAGGGCGGAACACACAGCGTAGAGATAACCGACTACCACAGGTGAGGAACATGGCCAGCAAGACGACAGACCCCATCCATCCGGGCGAGGTGCTCCTGGAGGAGTTCATGGAGCCCCTGGGGCTCAGTCAGTATCGGCTTGCGAAGGATCTGAACGTCCCCATCCCGCGCATCAACGCCATCGTGCACGGAAAGCGGTCGATCACCCCGGATACGGCGATCCGGCTGGCCCGGTATTTCGAGACCTCCGAAGCCTCCTGGCTCAACCTCCAGGCCCGCTACGACCTGGAGGTGGAGAAGGATCGTCTGGGCGAGGATCTGGAGGAGGAGATCCCCATCACGGTCCGGGAGCGGTTCGAGGACTACGATCCCGAGAGGTAGTCGAAGCCTTCGACCGCCGGATGGAGCCGGTACACCACGGCTTCCGTCACCCCGGTGGCAAGGTCATAGGTGGTCGCCAGGACGAGGCCGTCGTCCACCGCGAACACCCGGCTGAAGGGACCCGGGACCTCCACAGTCCCTGCATATCGCCCCTCGGGGGAGACGAGATGGTAGGACGCCGGATCCCCCGGGACCATGAAGGGGATCGCCCGCTGGTCCAGCAGCCATACATACCCCCGATCGTCCACGAAGCCCCGCTCACTGAATCCCAGACGGTCGGCGAACATCATGCGTTCCTTCACCCGTTCCATCCGCTCCGGTTCCTGTCCCTGCGCGGCGGCGATGCTGTCCGCCAACTGCCAGTAGCGATCCTGGAACCCGCGGTCCATGACCGGGAGCTCGACCTCGATCCGCACACGGAGCCGGTGCGTGCCGTCCAGGCCGTACCTATCGATGACCGGTTCGGTTCCGTGTGCGATGAGGATGCGGTCCGGGGAATCGAAGAGCAGCTGCGGCATCCCACCGAACATGAGGCGGGTGTACCTTCCGGCGTACCTCCCGTCCGGCCCGGTGAGATCGGTGAAACGGGACTGCGGTATCGAAGGCCCCCGGATCCAGGCGAGCGTATCGCCTGAACTGCCTGCCAGGACCGCTTCGGGCCGCTGGTGGGAGATGTTCCCCTTCATCTCACGCTGCCAGTCCAGCATGAGGAGTCTATCGTCCTCCACCTGGATCATGTGGTCCACGCTCGCATCGAGGGGGGAATGCACGGTCCCGATCAGGGAGCCGTCCGTACGAAAGAGGGTGGTCCGCTGGAGCGAGGCATCGAACACCTGGAGGGTATCACCCCGGAGGGCCTCCAGGTGGAACCGCATGTCGAACTCGCCGGGTCCCTTGCCGTATCGCCCGATGTCGTGCTGGTAGATCCCATCCGGACCGAAGACCGCGATCCGCACGTTCCGCGCATCCGCGACGTAGAAGCGCCCGTCGCCCCCCTGGCGGATGTCCTGGATGGAGCCCAGCAGGGAGGCGGGGACCTCCTCGTCCTGCTGGAGGGTGAGGACATGCTCGAAGTCGAAGAGGGATTCCTCGAACCGCGGGCCGCCCCGGTTGACGACGGTGCGGACACCGTCCTCGGTGGTGACCTCGAGGCGATGGTCTGCGTCTGTACCGCCGCATGCCGCGAGGGTGCATAACGCTGCGATCGCCAGATAGGTGCCTGGCTTGATAGCCTTCATGGTTCAGCCTCCGTTGCCGGTGTCACGCTCCTCCCGCGCTTCGCGCACGATCTGTCGTACCTCGTCCATGAGGACCGAGCCTTTGTAGCAATAGCCGTCCTTGATGGTCCATGCCACCGTACCGCCCCATCCGTAGGTACCGTCCTCTTCCAGCACCCCGGTGCCGGTGGGATAGAGGAGCTTGAAGTTCTCCTGCGGGTTGCCGTTCACCAGGATCAGGTCTGCCTTGT
>JAWOFN010000138.1:0-6964 GCA_046497505.1 bacterium | reverse complement strand
AACGCCTACACCGAGGCCGCCCGCCGGGCGGCGGAGTTCATCTGGGAGGAGCTTCGCGGCGACGGCGGCCGGCTCCTCAAGCGCTGGCGTCAGGGACATTCCGGTCTCCCCGGCCACCTGGATGACTACGCCTACCTCATCTGGGGGCTCCTGGAACTGTACGAGGCCACCTTCTCCCCCCTCCACCTGGAACGGGCCTCCGGGCTGGCGGGGCGGATGATCGAGCTGTTCTGGGACGAGGAGGAGGGGGGTTTCTTCTTCACCGCCTCCGGCGAGCTGCTGGTCCGGAAGAAGGAGTTCTACGACGGCGCGATGCCTTCGGGGAACTCGGTCGCCGCCCTCACCCTCATGCGGCTGGGACGCCTGCTGGCCCGTCCGGAGTGGGAAGAGAAGGGGTACCGGGTGCTCGAGGCCCACGGGGCCCAGCTGGAGCGGAGCCCGGGGGCCTTCACGGCCCTGCTTGCCGCCCTCTCCTTCTCCGCCGCCGGCGGGCAGGAGATCACGGTGGCGGGCCGCCCCGGCTACGCGGACACCACCGCCATGCTGGATGCTCTGCGCACCCCCTTCCTGCCGAATGCGGTTGTGGCCTTCCGTCCCGAGCCCGAAGATACATCCGATATCACCCGGCTGGCCCCCTATACGGAAGCACAGCGGGCCCAGTACGGCCGGGCGACCGCCTATGTGTGCAGGGACCAGGCCTGCGAGCAGCCGGTCACCGACCCGGACCGGATGCTGGAACAGATCGAAGGTCTGGCCACCTGAAGCGGAGGGATCGTGACCATGATGTCCCGTGCGAGGAAACGCATGCTCCGTCTCGCCACCCTCGCCGCCGCGATGGCGGCGACCGTCCTCGGCACATCGGCCGGGGTCGAGGCTCAGCGGCCCGACCGGCCCATGATGCAGGGCCGCATGCAGGCGGCCGTGGGGCTGCTCGATGCAGACACCTTCGAAGCGGACCTGAGGTTCCTCTCCCACGACCTCCTGGAGGGGCGGGCCCCTGCCAGCCGGGGCGAGGCCCTGGCGGCCGAGTACATCGAGGCGCGCCTGCGCATGGCGGGTGCCGAGGGTTTCTTCGAGGGGGGGAGCTACCGACAGGCCGTGCCGCTGATCATGCAGCGGGCCGACCCGGACATGACGCTGACCATCGCCGGCCGAGGTGAGCGCGCAGCCTACGATTACGGTCCCGAGTTCGTGGTGGACTCCGGGATCTTCCAGCCCACCGTGGAGGTGGACGGGGAGATGGTCTTCGTGGGTTACGGCATCCAGGCCCCCGAGTACGACTGGGACGATTACGCCGGCATGGACGTGGCCGGCAAGGTCCTGGTCATGCTGGTGAACGACCCCCCGGCCACCCAGGCGGAGCCGGACCTCTTCGAGGGCCGGGCCATGACCTACTACGGCAGATGGACCTACAAGTACGAGATCGCCCAGGATCTCGGGGCCGAGGGGGTGATCCTGGTCCACGAGACCGAGATGGCGGGCTACGGCTGGAACGTGGTGGAATCCTCCTGGAGCGGCGACCAGTTCAGCCTGGCGGGTGAGGGGGGCGACGACCCCCTGAAGATGCGGGGCTGGGTCACCAACGAGGTCGCCCGGCAGATCATGTCCATGGCAGGTCAGGACCTGGACGAGCTGATGCAGGCCGCCGCGCGTCGTGACTTCCAGCCGGTGGACCTGGGTTTGAGCGCATCCACCGCCATCCGCAACACCACCGAGCGCATGACCGGGACCAACGTGGCGGGTGTGGTCCGGGGAAGCGGGGAGATGGCGGACGAGTACGTGATGTACTCAGCCCACCTCGACCACCTGGGGATGCGCGAGGGAGTCGGGGACGTCATCTACAACGGCGCCTTCGACAACGCCTCGGGCACCGCGGCCGTCCTCAACCTGGCCGAGGTCCTGGGTACCGCCCCCGAGCGCATGCGTTCGGGGCGTTCCTTCGTCTTCGCCCTGGTCACCGCCGAGGAGTCGGGGCTGCTGGGCAGCAAACACCTGGCCGAGAACCTCCCCGTGTCCTCGGAGAAGGTCCAGGGGGTCATCAACCTGGACGGCATCAACCTGTGGGGGGAGACGGACGACCTGGTGCTGGGCGCCAAGGGACGGACGGGCATGGGGAAGATCGTGGAGGAGGTCGCGGCCTCCATGGACATGGAGGTGAAGGACTATCCGAACCCGGAGGTGGGCTCCTACTTCCGGAGCGATCACTTCTCCTTCTCCAAGCAGGGCGTCCCCGCTCACAGTCTGAAGGCGGGGGAGGACTACCGGGGCCGTCCCGAGGGGTGGGGAGAGGAGTTCTTCCAGCGGTGGACCCGGGACGTCTACCACCAGCCCGGCGACGAGTTCTCCGAGGACTTCCTCTATGAAGGCGCCCTGCAGGTCATGAAGGCCGCCCTGCTCACAGGCTGGGAGATGGCCTCCATGGAGGGGAGGGTGCGGTGGAAAGAAGGGGACCCCTTCGGCCGGATCCGCTCCGAGCCGCCCCTTCGTTGACACCCTGCCGCTGATCGGCTTTGTTGGCTTCGTGCCCGCCCGCCGCCCGTCGTATGGCGGAAGCGGACCGGTTCGCCCGGGCGGTCAGGAACGCCGAGCTGGAGGAGCCCCGCCAAATGAAAGACCACGAGAAGATCTCCCTCATGAAGCCCACGGCCGTGCTGGTCAACACCAGCCGCGGCCCGGTGGTGGATGAGGCCGCCTTGGCCCGCGCCCTCGAGGAGGGTACCATCTTCGCGGCGGGCCTGGACGTGTATGAGGAGGAACCCGAGATCCACCCCGACCTGGTCGGACTTGACAACGTGACGCTCCTGCCGCACATCGCCAGCGCCAGCGTCCAGACTCGGACCAGGATGGCCACCATGGCCGCTGAGAACCTGATCGCCATCATCGAGGGCTCCGAGCCCCATTCCATCGTCAAACCCGAGGTCATCCCATGAAGTTCGCCGAACGCATGTCCCGTCTGGGGACCGAGACGGCATTCGAGGTCCTCGCACAGGTCAACGCCCTGAAAGCAGAGGGTCGCGACATCGTCTCGTTCTCTATCGGAGAGCCGGATTTCGCCACACCCGAGAACATCCGCGAGGCCGGCAAGAAGGCCATCGAGGATGAGTTCACCCACTACACCCCCTCCGCCGGCATCATGGAGTTCCGCGAGGTCATAGCGGAGGAGATCAACCGCACCCGGGGGACCGACTACACCGCGGCCAACGTGGTGGTCACACCCGGGGGGAAGCCCACCATCTTCTTCAGCATGCTGGCCCTGGCCGAGCCGGGGGACGAGGTGATCTACCCCAACCCCGGGTTCCCCATCTACGAGTCGATGATCGACTTCGTGGGAGCCGCCGCCGTTCCGCTGCCCCTCGAGGAGGAGTACGCCTTCTCCTTCGACGTGGGCAAGCTGGAGGAACGGGTGAGCAAGAAGACCCAGTTCCTCATCCTCAACAGCCCCCAGAACCCCACCGGCGGTGTGGTCCCCAGGGAGAGTTTGGAGCGGGTGGCGGAGCTGGCGCGGAAGTTCGATTTCTGGGTCCTGAGCGATGAGATCTACAGCCGCCTGGTCTACGACGGCGAGTTCCAGAGCATCACCCAGTTCGACGGGATGAAGGACCGCACCATCATCCTGGATGGTCACTCCAAGACCTGGGCCATGACCGGATGGCGCCTGGGCTTCGGCGTCTATCCCGCCGGACTGGCCGAAGGCATCGCGCGCCTGATGACCAACAGCAACTCGTGCACCGCCGCCTTCACCCAAGTCGCCGGTATCGAGGCCATCACGGGGGACCAGTCGGGTGCGGACATGATGCGCGACACCTTCCTGAAGCGTCGGGACATCATTGTGGACGGCCTGAACGAGATCGAGGGGATCAGCTGTCTGAACCCCGCCGGTGCGTTCTACGTGTGGCCGAACGTGACGGGGGCGTGTGGTAATCTGGGACTGCCGCACTCGAAGGCCCTTCAGGAGTATCTCCTCTTCGAGGCGGGCGTCGCCGTGCTGGGACGTCAGTGCTTCGGCCGGCGGGCCGAGGGTGAAGAGCAGGAGTACGTGCGCTTCTCCTACGCCGCCTCCACCGAGGAGATCCAGGAGGGGCTGCGCCGCATCGAAGAGGTCATCACCGATGCGGACCGTGCCCAGAAGTTCTGGGCCGGCAGGGAGGCGTGAAAGCAGGCAGGAGGCTGTCCATCCGGATGGAAGACCATCAGAGCAGCGGGGCAGGGGTCCTTCGGCTCCTGTCCCTGCTGGTCCTTCCCCTCTTCATCGCCGCGGGCTGCGGCGGCGGGGACGGGACCGGCCCAGGAGAGGACCCCGACCTCCTCTACGAGGAGAGTTTCGATTCCCTCGAGGACGGCCCGCTCCCCGCGGGATGGGAGGTCATCACCCAGCAGGCGGCCACCGAGGACACCCCGGCGGACTGGCGGATCCTGAACCGCCGGCTCCACCAGGCGAGCAACGTCCACGCCCCCTCGCCCGATCCCCAGCAGACCCCCTACGCGCCGGACTACGAGGGGACGATGGCGGTGGTGGGGGACACCTCCTGGGTCAGCGTCAGCATCCGGGTGGACCTCATCCCGCGGGATGACGACGGGATCGGGGTGGTGTTCCGATATCGGGACAGCTCCACCGACCCGGACGGCGAGTTCTACCGCCTGCTCATGGTGGATGATGCGGCCAGCGGGGGGCCCCGCCTCAGGATGGACAAGCGGGTCGGGGGTGCCTGGGAGATCATCGACCAGATGGTCGAACCGGACTATGGGGGCTACGACGAGAACGGGCGCTACGTGGTCGAGATCGACATGGTGGCCAGTTCCTTCACCGTGGAGATCAACGGCCGGATCTTTTTCGAGTTCGACGACGCCAGCATCCCCCGGGGTCAGATCGGCCTCTTCTGCTACGGCATGCAGGGGGCGGACTTCGACAACATCCGCGTCTACCGGGAGGGACCCTAGGCCAGACCCCTTCTGTCCCGGGTGCAGGACCCTGTAGACCCGCGGGAGACCTTCTGGTAAACGCCCGCCTGGTCCGGTTCCGACCGGATGGTGAGCTGATCGAGATCGAACGCTGTTTCGAGTGGGAGGACGATTACGGGTGGTGGGGACCGCTGGTCGTGGAGGACACGGGGGACGGTGTGCGTTTCTTCCTCCTCAACAGCCGCGCCGGCAGTGTGCTGCGGGTGTCACCTGATTGAGCGTGGTCCCTGCAGTCCAGGTGCGTTGTGTTGCAGTATCAGACCACATGTGTTACACTGTGACCCATGGATACCACGATCCGCAACCTGGATGACGATGCCTATCGGGAGCTGAAGGCCCGCGCAGCCCGTGAGGGCCGGACCATGGGACAGATGGTCAACGAGGCGATCCGGGCCTACCTGGGGCGGCCGGAGACTTCCGGAGAGGAGGGGAGTCTGCTGGATCTCATCCCGGAAGAATGGCCGGAAGGGAACGAGCATGTGAGTGAGGAGATCGACGGGATCGTGTACGGGGTCCGTGAAGAGGATCGATGATCGTCCTCGATTCCAGCTTCCTCATCGCCTATCACAACATCTCCGACGTGCATCACCCGGAGGCCGCACGCATCATGGCGCAGTTGGCGTCCGGACGCTGGGGCCGGCCGCTCCTGCTGGAGTACGTCTTCCTTGAGACAGTGACCGTTTTGCTGCTCAGACGCGGCCGGGAGAAGGCTTCGGAAGTGGCGGGGCAGCTGCTCGCTGCCGGCGATGCGGATTTCGTACCCTCCTCGGACCTCTTCCTCGAGGTCGTGAAGACCTTCTGCACGCAGGAATCGGGCCGGCTGAGCTTCGTGGACTGCGCCATCATCACCGCCGCACGCGAGCGGGGGGCGGACCACCTCGCCACCTTCGATCGCGACCTGGCGGGCCTGGAATTCCTGGAGGTCGTACACGCCTAGGTGCCCGGATCCCGCTCCGGATCGGTCGCCTCGGGATCGACCCACTCGATGACGGCGGCCCAGCCTCCGCTGGCCGGGTCCCGCTTCAGGTAGTCCTCCACCACCGCCAGCACCCGGTAGCCCCGCTTGATCTGGAAGGAGAGGGTGGGGTCCCTCAGTTCCCCCCGGATCACCCGGTCCACGTAGGTCTTCGGGTCCATCTCGGCCATGTGGTCCGCGTAGCCCGCCAGGCGGGCCCCCGCCCGGACCCGTTTCAGCCCCCGCCGCTTCACCAGGACGTGCCGGGCCTCGTAGATGATACTCCCGACCCCCCTGCTCTGCACGTCGGGGTCCACCATGACCTCGGCGCCGTAGAGCGTGTGTCCTTCCGGGTCGTGGTTGGTGAAGCAGCCGTGGTCGGTGAAGTCGCGCCAGGTGTCGTCGATGTCGTAGTCGTCCCAGAGGACGATCAGGTTGGCCTGCATCCCCACCACCCGATCGCCCTCGGGGGTGATGGCCACGAACTGCCCCTCGGGGAAGTGCTCCTGATGGGAGAGGAGCTGGTCCCGGTCCCATGGATGGGAATGGGGATAGACCTTCTCGCAGAGGGCGATGATCGCCTCCACGTGCTCGGGCCCGGTGTTCTGGATGCGCACGGGCCGTATCCAGTACTGTAGTGAAGCAGCGCGGACGCGCTCGCTCATCGGGTGCTCCCTCTGCAGGTGTTCGGTCGCCGCGGTCCCGGCCAGCAGCATACTGGCTTCTTCACCCCGGCCCGAAGCTTCTGCTATCATGCCCGCCGCGATCCTGTGAACCCGATGCGTGCGAGTGCTCCGCATGATGGATCTTGCTCCCCTGCTCGAAGCCAGGCGCCGCCGGCCGGATGAGAAGACGGCAATGGTCACCATCGTGGAGGTGAAGGGATCGGCATTCCGCCGCCCCGGGGCCCGGATGCTGGTCTTCGAGGACGGCAGCTGGCAGGGTGCCGTCAGCTCCGGCTGTCTGGAGTCCGACCTGGCCGAGAGAGCCCGCCGTGTGATAGCGAGCGGTCGGCCGGAACTGGCCGACTACCAGCTCGGAGACGTCGAG
>JAWOFN010000125.1:0-60775 GCA_046497505.1 bacterium | reverse complement strand
CCTCCGGCCAACCGGCCCGGCCGGCCGGGGGACCCGCCCGATCGCGGCACCGGCAGCACCTGGCCGGTGCGGGACGCCCTCTCCGCCGGTCCGGTGCTCCTGCAGGGGGGCAGGACGGCGGTCAGCGACCAGGAAGAGGTCTTCTTCGGGAGTTCGATCCCCGAGGTCCACCCCAGGACTGCGGCGGGATACACAGGGGAGGGTGACCTCATCCTGCTGGTGGTGGACGGGCGCCAGCCCTCCAGCCGGGGAGTGGACCTGCGGGAGCTGGCCCTCATCCTGCGGGACCTGGGCTGCGTGGAGGCGGTGAACCTGGACGGCGGGGGTTCCTCCACCCTCGTGGTGAACGGGACGCTGGTGAACCGGCCGGTCGGAGGCACCTATCAGAGGGAGGTCATGTCGGCCCTCACCGTACACTACACGCCCTGAGACACCCTGGACCACGGGCCGCCATGACCCACCTCCTCGCCCTCCTGGGCATCCTCATCATCTCCTTCTCCGCCATCCTCGTGCGCCTGGCGGATGTCTCTCCCGCGGGCGCTGCCTTCTTCCGCATGGCCTACGCGGTCCCCGTGCTGGCGGCGATCTGGCTGGCGGGGCGATCGTCCGACCGTCGGACCATGCCCCAGCATCTCATGGCAGCGGCCGCGGGCTTCATCCTCGCCACCGACCTCACCCTCTGGCACCGCTCCATCGGGCTCATCGGGGCGGGGCTGGCCACGGTGCTGGCCAACATCCAGGTGGTGGTGGTGGGGGTGCTGGCCTGGCTGCTCCACCGGGAACGTCCCACGGCCGCCGCCCTGGCCACCATCCCCGCCGTCCTGGCAGGGGTGGTCCTGATCTCCGGGCTGGGGAGGACCGATGCCTACGGCTCCGACCCCGTGCCGGGCGCTCTCCTGGGTGCGGCGGCCGGGGCCCTGTACGCCATCTTCCTGGTCTTCTTCCGGGCTTCGAACCGGGGGCTGGCCCCTCCCGCGGGCCCCCTGCTGGACGCCACCCTGGGTGCCGCAGCGGGTGCCCTCCTCTACGGGAGCTTCGACCCGGTATTCACGCTGGTGCCTGCCTGGCCCGAGCACGGGTGGCTGCTCCTTTTGGCTCTCCTTCCCCAGACGGCGGGCTGGCTCCTCATCGCCCGAACCCTCCCCCGGCTTCCGGCGCTCGAGACCTCGGTGATGCTGCTCATGCAGCCCGCCGCCACGCTGCTCTGGGGGATCCTGATCTTCGGCGAGTCCCTTTCCCTCCTCCAGGGGACGGGGGTGCTCCTGGTCCTGGGGGGTGTGGCGGTAATCACCCGGTCGGGCGCCGTGGAGCCGGTCCCGGAGTCCGCCGAACCGTGACCGGGGTGTACCGGGCAGGACGACGGGACGCCGAGAAGTGTACGGACAGGTACACCTCGTCGGTCCGCGGCTTCGGGGGAGCCCTCCGGAAGCACTCTTCCGGATAGAGGTTGAATGGGTCCGGCAGCCCCATATCCATGCCTGCAGGGGGGAGCCAGCGGACTCGGTCCGGCCGGTCCCGGGCCGGATGGCACGCCGTTTGCACTTATCTCTAGGTGAACACACAGCACCGTCGGGCCGGGGATCCCCGGCCCGAACCAGTCGCGCGGAGTAACGGGAGGAAGCGAACACGATGAGATTCGCATTCAGATATCTGACGACCCTGGTCCTGGGGTTCGGCTTGGTGGCGGGAGGCCTGTCGGGCTGTTCCGACTCCACCGCACCCGAGGACGGCACGGGCACCCTGCGGGTGAACCTCGTGGATGCGCCGGCCGGCATCGAGGCGATCGAGTCCCTGGAGGTCGTTTTCGAGGAAGTGGTCGTGCACCGGGCCGAAGAGGCCGAGACCTCGGAAGAGGGCTGGTTCACGGTCCTCGCGAACGACCTGCCCGAGGCGGCCCGCACCTTCGACCTGCTCGAACTGGTGAACGGGGTCTGGGCCACCCTCGGTGAGGTGGAACTGGAAGCGGGGACCTACACGCAGATCCGCATCATGCTGGAGAGCGCCACGCTCACGATCGACGGCACGCCCCAGGACCTCTTCATCCCCAGCGGTGACCAGACGGGGATCAAGCTCGTGGGGACCATCAACGTCGACCCGAACGTGATCACCGAGGTCACCGTTGACTTCGATGTGGCACAGTCCCTGCACGAGGCGCCCCCGGGCAGCGGGAACTATATCCTGCGGCCCACCATCCGGCTGGTCCAGACCGTGCTCTCCGGCACGATCTCGGGGACCGTCACGCCCACGGGCATCAGTGCCGTGTTGTTCGCGCTCGATCCGGCCACCGGCGACACGGTGACCACGACCCTGGCGGACGATGAGACCGGCGAGTACGTGATCCAGGCCCTCCTGGCGGGCACGTATGACATCCGTGCCGAGGCGGAAGGGTATGAGGAATCCCTGCAGACGGGGATCGAGGTCTCGGCCGGTGAGGACACCCCGGATGTAGACTTCGAACTGACCTCTTCGGGCGGCTGATCAGCGGCTGGCAAACCGTCCTGAAGATGAGGAAGGGCGATGGGGAGACCCGTCGCCCTTCTTGCTTGTGTGTGCCAGGCATGGCGCGCAGCGCCAGGGCTGGCATGCCTGGGGCTGCTTCGCCTCCTCGACGCTGAAGGTGCGCCGGGTGTGGTACGCGTCGCAGGGGGCCAGACCGAAGCCGGCCCCCTCGGCCTTGAGCACCTCCGAAGACGCATGCGACCTCTTCCTGGGCGCGACCCGGAGATTCGAGCACCCGCAACCTCCGCAGGGGCCGGGGGTTCTGCGGAAGGCGTCCTAGGTTGCTCTGCGGCCCGCCCGCAGGAAACCGGTTCAGGGGAGCAGCCGTATCCCCAGGCGCGCACATTCGGCCCGCATGGCGTCGGGCCAGACGCTGGCCTGGACCTCCCCGATATGCGCTTTCCGCAGCAGGTACATGCACACACGAGAGCGACCGATCCCCCCGCCGGCAGTCTGGGGGAGACGCCCTTCGAGAAGCCGGCGATGGAAATCCAGCTCACTCCGCTCAGGAACACCGCAGATGCGCAGCTGCTCTTGCAGAGTCGGGGCATCTACACGGATGCCCATCGAGGAGAGTTCGAGTGCCCGGTCCAGGGGGCGGTGCCAGACGATCAGGTCTCCGTTCAGGCCCAGTCCGCGGCCGTTCGGGGTGATCCAGTCGTCGTAGTCCGGTGCGCGTCCGCCGTGCGGTCTTCCATCCCCGAGGGGTGCTCCCACCCCGATGATGAAGACGGCACCCGACTGTCGGGCCGCGCGATCCTCCCTGCGGTCGGGCGACAGGTCGGGATAGGCTTCGGCGAGATCCGCGGCATGCATGAACTCAACGCGTTCGGGGAGTATGGGTTCGAGTGAGGGGAAGCGCTTCCGCAGCTCCCGCTCGGTGACCCGGAGGGCGCCGTAGAGCTCCTCCACCAGTCCCATCAGGCAGGTGAGGTCCCGGTCGGATGGGTCGATGACCTGCTCCCAGTCCCACTGGTCCACATACACGGAATGCAGCGGGTCGATGTGCTCATCGGGCCGCAGTGCGTTCATCCGTGTGTATATGCCTCGCCCTGCCGTGAATCCCAGCTCCCCGAGGGCGAGGCGCTTCCATTTGGCCAGGGACTGCGGGACCTCGCAGGGGGCTTCTTCCAATCCCCGGACCCGGAAGACCACGGGCTGCTCGACGCCGTTCAGGTCATCGTTGATCCCCGTCCCGCCGCGTACGAAATGAGGAGCGGGAACGGGGAGGAGATCCAGCCTGTCCCGGAGCTGATGCTCGAAGACCTCGCAGACCAGATCCACGGCCTCGAGGGTCTCGGTGAGATCCAGTGCCGGTTCGTAGAGGGCCGGCACACCCACCTTCCTGTATGTCATGACGCCCTCCTTCAGGGGCAATCGGTCGCGTACCCGGCCGGGCCGGGTATCTCAGGTGAACAGGCGGACATCAGCATCGGCAGCGTAGTCGAGGAGAACTGCCGCGCCGGCGGCCTCGGTCCCCTCCACCAGGTCCTCCTCCTCGATGCCCATCACGCCCATGGTCGTGGAACAGGCGATCCATCCGTCATCCGGGCGAACAGTGATGCGTACTTGAAGCCCGCATCGGGAGAGATGCCCACCACGATCCCATCGGACCCAGTGAGTCCTGCCATGGCCGCCACCACGGCGCCGGTAGAGGGACCGACGATGAGCGTCTCCTGCCGAAAGAGTCTTTTCGTCATCTCGTAGGCGGGTCGGTCGGGGACTCGCACGACATCATCCACTACCGAGGGATCGAGGATGGAAGGCGTACGGGACTCCTCCATGTTCTTGAGCCCCGGGATGCGGTGACCGGCCTCCGGTTCGACGGCCACGATGCGGATCCCGCGATCCTGTTCCTTGAGGAACCGTCCGATGCCTGTGATGGTCCCGCAGGTGCCGTATCCAGCCACGATCGTCCGGACCTTCCCCTCCGTCTGCTTCCATATCTCGGGCCCGGTGGTCTCATAGTGCGCCCGGACGTTATCCGGGTTGTTGTACTGGTCGGGCATCGCGTATCGGTCCCGGGTCGCAGGACTCTCGGCGAGGGATCGGGCGAGGGCGATGGCACCATCCCTGGGGTGGTCGGCCGGGCACAGGTCGTCGGGGGCCTCGAGTACCTCGGCTCCCAGCATGCGCAGGATCACCTTCTTCTCCTCCGGGACCTCCTCGGGGACGGTCACGCGGATGGGGATATCCATCAGGACCGCCAGGGCGGCCAGGGCGATCCCGGTGTTGCCGGAGGTGGGCTCCACGAGTTCACGCCCATCGAGCTCCCCCCGTTCCTGCATGCCCTGGATCAGGGCACGGGCGGTCCGGTCCTTGACGGAGCCGAAGGGATTGAACCACTCCAGTTTCAGGTAACCGCAGACGGTCCTGGGAAGGACGCGGCCGAGCCGGACCAACGGTGTCGGGTCCTCGAGGCTTCCTATGAGCCCACGGATGTCCTCGTACCGTCTGAGGGCCGGCCGGTCCTCTTCAGGGCCCTCCTCCACGTCGGTTCCGTTTGAAACGGTTCGGGTCGGTCTGGTCGGGTCGTTCACGGGCACTCCCTGCTGTGTCGGCCCGCTGCGGCCCGGCTTCCCGAAAAAAGAAATCCCGCGACGGCCAGGCCGTGCGGGACAGGTGGTGAGGTTCTATCTGGCGGTGCGGATCAGTGCTGACCGAGCGATCGAACAATCATACACCCGTCCCTGTCGGTATCGGTATTCCCGTTACACATACAGGGGCGGAAACGTGTGCTGGTTCGATCGGTCATGGAAAGATGAAGATGGGGCGTGCCCGCCGGCATGTCAACCCGGGGATCCCCTCCGGCATGATGGAACCTCTCGATATCCGGCCAGTACTCGTTCTGAGGCGGTGGCGTGTTGTGCCCCATGGGGTAGAGACGGAAGGTGCTGCGGGCGGCACGGCCGGCCGGATCGGCTCGCCGGAACAGCGCCTCCCCCCGTGGGAAGATCCCCTTCGCAGCCCCGCTGAAGGCCGGGGGCCCGAGCGGGATGTGCGGGTCGAGCGGACGTGGTACAATCACCCTCCCGGGGGCCTCGGCGGAGGACCCTGGCCGGGACCGCGCCGCATCGGCGTGATGACGGCACGATATGCGATGTCCACGCGATCCTTCAGGAGCGCAACCATGAGATACCCTCGAACCTCGATCTGGAAACCGATCCTCGGCCTCCTCTTCCTGCTGGTCTTCTCGACGAGCACGCCGGACCTCCTCCGAGCCCAGGTCGCCACCGACCCGGTCTTCCCCGGGGAGGAGTGGGAGTACGTCGGAAGACGGGACCTGGAGGCCTACGGCTGGTCGTCCCAGGCGCTCAGGAGCGTGACGGCCCTCATCCGGGACGAGTCGAACACCACGGGTCTGGTGGTGGTGGATCGGGGGCGGGTGGTCTTCACGTACGGGGACATCGAGGAACTCTCCTACGTGGCATCGGTGCGCAAGAGCATCCTCTCCATGCTCTACGGCTACTGGGTGGAGAACGGGATCATCGACCTTGACATGACCCTTGAGAAACTCGGCTTCGACGACATCGGCGGTCTGCTGCCGATCGAGAAGCAGGCCACCGTACACAATCTCATCACCGCCCGTTCCGGCGTCTATCACCCGGCTTCCTACTCGGGGGACGACCTGCGGCACGCCCCCGAGCGCGGCTCCCAGCAGCCCGGCACCTACATGCTCTACAGCAACTGGGACTTCAACGCCGCGGGGGCCGTTTTCGAGCAGATCACCGGGCGCGACATCTACGACGAGCTGCAGGCCCAGCTCGCCATCCCCCTGCAGTTCGAGGACTGGGACCGCAGCATGCAGCACAAGGCCGGCGACCTGACGGTCTCCCGGTACCCGGCCTACCCGATCTGGGTCTCCACGCGGGACATGGCGCGCATCGGCCACCTCATGCTCCACGAGGGACAGTGGGAGGGCGAGCAGATCGTCCCCCGGGAGTGGGCCCGCCGCATTGTCAGCGTGGTGACCCCCCTGGAGGAGATGAACCCGGCGAGCCGGAGGGACGGCTACCTGGGCTACGGCTACATGTGGTGGATCTTCGACGGTCCCCGGGCCACCGGCCCCTTCGAGGGGGCGTACACCGCCCGGGGTGCCTGGGGCCAGTGGATCACGGTCCTGCCGGCCCTGGACCTGGTGATCGCCCACAAGACGCACAACGTCTATCGCCGGGAGACGAGCTGGTCCTCCTTCGAGCGGATCCTGGAGCTGCTGATCGAGGCACGGGGTGTGGAGATGCCGGGCCCCTATCCCTGGCGGTGAGCCGGATCCTCGGCTCGCGGAGAGCTGGGAGGGGTCAGGGCAGTACGACCTCTCCCATATCCCCGCGGACACGGATCGAGGTCCCGTACCGCTCGGAGCGCTCCGCCAGGTCCGCCAGGATCTTCCGGGCCAGCTCGCCGGTAGCGAACATCGGCCGCCCTCGCTGGGAACGGGGCAGACCGAACCCCAGGGTGATGGGGTGTAGGCGGACGGCGGCCAGCCGGTCCCCCTCCCATTCGACCCAGGCGACCACCGATTCCCAGATCTCACGGTTGGCCGGGAACCCGCGCTCGTCGTTTCGATAACGGCGCAGGTTGAACTCCGCCACCGTCGCCTCGTCCCTTTCCAGACCGTAGGACCCGTAGTTTTCCTCCGGGAGGCGGAGCAGGGTCTCGTTCTGGAAGATGAAGTCCCCCAGGCTGTAGAAGATCGGCTTCCCTTCGTAGATCTCGATCCCGCGGAGCACGTGGGGCCCATGGCCTACCACGACATCCGCCCCCGCATCGATCATCGCCCGGGCGAAGGTCTCGATGAAGTCCGCGGGTACCGACCGTCCCTCCCCGCTCTCATGGGCGTGGATCGAGACGATGGTGCAGTCGGCGAGCAGACTCCCGCTGCGGACCGAGGCCGCATTCGCCTCCAGGTCCCCCCGGTGCGGTTCGGTGCGCGTCCCCGTCTCGGTACCCACCTCGAACCGCCTGCCGAAGGCTCGGAGCCGGCTCTCTTCCGTCGGGACCCGTGTATCCATGCGGATCAAGGCCTCCCGGAGGCCCTCCATCTGGTCGGACGTGATGATCCGGGTGCTCGAATAGCGCTGCGGGGCCAGCCCCGGCCGGGAGGGGTTGTCTCCGAAGGTGGATCCCGCACGGGAATGATCGGGGAAGGTGGAGGCGACCGAGACGAGGGCCACCCGCCCCCCGGCGGTCTCCAGGAACCGCGGCTCCCGCGCCTGCCGCAGCCCTTCGCCGGTGCCCGCATGCACCAGGCCCGCAGCTTCGGCGTACTTCCTCGTCAGACGCTGGCCCATCACCCCGTAATCCCCGGTATGGTTGTTCGCCCTCGAGACCATGTCGAACCCGGCCCACACGAGTTCCCCCGCAAGGGAGGGGTCGCCGCGCATGAAGGTGCCGCCGCTCTCGTGCATGGGGAAGGGCTCATAGTCGTGGAAGAGCATCTCGAGATTGGTGAAGGCCACATCGGCAGATCGGATCAGGTCGACCATGGCCAGGAACTCGGGCTCCTCGTAGACCGAGAGACGACGCGTGATGATGGAATCGCCGGTGAGGGCCATCGAGAGGGAGGTGGGGTCCTCCTTCTGCTGTGCGGAGGCGGCCGGAGGCATGGCCAGGGCTCCGGCACCGATCAGGACCAGCAGGATCGAACGTACGGTCATCATATCCCTCCTGGATGATGCTTTCTCCGCCGGACCCGAAGGGTGCGGAGGAGGACGGATGTGGGAACCCAAGAGGGTAGACCCCATCCTGCTCCGGTGCCAGCGAGTCGAACCGGTCAGTCACCGCCTCGTTGCCGTGGCAGTCGGAGCAGTCCTTCACCGCGCCCAGACGGATGGTGTGGGTGTGGAAGGGCGCGAAAGCCACGATGCTCGTGCCGTGGCAGGTCAGGCTCTGGTAGTTGCCTCTCAGAATGAAGTTCCTTACCCTATAGTAAAGGACTTATTAGGAGGTAAAGATGCCCAATTCAACGGTTTCATCGAAGGGTCAGGTCACCATCCCGAAGGAAGTGCGGGATGCCCTTCGGCTGGACGCCGGAGACCGGGTGGAGTTCATCGTGCGGGAAGACGGGATCGTAGAACTGAGACCTGATACCGTGGACCTCCTGGACCTGGTGGGCATTCTCACCCCGCCGGAGGGTCGGCACGCTTCGGTCGAAGACATGAAACGAGGTGTGGAGCAGGAGGCAGCGAGAGCACACTGCAAGGCGGGCCGCCGGTGACGGCGCTCGACACGAATGTCCTCGTGCGGATCCTCGTAAAGGACGATCCCGAGCAGACCAAGAGAGGGGTCCAGCTCGTCCGGAAGACCGAAAGACGCGATGAGAGGTTCCACGTCTCCGAGATCGTGCTCTGTGAGGTCGTCTGGGTGCTGCGTGCGGTGTACGGTTTCGGCCGGAAAGAGGTCGCCGAAGCCCTCTTGAAGCTGGTTTCCTCGCGTCAGCTTGTTTTCAATGCGCCGGATCGGCTTCATCGGGCCCTGCGAGCGTACGAGGCCGGTAAGGGAGATTTCGCCGATTATCTCATTCGTGAAGACGCACGGGCGGCAGGCTGCGATGCTCTGGCCACCTTCGACTCGGCCCTGCTGAAGGAAGAACTCTTCTTGTCCCCCTGAGACAGAGCTTCCAGCGGACCTTTGGTGCACTGCGTCCGACCACCGAGCAGGTAGTGTTCCGGGACCTGGATTGCGTCGATCCGTCCCATAGGTTCGCCCGCTACCGGGAGGGCCGCCCCACGCCTACTGGCACCTCAGCAGCAGTCCGGGCCTCAAGGTGGCCCCGTCCAAAGCCTTCTTCGATACGCTCGGGCCCTCAGCCCGCGGGTGTGGGGATGTAGAGGGCGGCGCCGGGGCCCACCGGGATCCCGAAGATCATCCAGACCACCAGCATCACGATCCATATGGCCATGAAGGCCACGGTGTAGGGGAGCATCGTGGCGATGACGGTCCCGATCCCCGCCTCCTCGTCGTACTTCTCCACGAAGGCCACGATGAGGGCGAAGTAGGTCATCATGGGTGCGATGACGTTGGTCGTGGAGTCCCCGATGCGGTAGGCCACCTGGGTGAACTCGGGTGAGTAGCCCAGCAGCATGAACATGGGGATGAACACCGGCGCGAGGATGGCCCACTTGGCCGAGGCGCTCCCCATGAAGAGGTTCACGAACCCGGCTATGAACACGAAGAGGATCATGGTGGGGATCACCCCGAGGTTCAGCGCCTCAAGGAACGACGCCCCTTCCACGGCGATGATCAGCCCCAGGTTGGTCCACTTGAAGTAGGCCACGAACTGGGCGGCGAAGAAGACCAGGACCATGTAGAGGGCCAGGGTCTCCATCGACTTCGCCATCCCCTTCATGACGTCCGCGTCGCTCTGGTAGGTGCCCGCCCCGATCCCGTAGGCGACCCCGCACGCCCCGAAGATGATGAAGATCATCGCAACGATCCCGTTCAGGAAGGGGGAGTCCATCAGGCTCAGGGTCTCGGGGTTGCGGAGGAAACCCTCGGCAGGGACGGTCCCCCACAGGAGCAGCACGACGATGACCAGGAAGGTGACCAGGGTGAACCGGAGCCCGCGCTTCTCCTGGTCGGTGAGGTCGTGGATATCCTCGGCCTCCACGTCCCCTTCGTACGTCCCGAGACGGGGTACGATGATCTTCTCGGTGACCCACGTACCCGCCGCGGCGATGAAGAACGTGGAGGCGAACATGAAGTAGTAGTTCGCTTCGGCTCCGACGAAATAACCGGGGTCCACGATCCGGGCCGCCTCGGTGGAAAGCCCCGCCAGGAGGGGGTCCACGGTGCCCAGGAGCAGGTTGGCGGAATAGCCCCCGGAGACGCCGGCGAAGGCGGCGGCCAGGCCCGCGATGGGATGCCGCCCGGCGGCCAGGAAGATCACGGCGGCCAGTGGGACCAGGAGCACGTAGCCGATCTCGCTGGCCGTGTTGGAGAGCACGCCGGCGAATACGATGACGAAGGTGAGGAGCCGCTCCGGCGCGGAGAGGACCAGCATCCGCAGGCCGGTACCTATGAGGCCGCTCCCCTCGGCGATGCCGATGCCCAGCATGGCCACCAGCACCGTACCCAGGGGGGCGAAACCGGTGAAGTTGTCCACCATGTGGATGAGGATGCGGTGCAGACCCTCGATGGAGAGCAGGTTCACCGGTACGATGGTCTCTCCCGTGCCGGGATGGATCACCGAGACCTGCATCTGGGCGGCCACCCAGGAGAAGAGGATCACGGCCAGGGCCATGAGGGCGAAGAGGGTCCCGGGATGCGGAAGGGCGTTGCCCACCCGCTCGATCCCGCCCAGGGCCCGCGTCATGAAGGGTACGCGTGTGGGGGTCTGTTCCTGCTCGGCCATCAGGTTCTACCTCGTGCCTGGGGTCCGTATCCGCTCGGGCCGCTGGGGGCCATATGCACGCATCATCCTGCCGACCGGTGAAGGACCGGCCAGCGGTTCCGCACACTATGTCCAGCATCGCTGCCGGATGCCAGTGCGAACCGTCCCCGGACGGACCCGGCCGGCCGACGCCGACCGCCGGAGGGCCCTCGCCGCGGCAGGGGACCTACGGGAAGATGCCCAGGTCCCGGTAGACCACCGCCACCTTGTTGATGGCATCCACGAAGGCCGCGGTGCGCAGGTCGGTCCGGTCGTCCCCCATGTCCTCCTGGAATCCCCGGATCTCGTCGTAGCCCAGGACCATGGTCTCCTCCAGTCCGGAGTCCACGAGGTCCGCCTCGCCGGGGCCCCGGATGAGGAGCTGGCGTTCGGCCTCGGAGAAGGGACTGCCCGTCTTCTCCTCGATACCGGCGACCAGCCGATCGTACGCTCCCTCCTCGAAGCGCTTCTCCATCCGCCCGAAGCGGACGTGGGAGAGGTTCTTGAGCCATTCGAAGTAGCTCACGACCACGCCGCCGGCATTCAGGTAGAGGTCGGGGATGATGAAGACGCCCCGCTCCCGCAGGATCTCGGCTGCGTCGGCTGTGACAGGGCCGTTGGCGGCCTCCGCCACGATCCCGGCCTGGATCCGTGCGGCGTTCTCCCGGGTGACCTGGTTCTCCAGGGCGGCGGGGATGAGTATGTCGCAGGAGCGTTCCAGACACAGGATGCTCTCCTCGATGTCCTCCGCGCCGGGGAAGCCCAGGATCGAACCGGTCTCCTCCCGGTGGGCGAGGACATCGTCGACGTCCAATCCCCGCTCGCTGTAGATGGCCCCCTCGTACTCGGCCAGGCCCACCAGCACCGCACCCCCTTCCTGGAGGTTGCGGGCGGCGTGGCTCCCCACGTTCCCCAGTCCCTGGATGATGACCTTCTTGCCGTCCAGGCCGGTACCGAGGCCGATCCGCTCCATGTCCTCGGAGACCCTGCATGCTTCCCGGATCCCGAAGTAGACGCCGCGGCCGGTGGCCTCCGTACGGCCCCGGATCCCCCCCTGAGGGATCGGTTTCCCGGTCACGCAGGCCATCGCGTTCACGTCGTTGGGGGCGAGGGCGAGGTAGGTGTCCGCGATCCACGACATCTCGCGGGGCCCGCTCCCGAAGTCGGGGGCGGGGACATCGTGCCCGGGACCGATCATGTTCTTCTTGTAGAGTTCGAAGGTGTAGCGGCGCGTGATGCGTTCCAGCTCATCCTCCGAGTAGTCGTGGCGGGAGATCTTGATGCCCCCCTTGGCACCGCCGAAAGGAACGTCCACGATGGCGCACTTGTAGGTCATCAGGGCGGAGAGGGCCATCACCTCGTCCTCGTTCACAGCCAGGCTGTAGCGGATCCCGCCCTTCACGGGGAGCTTGTGGTGGCTGTGCTCCGCGCGCCACCCGGTGATCACCTCGATGCTGCCGTCATCCCGCTTGATGGGGAAGCTGATCCGGTACACGCTGTTGCAGGCCCGGATCTGCTCAAGCAGCCTCGGGTCGTGGTGGGTGAGGGCCGCCGCCTTGTCGAAGTGGCGGTTCACCTGGTCCCAGAAACTGATCTTCTGCTCCATGCTCATCCGACTCCTCGTTGTCTGCGGGATCGTCCCGTACCGGCGAGGGGGTCCAGAGTGTGTAGAGATACCGATTCGGCGGGCCGCTGGCAACGACACGTCGGTTGGGGAGCGGAGCGGCCTCGGGAGGACCCATGAAGAGACGAATCGCGGCGCACATGCTCTTCCTCATCATCCCCGCCGCGGTGGTCGGCTGCGGCAGAGAGGCCCCCGCTCCGCCGACCCGGCCGGGCGACGGTCTCCTGCACCGGCCGGACCTCCAGTCGGTGGTCGAGGGCCTGGACGTGGTGGACCGCATACGACAGGGGGATCGGGTGGTGCGGGCAGGGGTCGAGAGGGGGAGACCGTGATTCTTGGTCGGTCCGACCGCCACCGGTACTATATAGTCCCGGAGAGAGAGGACCTCTTCACCGGACACCCTGGGGGCCGATCATGAGACGATCCGTGAGCATCATGCTGGCCGCCGCGCTGCTGGCAGCGGCGGGGTGCGGCACCGCGGGAGACGACGAGATGAGCATCGAAGAGCGGCTGGATCAGTACACATCCTTCCGTCTCGAGGTCCCGCTGGACGACCTGAGCCAGGCACAGCGTCAGATGATCCCCCTCCTCATCGAGGTCTCCGAGATCATGGACGCCATCTTCTGGGAGCAGGCCTACGGGGACCGGGACTCCCTCTTGGCCGCGATCGATGACGAGCGGGTACGCCGGTTCGCGGAGATCAACTACGGTCCCTGGGACCGGCTGAACGGGGACGAGCCCTTCATCGGAGGGGTGGGGCCGAAGCCGGCGGGGGCCAACTTCTACCCCCCTGACCTCACACGGGAGGCCTTCGAGCAGGCCGCTGAGGAGGACGAGGCCCTGCGGAGTCAGTACACGGTGGTCCGGCGGGATGAGAGGGGTATGCTGGCGGCCGTCCCCTACCATGAGCAGTGGCCGGCATGGACCGCTCGGGCCGCCCGGCTGCTGGAGGAAGCAGCCGCACTGGCGGAGAGCAGGGATCTCGCCCGCTATCTCCGGCTCCGGGCGGAGGCCCTCAGGACCGACGACTACCTGGCCAGCGACATGGCCTGGATGGAGATGAAGGACAACCGGCTGGAACTGGTCGTCGGCCCCATCGAGAACTATGAGGACCAGCTCATGGGCCTCAAGACGGCCCATGAGGCGTTCGTGCTTCTGAAGGACATGGAGTGGAGCGCACGCCTCGCCCGGTACGCCGAGCTCCTCCCCGAACTGCAGCAGCGCCTCCCCGTCCCGGCGGAGTACAAGCAGGAGGAGCCGGGCACCGGATCGGACCTGGGTGCCTACGACGCCATCTACTATGCCGGTGACGCCAACGCGGGTTCGAAGACCATCGCCATCAACCTCCCCAACGACGAGCAGGTCCAGCTGGAGAAGGGGACCCGGCGCCTGCAGCTGAAGAACGCCATGCGGGCCAAGTTCGACCGGATCCTGGTCCCCATAGCGGGCGTACTGGTCGACGAGGAGCAGCGGGGCAAGGTCTCCTTCGACGCCTTCTTCGCCAACACGATGTTCCACGAGGTGGCCCACGGGCTGGGGATCAAGCACACCCTGGGGGGTGAGGGGACGGTGCGGGAGGCGCTGGCGGACCAGTACTCGGCCCTCGAAGAGGGGAAGGCGGACGTGCTGGGTCTCTTCATGGTGACCCAGCTGGCGGAGATGGGTGAGATGCCCGGCGCGGACATCGAGTCGAACATCATCACCTTCTTCGCCAGCATATTCCGGAGCATCCGCTTCGGCGCATCCAGCGCACACGGGCGGGCCAACCTGGCACGGTTCAACTACTTCAAGGAGATGGGGGCCTTCCAGCGGGACGGGAAGAGCGGCACCTATCGGGTGGACCTCCCGCGGACCCGGGAGGCGATGAACGCCCTATCGGAGCGGATCCTGCGGTTCCAGGGGGACGGCGACTACCAGGGGGTGAAGGACTTCATGGAACGCTACGGGGTGATGGGCGGACAGCTGCGGACCGACCTCGACCGCCTGGCCGCCGAGGGGATCCCCGTGGACGTGACCTTCGAACAGGGTCTGGATGTACTGGGACTGACCCCCCGGGATTGACCCCGGGAGGACCACCTCCGGGGGAAGGTCCCGCGGGGCGGGCAGACGACCGATCAGGAGGAGAACGCCGGAAATGAGGAGCGCATGCAGGATCGCGGGGATGACGGCCTGTCTGCTGGCTTTGGCCGGGGCGGCGGGTGCCCAGGAGACGGGGTGGTCGGATACGGCGGAACTCAGTTACGTGGTGACCGCGGGGAACGCCCAGTCCGCCACCCTGGGGTTCAGCAACAAGATGGTGCGCAGGTGGCCCTCGGCGGAGTTCGAGATGCGGTTCAGCGGAATCAGGGCGGAGAGCACCACCCAGACCCGGGTGGTGACCGCGGCCGGCCCGCCGGTGGAGGTCTCCACGTGGAGCGATACCCGGCTCTCAGCCGAGAACTACGGGATGAGCACCCGCTACAGCCGGACCCTCTCCGAGCACATGTTCTGGTATGGCGGGGTATCCTGGAAGCGGAATCGTTTCGCCGGTTTCGATAACCGGTACATCGCGGCGGGAGGTCTCGGGACCACCTGGTTCGAGGAGCCCGGTCACCGCTTCCGTACCGAGTATGCGGCCACCTTCACCCGGCAGGAGGACCTGCTCTCCTCCGAACCCAGCACCTTCGCCGGCGCGCGCCTCTCATGGGAATACGCCCGGCGCCTCACCGATACAGCCGATTTCGAGAACGTCCTGGAACTGGACGCGAACCTGCAGGAGACCGAGGATTTCCGGGCGGATATGGACTCCAGTGTGCAGGTCAGGGTGAGCCAGAAGCTCGCTTTGAAGGTGGGCCTGAAGTGGATATTCGACAACCGGCCCTCTTTCGTGGCGGTCGACGACCCGGAAGGGCTGCTGCCTCCCGGGGAGACGGCCAGGGTCCAGCTGGAGAAACTGGACACGCTCTTCACCACCTCGCTGGTCCTGAATTTCTGATCTTCAGGGGAGTGTCGGAAGGACTTGGGTTCCCCCTTCCGGCGACATAGATTGGTCGACTTGGCCGGGACCGCGCGGGGATACGGACACGGTCTCCCCGTACGACGACATCCGCAGACAGGGAGGGCAGCGCCATTCCCAGAGAGGTCATCGACCTTGAGCAGGAGATCACCTACCTCTCCATCCTGGACGAGGAGGGCGGTCTCGACGAGGAGCTCGATCCGGAGATCCCCGAGGAGGACCTCAGGAAGATCTACCGGATGATGCTCCTGACCCGCCGGTACGACGAGACCCGGCTGCGCATGCAGCGCCAGGGACGTATCGGCACGTTCGCACCGGTGAAGGGTCAGGAAGCCGCCCAGCTGGGCAGCATCTACGCCCTGCGGGAGGACGACTGGTTCGTCCCCGCCTTCCGGGAGACCGCCGCCGCCATGTGGCGGGGGGCGAAGATCGAGGACGACCTCCTCTACGCCGCTGGCTACGAGGAGGGAATCGATATCCCCGAGGGAACCCGGGACCTGCCCATCGCCATCCCGGTCGGGAGCCAGCCCCTGCACGCGGTGGGGCTCTCATGGGCCTCGAAGCTCTCCGGTGAGGACACGGTGGCCATCACCTACTTCGGTGACGGGGCGACTTCGGAAGGGGACCTGCACGAGGCGTGGAACTGGGCCATGGTCTTCCAGACCCCGACCATCTTCATCTGTCAGAACAACCACTTCGCCATCAGCGTCCCGCGCAGCCGGCAGACCCGGGCGAAGACCATCGCCCAGAAGGCCATCGCCTATGGGATGCCCGGAATCCAGGTGGACGGCAACGACCTGCTGGCCGTGTACGCGGCGACGAAGGAGGCGGTGGACCGGGCCCGGGGCGGCGACGGTCCGGCGCTCATCGAGGCGGTGACCTACCGTCTCTCGGTCCATACCACCGCGGACGACCCGAAGAAGTACCGCGAGGAGGGCGAGGTGAGGGATTGGGAGGAACGGGACCCGCTGCCCCGGCTCAGGGACTACCTCATCTCCCGGGACCATCTCACCGAGGAGGAGGACCAGGGATGGGCCGAAGAAGTCGAGGAGGAGGTCCGCGAGGCGGTGAAGCGGTACGAGGAGAAGAAGGAGGAGCTGGACGCCGATCGTCCCGACATGTTCGCTTACGCCCTCTCCGAGCTCCCCGCCTACACCGCCCGGCAGCGTGAGGAGTTCCTGAACGGCGTGGAGATGACCGGGGAGGGCGTCATCCGTCCGAAGGGTGGTTCCCATGCCTGAGATGACCATGGTGCAGGCCATCAACACCACCCTGTTCGAGGAGATGCGCCGGAACGAGAAGGTCCTGGTGATGGGTGAGGACGTGGGTGTGGATGGGGGCGTGTTCCGGGTCACCGACGGGCTCATCGACGAGTTCGGGGACCAGCGGGTCTTCGACACCCCCCTGGCCGAGGCGGGCATCATCGGCACCGCGACGGGGCTGGCCATCGCCGGCTTCCGTCCCGTGGCGGAGCTCCAGTTCATGGGGTTCTCCTACCACGGCTTCTATCATATCGAGAACCATGTCGCCCGCTTCCGCAAGCGGACCCAGGGACGCTTCACCGTCCCCCTGGTGGTCAGGATCCCCTATGGGGCCGGAGTGCACGCCCTGGAGCACCACAGCGAGAGCCGGGAGACCTACTACATCCACACCCCCGGCATCAAGGTGGTGGTGCCGTCCTCTCCCCGGAAGGCGCACGACCTGCTCCTCGCTGCTCTGAGGGACCCGGACCCGGTGATCTTCCTGGAACCGAAGGCGCTCTACCGCCACGGCAAGGAGGAGGTCCCCGAGGAGGCCGACACCCCCGCTGAGCTGGGGAAGGCGGACATCGTCCGGGAGGGTGAGGACCTCGTCATCATCTCCTACGGGGCCATGCTCCCCCGGTCGCTGGAAGCGGCCGAGACGCTGGCCGAGGAGGACGGGGTGAGCGCGGAGGTCATCGACCTGGTGACCCTCTCACCCATGGACAGCGGGACGGTCATCGAGTCGGTGAAGAAGACGGGCCGGGCCGTGGTCGTGCACGAAGCACCCCGCAGCCTGGGGTTGGGCTCGGAGATCGTGGCCCGGATCAACGACCAGTGCCTGCTCTGGCTCGAGGCCCCGGTGGCCCGGGTGACCGGGTACGACATCCAGGTCCCCCTCTTCAGCCGGGAAGAGGAGTACCTCCCCGGTGAGGACCGGATCCTCAATGCGGCCCGGGAGGTACTGGGCTTCTGAGCAGGATCTGAAGGGGGCAGCACGAGGCGGAGGTCCCGGCCCCGGCCGGGATCGTCGTTCTCTTTGGTACCCGTCGTCCCTCCCCGCTAGACTGCACTCCTATGGAAGGTATCCAGGAGTTCATCACTTCATGGACCGGTCTCACCGAGGCCACCCAGGGGAAGCTCTTCAGCTCCCTCCTCATCCTGCTGGTGGTCGGTCTGATCCGGGCGGTCATCCGGCGTGTGCTGGCCCGCCGGATCCAGGATGTGGGACAGCGCTACTACTGGACGCGCATCCTCACCTACGTCCTGGTGGCCGTCACCATCGTCCTGGTGGGACGGGTCTGGTTCCGGGGGGTCACCAGCCTCCTCAACTACCTCGCCGTGGTGAGCGCCGGTCTGGTCATCGCCCTCCACCAGCCGGTGGCCAACATGGCGGGATGGCTCTTCATCCTCTGGCGCCGCCCCTTCCAGGTGGGCGATCGGGTGGAGATCGCCGGGACGAAGGGGGATGTCATCG
Source organism: bacterium (assembly GCA_046497505.1). Taxonomy (GTDB): domain Bacteria; phylum Blakebacterota; class Blakebacteria; order Blakebacterales; family JAWOFN01; genus JAWOFN01. Next base: position 42,568 of record JAWOFN010000125.1, on the reverse strand, counting down.
ACATCCGCCTCTTCCAGTTCAGCCTGCTAGAGACGGGCAACTGGGTGCAGGCGGACCAGAGCACGGGACGGATCGTGCACGTGCCCAACGGGAAGGTGCTCAGCGAGCCCCTGGCCAACTACACCAAGGGCTTCCAGTTCATCTGGCACGAGATCCCCGTGCTCATCACCTTCGAGAGCGACTGGAAGAGGGCGGAGGAGATCCTGAGCCGGGTCATCCACGAGGAGGTGGGGGGGTTCAGCCTGGGTGCGGAGGAGCAGATCCGCCGTACCGCCCGGAAGTACATGATCTACTACGGCAAGCTCACCCCCATCGTCTACCTGGAGGTGGCGGATTCCGGGGTACTGCTCACGATCCGCTATCTGGTGAACCCCCGGCACCGCCGGGGGACCGAACAGGCCATCTGGCGGTCCATCCTGGAGGCGTTCGCGGCGGAGGCGGACATCGACTTCGCCTACCCCACCACCCGCTACTACGACAACCGCATGGAAGGGAGACCGGGGACCCGTGGAGGGGGCGGTCCGCCGCTTCCGCCCACCTCGGAGTGAGAGAGGGGACACGATGAGGGACTTTGAGAGCATCCGCGTCGGACTCCGCCCCCCCCTGGCCGAGCTGGTCCTGGACCGGCCGGAGCAGCGGAACGCCCTCACGTCGGGGATGATCGGCGAGATCCTGGAGGCGCTTGCGCTCATCGAGGGGGAGGAGGACGCACGGGTGCTCCTCATCCGGGGGGAGGGTACCAGCTTCTGTGCCGGCGCCGACCTGGGCGAGCTGAAGCAGGTCCAGGACGCTTCCTTCGAGGAGAACATGGCGGCCAGCAGGGAGCTGGTGCGTCTCTTCCGCACCATCTACACCTACCCGAAGGCCACCGTGGCGGCGGTGCACGGCTACTGCGTCGCGGGGGGATGCGGCATCGCCACCGCCTGCGATGTGGTCGTGGCGGACCCGGAGGCACGCTTCCGTTACAGCGAGGCCGCCATCGGGTTCGTGGCGGCCATCGTCACCGTGATGCTGCTCAGGTCGGTGGGAGAGAAGCACGCCCGGGAACTGCTCCTAACGGCCCGATACACCCCCGCCGCCGAGGCGCTGCGGATCGGTCTCATCAACGAGGTGAGCGAATCGGGACAGGCCATGGGTCGTGCCCGGGAGGTGGCCCGGGAGATCGCGCTCAACAGCACCACCGGCATCGCCCTGAGCAAGGAGGTCCTGGCCGCGGTCCCCTCCATGGGACTCGACGAGGCCTTCGACTTCGCGGCCAACATCAACGCCGCCGGACGTCTGAACTCCGACTGCCGAGAAGGGATCGCCGCCTTCATGGAGAAGCGGGAACCCGCCTGGAGACGGAGGGTCGAGGAGCAGATCGAAGAGAGGTCCCGGCGGTCCACGACAGGGATATGAAGGAGCCCCCTTCCGGCGGCGGCCGGAAGGGGGCTCGGAGTCCCCGGATGGGGAGGGGTGCCGCAGGGAGGCTACATCCGCTCGATGATCGCCTCACCGAAGCCGGAGCAGGACACCTTGGTCACGTCCTCCCGTCCCTCCCGCTTCATCAGGCGGGCCAGGTCGTAGGTGACGTGGGCTTCCTTGATGGCTCCCGCCATCCCCTTGTCGATGAGGTCGGCGGCTTCCTGCCAGCCCATGTGCTCCAGCATCATCACCGCGGAGAGGATCAGGGAACCGGGGTTCACCTTGTCCATGCCCGTGTACTTGGGCGCGGTGCCGTGGGTGGCCTCGAACAGTCCGATCTCGTTGGACATGTTCGCGCCGGGCCCCAGGCCCAGTCCGCCTACCAGGGCGATGGCCGCGTCGGAGAGGTAGTCCCCGTTCAGGTTCGGCGTGCAGAGCACGCTGTACTCGTCGGGGCGTGTCTGGATCTGCTGGAAGATGGAGTCGGCGATCCGGTCCTTCACCAGGATCTTGCCCTCCGGCATCTCCCCGTCCAGCTCGTCCCAGAGGTACTTCTCGGTGACGATGAGGTCGCCGAACTCCTTCTCGGCCACATCGTAGCCCCACTTGGTGAACGAGCCCTCGGTGAACTTCATGATGTTGCCCTTGTGGACGAAGGTCACCGACGGGAGGTCGCGGTCCACGGCCCACTGCAGGGCCGCCCGGGCGATGCGGGAGGTGCCGAAGATCGAGATCGGCTTCACACCGATGCCCGAGTCGCGGCGGATCTCGGAGCCGGTGTGCTTCTTCACCGCCTCGATGATGTCCCTGGCAGCGTCGGAGCCCTGCTCGAAGTCGTGACCGGCGTACACGTCCTCGGTGTTCTCACGGAAGATGACGAAGTCCACCTTGTCCGCGTACTTGTTCGGCGAGGGGACCCCCTCGAAGTAGCGGATCGGGCGTACGCAGGCGAAGAGGTCGAGGGCCTGTCGGAAGCGGACGTTGATGGAGCGGAAGCGCTCCACGACGCCGTCGTCCTTGCCGCACTTGTCGCAGGTGCCGGCGTGGTACTGCTGGTGGGCGCAGTGCAGACAGACGTGGGTCTCCTCGCCGATGGGCGTGGTGAAGGGGCCCTTGATGGCGACCTTGAGGAAACGGATGGCCTCCACCGTCTCCTCGGGGAACTCGCTCCCGTAGTGCTCGACGCCCTCCATCCCGGCATAGAGCGGGGTCCATGCGATCTTCTTCTTCCCGCCGTACGCCTTCTCCACGGCGGCATCGACCACGTCCTTCATCACCGGGGTGATGTCGAGTCCGATACCATCCCCGCGGAGCACCCCGATGATGGGGTTGTCGCCGATGATCAGCTCGCCTTCGCGGTACTGGATGAGATCCCCCTCGGGGATCGTGACTTCCTTGAATTCCATGATCTCTTTCCTGTTGCGGTGTGGACGGCCTGCGCAGGATCGTCAGCAGGATACTCATTAGCAGACGGCGATTCAAGAGCCGGGAGTCCTGAATCAGGTTCCACCCGGTGCCCTCACACGCGGTTGCGCAGCTTGAGTCCCCGGGGGGGGTAAGGTCCCGACACGGATCTTTCAGGGAGTGTGCCCGCGGATGGGGATCACAGCCGCTCCACCTGCTGGATGTAGGAGGCACGGTCGAACTTCTTCGAGGTGCTGTTGTAGGTCATGGAGCGGACGTTGCCGAAGACCTCCCGCTCGGGCCACGGGTGGTCGTGCAGTCCTCCGACGGCCCAGGCGATGTTCGCATATCCGTTCGGGTCCCTTCCATCCAGGAACCAGCGGTCGTTGAGGAAGATGGCGGTCGCCAGGGCCTCCTCGGGTTCGGAACTCCAGTGGAGGATCTTCCTGGCCCCGTACATCCGGACATAGCCGTGCATGAAGCCGGTCTTCTTCATCTCCAGCATGCCGGCGTTCCAGAGCGGGTCGTGGGTGGCGGCGGCCTCCAGTTCCTCCCGGGGATAGAGATGAGGGCGCTCGTCACGTGCGTGCTTGGCCAGGGTCTCGCGGCCCCAGTCCGGAAGCCCCTCCCATCGGTCGTAGTCCGGTTCATGCGTGACGTAGTTCACCGCCAGGGTCCCGTCGACGAATCGCTCCAGCGTCTCACGAGCGGCGGCTGCGCCGGCCCCCGGGACGTCGTCGACGAGGCGGAGGAGCACCAGGAGGGGCCGGCCCGTATCGTTGGCGGCCACGACGGTCGCTTCCAGGGCGGGATTGTCCTCCGCCCGCTGGGCACGCTGCATCCAGTACACCACGGCCGCACCGTCGATATCGGGAGGTCCACCGCGGCGGACGCGCACCCGGGGATGCTCGGTGAGGATATCCGGGAGTGAGGATGACATGCAGGCGGGAAGATAGCACCCGGCACGCGACCGTACAAGCCATATCCATTCTAAAGTTTGACAACAAGTAGACAATGGGATATCCTGTGCGCACGCGACCCGATAGGGACCCCCGAAGCCGGAGACGCCTATGCGAGTGCTGATGACAGGTGCTACAGGATTCATCGGGGGCCGGATCCTGGCCGGGCTCGACGACGTGGTGGCCCTCAGCCGCGACCCGGACCGTGCCCGGCCCGCGCTGGGCCCCGGGGTGGAGGTCCACCGGTGGGATCCCATGACCGGACCTCCGCCGGAGCAGGCCTTCCGCGGCGTGCAGGGCGTGATCCACCTCGCCGGGGAACCGGTCGACGGGCGATGGACGGCCGAGAAGAAGCGGAAGATCAGGGAGAGCAGGGTGAGGGGGACCCGCAACCTCGTCGCTGCCATGCTCGACCTGGAGGAACGTCCCGGGGTGCTGGTCAGCGCCAGTGCCGTGGGCTACTACGGAGATCGGGGAGAGGAGCTCCTCACCGAAGACGCCGATCCGGGCAGCATCTTCCTCTCCGAGGTGTGTGAGGCGTGGGAGAGAGAGGCCCGGAAGGCGGAGAACGCCGGGATCCGGGTGGTGAACCCCCGCATCGGCCTGGTCATGGGGGAGGAGGGGGGCGCCATGGAGAAACTCCTTCCCCTCTTCAAGCTGGGTCTGGGGGGAAGGATGGGGAGCGGAGAGCAGTACTGGCCGTGGGTCCACATCGAGGACGTGACGGGGATCTTCCAGCACGCCCTCCGGGAGCCGGAGCTCTCCGGTCCGGTCAACGCCGTCGCTCCCGCCCCGGTACAGAACCGGGTCTTCACCCGGGTCCTCGGCAGGGTGCTGCGGCGTCCCGCGCTCTTCCCGGTCCCGGCCTTCGCACTCCGTCTCATGCTGGGGGAGTTCGCCATCGAACTCCTCGCCTCTCGCCGGGCGGTACCCCGGGAAGCGGAGGATGCGGGGTACACCTTCCGGCATCCTGAACTGGTGGAGTCCCTCTACCACCTGACCGGACGGGAGATGCCCTCTTCGGCGGGAGGGCGCAGACATCCTCCCCCCGCGTCCTGACCGTCGAGGGATGAGCGGAGGGAGAGGGATTGCCATGGTCCACTCATCATGGTCCGTCCCAAGGGTCTCTTCCGGGGAGCGGCCGATGCACATCCACCTGAAGGGGGAGTTCGAGGATGCGGTACGGGGGACCCTGCCGCCCCCCTGAGAGGTCGGGAGGGTCCGTGGAAAGAAGACGCCCTCCGCGGGAGAACGCGGAGGGCGCCGGGGGTGAGGGGCCCGGAAGCCCCGTAGGGGGTACGGTGTGGATCCCGCCTCAGGCCAGGATCTGCTCCACTTCTTCGGCGTCCACCTCGGTGACGTACGGGATGCCCGTGATGTCGGCGGCTTCCCGGGTGAGGCAGGCCACGTCGTCGCGGCCGATCTCGTCCAGGTTGAACTTCCTGGAACCGGCGGCGAGCTGCTCCACACCCTGTGCGAGACGGGCGAAGTAGGAGTAGACACCCAGCGCGCCGGTGGGCAGCTCCGTGAAGCGCTCGTTCCCCAGGAGCTTCTTCACCTCAGGGGCCGTCACGAAGACCTCCTCCCGGCTGCCCCCGAAACGGCTCACGAAGACGGGCAGCATGCCCTCGTCGATGTGCTTCCCGATGGTCTTGCCCACCATGGCGGCGGCCAGGGGCGCACGGGCCATACCGATGAGCTTCACGTAGGGGGCACCCAGGGCCAGACCCTTGAAGATCTGGTCCTCGAAGGTGAACCCGCCGGCCAGGGCCAGGTCGGGGACGTACTCACCCTTGCCGTTCAGCTTGTCGGCCATCTGCCAGAGCAGGCTGTGGATCTCAAGCACCGGGACGCCCCACTCGTTCATCATCCGCCAGGGGCTCATGCCCGTACCGCCGCCGGCGCCGTCGACCGTGAGGAGGTCGAGCTCGGCGATGGAGGCGAACTTGATGGCCCGGGCCAGGTCGGCGGGACGGTAGGCACCGGTCTTGAGCGTCACGTACTTCGCGCCTGCGGCCCGAAGTTCCTCCACCCGCTTGATGAAGGACTCCTCGCTCACCATGCCCACCCGGCTGTGCCGTTCGAACTCGTGGAAGACTCCACTCTTGAAGGCCTCGACCACCTCCGGGTCGGTGGGGTCGGGGAGCACGACATAGCCGCGTCTGTAGAGTTCCTGGGCCTTGTCCAGGTTTGTGATCTTCACCTCGCCGCCGATATCCTTGGCGCCCTGGCCCCACTTCAGCTCCACGGCCTCGACACCGAGGTTCTCGATGGCGAACTCCTGAACGCCCAGGCGGGTGTCCTCGATGTTGGACTGGAGGATGATCTTCCCCCTGCCGTCGATCTGCCAGTCGGTGTAGAGACGGACCCGGCGTTCCAGTTCGGGACTGCTCTTCACCCGGTCGTCTTCGATGACCGAGTTCATGTCCATGCCCACGACGTTCTCGCCGATGACCATGGGGACACCGGAGATGGCGGCGCCGGCCGCGAGGCCTTCCCAGTTCTGGGCGGCCACGTTGGTGGAGCCCATCCCGGCGATGACGAAGGGGAGCGAGGCCGTGATCTCCTTCGCGATGCCGATCTGGCGCTCCAGCTTCACGTTCGGGAAGATCGCCTTGTCGGAATCCGCCTCGATGCCGTGGGCCCCCACGCACGTACCTAGGATGGTCAGGTCGCCGTAGTCGTGCGGGTAGTCCTTCTCCGAGGCGGTGGTGATGATCCCGAAAGGCTGGGGATAGATCATCTCCGGGCCGCGATAGGCGGACTTCCCGATCTCGCACATGCCCACGCATCCGTCCACACACGTGACGCACATGCCGCTGATGGGTGTGATGCTCCCTTCGGTCCGGTTCTTGGAGAGGGTCGCTGCGCTTGCGTTGATCCGCGTGAAGGACATTGCCGCTCCTCCTAAAAGGTTCCCGCGCTATGCCGGGCCTGGGTTACTCCTGAGTGTTGTCTGTCTCGATCTCGATCACACGTCCGGCGGCGGGCAGATACTCGCCTTCGGGACGCACGCAGGTGCCGCACGAGGGCGGCATCCAGCACTGCTGATGGTCGTACACTTCGACGCACGAAGGGGGCAGGTTGAGACAGCCGCTGCAGAGTGTCGTCTCCGCTGCCGGTCCCATGCAGCGGAGCTCGCAGATGGGGCAGATGTACATGCATCCTCCGCAGTGGCGGCACAGCTCGCTCAGCTCGTCGAACGGGGTGGTGATCCGGCGGTCGGGTCCCCGCCCCACGAAACCGATAGCCGAGGCCATCATCTGCTCCTCACACATCCGGACACAGAGGCCGCAGAGGATGCAGTCCTCCGATTCGGGTCGGAACCGCATCTTCGTGACACCGTGGGCGGCAGCCAGGTCCTGGAGGGTCTTCGAACCGGGACTCGAAGCCACCATGAGTTCCAGGACCACCTTCCGGGCGTTGATCACGCGCCGTGAATGGGTCCGCACCTCCAGTCCCTCCTCGCACCGGTAGGTGCAGGAGGAGACGACTTTTGAACTGTGCGGCGGCCCGACCTCCACGATGCAGAGCCGGCAGGCCCCGTAGGGACTCAGTCCGTCATCGTGACAGAGGGTGGGGATGTCGATCCCGTACATCCGCGAGGCCTCCAGGATCGTCGTCCCCTCGTCCACCTGCACCGGGAGCCCGTCGATGGTGAGCTGTATCCGTTTCATGCCTCACCTCCGGAGATCACCGTCACCGCGTCCTTGGCGCACACATCCAGACAGCTGCCGCACTTGATGCAGGTCTCGTCCTCGATGAAGTGGACGTGGTCCTTCTCACCCCTGATGGCGTCGGCGGGACACACCTTCACACAGGCATGACAACCGTCACACAGGTCGGCCGTGATCTCATAGCGGATCAGGGCGCTGCAGACCTCTGCCGGACAGCGGTGCTCGAGGATGTGCGCCTCATATTCCTCGCGGAAGTACTTCAGGGTGGAGAGCACCGGGTTCGCTGCGTTCTGTCCCAGACCGCACATGCTGGTCAGGTTCACCGTCTCTCCCAGCTCTTCCAGCAGGTCCAGGTGGTCCAGTGTTCCACGTCCTTCACAGATGTCGTCAAGGAGTTCGCGCATCCTCTGGGTGCCCTTGCGGCAGGAGTAGCACTTACCGCACGACTCCTCTTCCAGGAAGCGTGTGAAGTACCTGGCGACGTCCACCATGCAGGTGGTCTCGTCCATCACGATCAGGCCCCCGGAGCCCATGATGGCTCCGGCATGCTTGAGGGCCTCGAAGTCGATGGGCAGGTCGATGAGTCCTTCGGGGAGGCACCCCCCCGCGGGGCCTCCGGTCTGGATCGCCTTGAAGGCCCTTCCGTCGGGCATCCCGCCCCCGACCTCATAGACGAGGGAGCGGATCGTGGTTCCCATGGGGACCTCGACGAGTCCGGTGTTCCGGACTTTGCCCACAAGGGAGAAGATCTTCGTCCCCTTGCTCCCCTCAGATCCGGTGGATGCGTACCATTCCGGTCCTTCGTTGATGATGTGGGGGACGTTGGCCCAGGTCTCCACGTTGTTGATCACGGTGGGGCGACCCCGGTACCCGCGTTCCACGGGGAAGGGAGGGCGCTGATGCGGTTCACCCACCTTACCCTCCAGGGAGGCGATCAGAGCGGTCTCCTCACCGCACACGAAGGCCCCGGCGCCCCGTACCACCTCGAGTTCGAAATCGAAACCGCTGCCCAGGATGTCCTCACCCAGCAGACCTGCTTCTTCAGCCGCCTCGATGGCTCGTGTGATCCGCTTGACGGCGATGGGATACTCGTGGCGCACGTATACGAAGCCGGAGGACGCCCCGATGGCGTAGGCCCCTATGACCATCCCCTCGATGACACGGTGGGGATTGCCTTCCAGGATGCCCCGATCCATGTAGGCCCCCGGGTCACCTTCGTCCGCGTTGCATACGATGTACTTCGGTGTGCCTTCCTGTCTCCGGGCGAGGTCCCACTTCCTTCCGGTGGGGAAGCCCGCTCCGCCGCGTCCTCTGAGTCCGGCGCGGCTGACGAAGTCGATTACGCCCTGGGGACTCACCCACTGAAAGGTATGGGCCAGGGCATGATAGCCCCCGATACCCAGGAAGTCGTCCAGGCTGTCCGGATCGACCCGGCGGTTCTCCAGGAGCAGTGTCCGCTTCTGGTTCCGGTAGAAGGGGATCTCCTCTTCCTGCGGGACCGGGTCACCGCTCGCAGGATCGTGATAGACCAGATCCTCAAGCAGTTCCCCCTCCACGACCGTCTGCTTCACGATGCGTCCGACGTCGGAGACCTTCACGCCCTGATACAGAACCCCCTGGGGATCGATGGTGGCAAGCGGCCCCCCGGCACAGAAGCCGTGACAGCCCGTGCTCCGGAAGTCCACTTCATCCTCGATACCCGCTTCGGCAAGCCGCTCCTGGAACGCCTTCTCGACGGCCACGGCACCGCTGGCAACACACCCGGGGCCCATACAGAGAGTCACACAGATGCGTTCCTCGTCCCGGGGGTGTGCCCGCGCTTCCCGGAGTTCTTCCCAGACATCCAGGCTGGCGGCACTCATGATACCTTCTCCGATGCGATCTGTTTCTCCAGCTTGCGGATGAGTCCCGGGACCTTCATGGGGGTCATCTCGCCAACATATTCATCATCCACGATCACGACGGGTCCGATGGCGCAGGCTCCCACGCAGGCGACCGTCTCCAGGCCGAACGAGAGGTCCGGGGTGGTCTCGCCCTCGCAGATCCCGAGCCGCCGTTCGAACTCCCGCTGGACCTGCACGGACCCCCTCACGTGGCAGGCGGTCCCCTGGCAGATCGTGATCTGCTTCCTGCCGGGAGGTGTGAGGCGGAAAGACTTGTAGAAGGTCGAGATCGCGTAGATCTCGGTGAGCGGGACCTCCATGTTCTGCGCTACGTACTTCAGCCCTGTGACGGGGAGGTATCCCAGCTCTTCCTGGAGGTCGAGGAGGATGGCGATGAGCTGGGTGCGATCATGCTGATGGTCCTCGAGGATGTGGTCGACCGGACCCAGGTCGACTTCCGGTGCAGCCGTTCCGGTCACGTCGGCTGCTGGGGAGGCGCTGGACGGCGTCATGAGAGGCGTCCTTTTTCCCTCGGTTCTCAACAAGAGTTCGGCTCGGGGCAGAGCTGCGAAAAAGGCCCTTCCCGGCCCTTTCGAGGCATAATGAGACAAAGGTTAGGGGTCCTGTCAAGTATTTCAGGCCCGAATATCCTGAATCTTGACGACGCCCCATCTCCCGAGGGATGAGCGAGGTCCCCGACATCCCGTCCGGAGGGCATCCGGGATCGGGTCGGCCTGTCGGTACGGGGGGGGCGAGAGGGTCGTCTACGCAGCCGTCAGCGGATACGCTATCTTCAGGGAGAGCACCATGTCGTCCCGGGGCGGCCGCGGGCTGCCCCCCCTATGACCACCTGGAGCCGGCAGGGAGGATGGCCCCATGCGACGCTCCGCCCGCACACTTCTCCTGTTGATCACCGCCGCAGCACTCTCCCGGCCCGGACCGGTCCGGGCCCAGGGAGCGGGGGTGCTCCCGTGGATCTCTTCCCCTGTGGCACGGCCGGTGGGTGTGGAGGGGATCTATGCGAACCCCGCGGGCCTGGCGTTCAGCCCCGGGACCGAGCTGGTATGGGCATGGGACACCGAACGGGGTCGGGAAGGCAGGGACTGGGGTACCTTCCTGAAGCTGGGTCCTCTGGGTATCTCCGCCGAACGGTGGGGGGTGGGACCGGACCGGGGCACCGACTGGACCGTGGCCGCCGGATGGCGCCTGAGCGAGCGCTGGGCCCTCGGATACAGCTATCGCTGGGTGGACGCCGGGCCGGAGGTGTGGAGCGCCGGGCTGGTGCGCCGCATCGCGCCCTGGCTCCTCACCGGTCTCTACGGCACCGACTTGAACCAGCCGGGCGGTCGGGAACCACGGGTCACATCGGGGCTGACCCTGGAATTCCTTCGCGGGGCGCTGCGGATCGGAGCGGAGGGGACGCTCTTCAGTGACCCGGCCTCCGGACGGGAGTACGGCGACGAGCTGCGGCCCGCTCTGCACCTGGGGGCCCGGGTCGGCTCCGGCATCGGACTCCGGGCGGTCCTGGGAGAAGACCTCTTCTACGCCGGGGTCGAGTTCGCGCTGGGCGGCACATCGCTGGGGGTGCTTCGGCGCACCTGGCGGGAGGGGGGGGACGAGCAGGGCCACCTCACCTGGCTCCGACTGGGTGGAGGGAGATATGAGAGCCTCTGGGGGCCTCCCGCGCCCCGTCACGTGCTGATCGACCTGCGCAGCATCCCCCCCGAGGAGCCGGTGACCCTCTTCGGCATCCTCCCCATCGAGGAGGACACGCTCCTCGACCTCCTGATCACCCTCCGCGGGATCGCGGACGACCCGGATGCGGGCGGGGTGGTGCTCCGTCTGGGGGGGGAGGGAACCGGATGGGCCGCCCGCCAGGAGATACGGGACGGCCTGCGGAGCGTGCGGGAGGCGGGGAAGGAGGTCATCGTCTGGGCGGAATCGCTGGGGATGGGGGGCCTCTACCTGGCTTCGGCAGCTGATTCGGTCTTCGTGCCCCCCTCCGGTTCGGTGGAACTCACCGGTCTGGCCTTCGAGCTGGAGTTCCTGGCAGGGACCCTGGAGAAGCTGGGTGTGGAAGCGGAGTTCGTGAAGATCGACGAGTACAAGAGCGCCCCGGAGCGGTTCACGCGGACCGCTCCCTCCGAGGAGAACCTGGAGATGACCCGGTGGCTCCTCGATTCCTACGTGGGCCAGTTCAAGGGAGCGCTTCGGGGGGGCAGGGGGGTCACCCCCGGCCGTGTGGACGCCTGGTTCGATCACGGTCCCTTCACCGGGCCGGAGGCCCTGGATGCGGGGCTGGTGGACGGCCTGGCCTACTCCGATCAGGTGCTGGGTGAGGGAGAGGGGGCCCGAGGACGGGAGATCGTCTCCCGTCGCCGGTGGGAGGAGGGGCGGCACCTCCGCACCGCCCGCTGGTTCGACCCGCTGCGCCCCCGCGTCGCGGTGGTCTATGCCACCGGTGCCATCGTCTCGGGAGAGAGCGGCACCGACCTCCTCCAGGGCAGCCTCATGGGGGCGGAGACGGTGGTGCGGACCCTGCGCCGGGCCCGGGAGGACCCATTCGTGAAGGCGATCGTCCTCCGTGTGGACAGTCCCGGCGGTTCCTCCCTGGCCTCCGACATGATCTGGCGGGAGGTGGACCGGACCGTCTCCGAGGCCGGTGGCAAACCCCTGGTGGTGAGCATGGGGAACGCCGCCGCCTCGGGAGGGTATTACATCAGCTGCGCAGCCGACCAGGTCGTGGCCCGTGCCGGCACCGTCACCGGGTCCATCGGCATCTTCGGCGGCAAGTTCGACCTCTCGGGATTGTACGAGAAGATCGGCTACAGCGTGGTGCGTGTGGAGGAGGGGGCCTTCGCGGGTGCCTACAGCATGCATCGGGGACTCACCGACGCCGAGCGGCTGCGGCTCGAGGAGGTCCTCCAGCAGGGGTACGACCGGTTCGTGGGCCGGGTGGCCGACGGGCGGGGGATGAGCCGGCAGGAGGTGGAGGGCATCGCCCGAGGCCGGGTCTGGACCGGGGCCCAGGCCGTCGAGAACGGGCTGGTCGACCGGCTGGGGGGCCTGCTGGACGCGGCCGTGATCGCCGCCGAGCAGGCAGGGCTGGAACCGGGGAGCGCGGATGTCGTACGGTACACCGCGGATGGGTCGGGGATGGAGGAGCTCAGTGCGGGCCGCTTCCTCGGTCTCGCCGCTCCCCGACCGTCAGGTCCCGGTCTGCCGGAGGGTGCGGACCGGGCCCTCCGTGAGGCCCTCTCACACTGGGAGACCCTGCGAAGACTCGGAGAAGATGAACGCTTCTATCTCATGGAGACCGTACCGGTGATCCGCCCGTGAGGACCGCCCCCGTCCTCTGGCGCCGGAGCCTGCATCTGCTTGCCGGCCTGGTACCCCTGGCCTACGGGGCGGTGCGATGGGGCAGTCCCCTCTCGATCCACACCCTGCTCATCGCCGGGGGCCTCATCTATACCGTCTGGGTGCTGGTACGCAGGGGACATTATGCCCCCTACCTGGGGGAGTTCGCCCAGGGTGCGGTGACCGTGATCTTCCTGGACCTCGCACTGAGGCACGTGGAACCGGCCCGGCTGTGGGAGGTGCTCCGGAGTCTCGACCTGGGCCTGCTCCTCTGGGGGATGACCACCTTCGCCGCGGGTGTCTGGTTCCGGGGTTACCGTTGGTACTTCCTGCTGGAGGAGAAGGGGAAGGTGACCGTCCGGGACGCTGTGTTCACCACCTACGTCGCGTATTTCGGGAACTACGCCCTTCCGGCCCGGGCGGGCGAAGTGCTCCGCATCGTGGTGCTCGGCGAGCGGACCGGCCTGAGCAAGACGAAGATCACCGCCAGCGTGGCCCTGGAAAAGCTCTCCGACCTGCTGGCCCTGGTGGCCATCGTGGTCTACCTGATCGGGTTCACCGCCCTGGCGGGTCCCACCCTCCGGTGGCTGGCCTGGACGGGGGGAGCACTCGCCCTGGTCCTCGTCGGGGCCCTGCTGGTCATCATCGTCCTCCGCAAGCAGCTCCCCCTCTCCGGGGAGGGGAGCGGGGCGGCGGGGAGGTTCCGCCGGGCGATCCACAATTTCGTGGAAGGGATGCGGCCCGCCTCCGAACCGGCCCACCTGGGACAGTTCTTCCTCTATTCCGCCATCTCGTGGGTACTCATCGCCTATTCCTGCTACGCCTTCCTGGACGCCGAGGGTCTGGTGCGGTGGCTGGAGGAAGCCAGCCGGGTGGGACCGGTGGCCTCCACCCTCCTGCTGGTCATCCTGGTCAACGCCAGCACGCTGATCCCCGCCGGTCCCGGGAGCGCGGGACCCTACCAGGCGGCCGTGGTCCTCTCGTTCGCCCTGCTGGGGACAGGAGCCGCCAGTGCGGGCACCGAGGCGTACCACAACGCCGCGGCCTTCTCCATCGTGTACTGGCTGGGCCATGCGATCCCGGCCCTGGCGGTGGGAGGGCTGCTCTTCTTCCGGTCGGGGCTGACCCTCCAGCTCCTCCGCTCGGCCGAGCGGGAGGCCACCGACCGGGTGATCCCCAAGGACAATTCGGTTGAAGGCGGCTCCGGCGAAGCCATAGCATAGGCAGGCTTCCCTGCGGTTGCTGGAGAACCCCCCACCCAGGAGCACGAGGTATGTCCGAAGAGGCCCCACATGCAGGTCACGGTCCCGGCGCAGGATCCGATACGGAAGAACTCCGCCGTGAGGCGGCCCGTTACCGGGCCGTCTACGAGGTCATGCGCGCCCTGGGAGGCACCCTCGACCTGGACCACCTCCTCGACCTCATCGCACGGAAGACCACCCAGGTGATGGAGGCCGACCGTTCCAGCATCTTCCTCATCGACTGGAAGAGCGAAGAGCTCTGGTCGAAGGTGGCCCAGGGAGTCCGGTTCACCGAGATCCGCTTCCCCATGGAGGCGGGACTGGCGGGTCATGTGGCCACCACGGGCGAGGTGGTGAACATCGAGGAGGCCTACGAGGACGAGCGGTTCAACCAGGAGTGGGATCGCCGAACGGGCTACCGGACCCGCTCGGTGCTGGCCGTGCCCATGAACGACAAGAAGGGAGAGCGGGTCGGGGTCATGCAGGTCCTGAACAAACAGGGAGAGGGGACCTTCACCTCCGAGGACGTCGAACTGCTCTGTGCCCTCGCGGGTCAGGCCGCGGTGGCGGTGGAGAACGCCCAGCTCTACGAGGAGCAGAAGAAGTCGTTCGTCTCCTTCGTGGAGACCCTCTCCACCGCGATGGACGCCCGGGACCCCATCACCGCGGGGCACAGCAAGCGGGTCACCGCCTACACGGTGGCCATCGCCGAGGAGGTGGGCTACTCCGAGAAGCAGCTGGAGATCCTAAGAGTGGCGGCCCTGCTCCACGACATCGGCAAGATCGGGGTGCCGGAGTCGGTGCTCTTCAAGGACGGCCGGCTCAGCGACGATGAGTTCGAGATCATCAAGTCCCACGCCCGGCATACCCTCAACATCCTCAACAAGATCCACTTCGACCGGGAGAAACAGGAGATCCCCATGATGGCCGCCACCCACCACGAGAAGGTGGACGGCGACGGGTACCCGCTGGGACTGGCAGGGGAGGAGATCCCCGAGGCAGGCCGCATCATGGCGGTGGGGGATGTGTTCGACGCCATCACGAGCCGCCGGCACTATCGGGACCGCATGGAGTTCAAGCGGGTCATGGAGATCCTCGACAGCGACTCCGGGACCCACTTCCAGCAGGCGTTCGTGGAGGCGTTCAAGGCCCTCCCCCTCTCCCGGGTGGTCTCGATCCTGGAATCAGGGAACATGGACCCGGTCGATCCCGAGGACATGGCCCGGTTCGGGGAGCTGACCGTGCAGGAACTCCACGACCTCCTGAAGAGGGAGGAAAAGGGGCTGGAAGAGAAGGAGGCCCTCATCGTGGAGCGCTTCCGCCATTACTACCGGCGGAGCGTGGACCCGGAGCGGGAGGAACTCGACTGAGACCCCGGGCGTCAAATCCACCTGACGAGGACCTCGACCCCCTATACCTTGGGTACCGCTATGGATGAGAAAGCGAGCGCGAACAACGAAAACACCTCCCGAAGGAACCGGCGGCGGGTCTTCACCGGCCTTATCGCGGTGGTCTTGATCTTCTATCTCGCGGGCCCCGGGGGCCTCTACTCGGAGATCGTCCGGGGCGAGCTGGCACCCGACATCGTCGGCCGGACCACCGACGGCGGCGAGTTCCACCTCCACGACCTGAAGGGGGAACTTGTGCTGCTGGACTTCTGGGCCTCCTGGTGCCAGTGGTGCGAGCGGTCCACCCCCCAGCTCGAAGCGCTGAGGGAGGAGATGAGCGAGGGGTATCCGCCGCTCAACATCGTGGGCGTCAACTACATGGAGGACATGGCGACAGCGAGGGCCGGCATCCGGGATTTCGGGATGACCTACCCCTCGGTGCTCGACGGTGATGGATCCATCAGTGAGAGCTACGGGGTGGAGAGCTGGCCCCGCTTCGTCCTCCTGGACACCGACCGCACGATCATGGCCGTTTGGGAGGGGTACGAGGACACACTGGGCGAGGAGATCCGGCGGACCGTCATGGAACGAAGGGCGCAGTGAAGGAGGCCCCGGCCCACCTCGGCATCTACATGGCCCTCCTTGGACTCAACCTCCTGCTGGGGATCGGACTGATCGTCGAAGGCGTAGTCCGCGAACCTTGAAGACCGGATCATGGACCGCTACTCCCGACAGACCGTCCTGCCCGGTGTGGGAAGGGAAGGGCAGGAGCGTATCGGCTCCGGCCACGCGGCGGTCGTGGGTCTGGGTGCCCTCGGGTCCTCCGCCGCCGACCTGCTGGTGCGGGCCGGGGTGGGCCGTCTCACCCTCATCGACCGGGACGTGCTGGAACTCCACAACCTGCAGCGCCAGGCTCTCTACACCGAAGAGGACGTCGCGGAGCGCCTGCCCAAGGCGGAGGCCGCCCGCAGGCACCTGGAGGCCGTCGATCCCCGGATCGGACTCACCGTGCACGTCGCCGACCTGGACGCTCGGAGCGCTCTCGGCCTGCTGGATGGAGCGGACGTGCTGGTGGACGGTACGGACAACTACGAGACCCGGTACCTCATCAACGACGTGGCGGTGAAGACCGGGCGCCCCTGGGCCTATGGCGGCGTACTGGGGAGCGAGGGGACCATGGCGGCCATCCGACCCGGCCGCACCCCCTGCCTGCGCTGTCTCTTCCCCGACCCGCCGCCGGCCGGCAGCGTGGCCACATGCGAGACGGCGGGGGTATGGTCCCCCACCGTCCGGGTGGTCGCCTCCCTGGAGGCCAGCGCCGCCCTCCAGTTCCTCATGGGAGAGCCCCCCCCCGGCGGTCTGGTGCACCTGGACCCCCGCAGCGGCAGGCTGGTCAGGCTGGAGGAGGGGGAGCCGGACCCGCAGTGCCCGGCATGCGGTCGGCATCGATACGACTTCCTGGACGCGGAGGTCCCGGGCATGGCCGTGCGCCCCTGCGGGGGGGGGAGCGTCCACGTCAGCCCGCCGGGGGGCCGCATGGGAGCGGGGGAGATGGACCTGGAGGCCCTGGCCCGCAGGCTCTCCGCCCAGGTGGGGACCGTGCGGAAGAACCCCTACCTGCTGCAGTTCGACGCCGAAGGGGTCCGTATGACCGTCTTCGCTGACGGCCGGGCCCTCATCCAGGGTACGGAGGAGCCGGATCGGGCCCGCAGCCTCTATGCCCGATTCGTGGGGAACTGACCATGCCGACCGTCACCGTCCATCTCTTCGCAGGACTGAAGGAGGCCGTCGGTGAGCGGATCCAGGTGGCGCTCCCGGAGGAGGCCACTGCTGCGGATCTGAAGTGTGCCGTGGCCGAGCGGTTCCCGGAGTCCGCCGAGCTTGTGGAGAGGTCGGCCGTGGCGGTGGATCGGCGACTGGTACGGTCGAGTGAAGCGGTGACTCCGGGAGAGGAGATCGCCCTGCTCCCCCCGGTGAGCGGAGGGTGAACATGCCCGTGGTCAGGAGTGAGGTCACCGAGGAGGTCCTGGAGCCCGCCGAGTGGTGGGAGCAGCTCCAGGACCCCGCCTGCGGAGCCACCGTACTCATGACCGGTCAGGTCCGTGACCACCATGAGGGGAGGGAGGTGGTGAGGCTGGC
This sequence comes from bacterium, assembly GCA_046497505.1. Classification (GTDB taxonomy): domain Bacteria; phylum Blakebacterota; class Blakebacteria; order Blakebacterales; family JAWOFN01; genus JAWOFN01. The sequence goes on along the minus strand of JAWOFN010000125.1, from coordinate 25,116 downwards.
ATACCATGCCTACCGTGAGATGGCGCAGGACGTGCTGGACCAAGTCCTCCGGGAGACGTCCGGGCGCTGGCCCGGGAGCCGGGTGGCGGGCGGTCACAGCCTGGGGGAGATGGAGATCGGGAGGGTGAGCGTGATCGCGGGGGTCTCCGCCCCCCACCGGAACGAGGCCTTTGAGGCTTGCCGTCACATCATCGATTCGCTGAAAGAGCGTCTCCCGGTCTGGAAGAGGGAATCGGGTCCCGGAGGGGAGCGGTGGCAGGAAGAAGTCCCTCTCCGCCCCCCGGGAGAAGGAAGGGACGAGGGATCAGGATGAGCATCTCGACACGTGAGGGTGACGACGGGACCACCCGGCTCTTCTCGGGCGAGGAGGTGAGCAAGCACCATCCCCGTCCCGCGGCGTACGGCGACCTGGACGAGGCGGTCTCCGCCATGGGGCTGGCCCGCGCGCTGGCCTCTTCCCCGCGGGTGCGGAAGACCCTCCGGGAGATCCAGCGCCGCTGCTTCGTGGTGGGTTCCGAGCTGGCCACCTCTCCCGGGCGCCTGGACCGGCTCGAGGAACGTCTGGAAGAGGAGCATCTGGTCGAACTGGACACCCAGGTGGAGGAACTGGAGGCGCAGGTGGAACTCCCCCCGGTCTTCGTGATCCCCGGGGGATGTCCCGCCGGGGCCGCCCTCGACCTGGCCCGGAGCGTGACGCGGCGACTGGAACGCAGCACCTCCGCCCTGGCCGCCTTTGAGGGGGAAGGTGTCCTCAGCCCCCACCTGCAGCCGTGGATCAACCGCCTCTCCGATGTGCTCTTCCTCCTGGCCCGCTTGGAGGAACAGCAGCAGGGTGTGGACTACGACCGCCTGAAGTGACCCCCCCCGACCAGCTCCTCCGCCCTGCGGGTGACCCGGACCAGCCTCCGGGCCAGTTCCCCGCGCATCTGTTCCATCACGCTCTCGTCCGTCCCCAGGGGGACCTGGATGGGATCACCGTAGACCACCGCGGTCCGGGTGAAGGGCAGGGGGAGGAGGTAGCGGTCCCAGGCGTCCTCGAAGACGCGGGCGTTCCGGGCGGCGGAGGTGATGGGGAGCACGGGGAGCCCGGTGCGGGCCGCCAGGTAGAGTATCCCCGGCTTCACCTCACCCGCCGGACCCCGGGGACCGTCCACGGCGAAGGCCGCGTCCCTCCCGTCACGGACCGCCCGGATCATGCCCACCAGTCCGCGTACGGCCCCCCGGCTCGATGACCCTCGGACGATATGGTACCCGAGGCCGCCGAGGACCATACCCTGGAGGGTGCCGTCCCGGCTCAGACTGGTGAGGATGGCCACGTCCCGGTCCCTCCAGTGATAGACCAGGGGGAACTGGCGACCGTGCCAGAAGGCGAAGACCACCCTTCCCTCCGGTCCGCGGCTGCGGGCCTCATCCAGGTGAACGGTGCCCTCCACGCGGTAGCGGAGGGTGGCGCCCAGCAGGCGTATGAGTCCCCGGGCCGCCAGGGCGGTGAGCCGCTGTCCGGTCGAGGGAGGATACGGACGCCGGGAGTCTGGATGCGGGTCGTCGGGGCTCATCATCGGGTCAGGATAGTCTCCCGGAGCCCTCCTGTCACACCCGCACACCACAATGATGGGGAGATGTCTTCCGAAGCCATGAAGAGGGAGGCGGTCCGTGCCTTCCGGGTGGCGTTCCGTCACCAGCGGGCAGGGGATGTGAAGCGTGCGGTGTACCACTACCGCAGGTCCCTCGAACTCCTGCCCACCGCCGAGGCCTACACCTTCCTCGGGTGGGCGTATTCCTTCCAGGGGCGGCTGGAGGAGGCCATCGAGCAGTGCCGCAAGGCCATCGAGATCGATCCATCCTTCAGCAACCCCTACAACGACATCGGGGCCTACCTCATCGAGCAGGAGCGACTGGAGGAGGCCCTCTCGTGGCTCGACCGGGCCCTGGAGGCCCCGCGCTGCCAGTCACACTGCCATCCCCACTACCATCGGGGAAGGGCGCTGCACCGGCTCGGGCGGATCGCCGAAGCGGCGGAGAGCTTCCGAAAGGCCCTGGAGCAGCAGCCCGGCTTCCGCCCCGCCCTCCTCGCCCTCCGTCACCTGGCCGGAGGACCGGAGGATCAGGTCCGGTCCGGGGGGTAGGGGATCCGGTCGATGGTCAGCAGGTCGCGGGTGGTGCAGTAGCGGTTCTGCCCCATCCGCCCGATGAGGCGGAGGTCGCCGGGATCCACCCCCTTGGCCCGGTCCCAGGTGATCCCCTCAGCCAGGAGGAACGCCTCCACCCTGCCCAGGATGTGGGCTGCCGGAGGATCCCCCACGGGGATGATTCGGACCACGCTGCACTCGATCCGGGCGGGTGAGGCCGCCAGCCCGGGTACGTCGGCCGTCTCCCCCCCGACCAGCTCCAGGCCCACCTCCTCCGGCTCACTCACCCCGTAGGGATATTCGGTGGCGGTCCGGTTCATATCCTCCGCGTGTTCCTCGTCCACGAAGTTCACGACGAACCGTCCCCGCGACTCGATGTTCCGGGCGGTGTCCTTGGGCCCCTCCCTGCCCTGGGCCACGCTCACCGCCACGATGGGGGGGCGGCTGGTGACGCCGTTGAAGTAGCTGAAGGGGGCGGCGTTCACCGCGCCCCCGGGGCCCATGCTGGTGACCCAGGCGATGGGTCGGGGGACCACCAGGCTGATCATGAGCTTGTACGCCTCCCGGCCTGTGAGTCCCTGCGGTTCGATGATCATCGAGGGGTCCTTGTTCGAGCCCGTGCCTCTCGTCCCGGCGGTGCCGGGACAGCGTGTCTTGACAGGGTAGGCGCCAGGGATAGACTCTGCCACCATGAGCATCAGATATCTGGACGGGAAGAGACTGCAGCTCACGTTCATCGCCGGGGCGAACGCCGTCAACGCCCGGCGCGACCACCTCAACGCCATCAACGTCTTCCCGGTGCCGGACGGTGATACGGGGACGAACATGGCGGCCACCCTGACCTATGCCGCCGACGGGATCGCACACCTGGACGACCCGGACCTTGACGAGGTGAGAGAGGCTCTCGCGCGGGCGGTGCTGGTGGGGGCGAAGGGGAACTCGGGGTTCATCCTGGCCCAGTTTCTCCGGGGTTTCCTGGAGGGGATAGGGGAGGGTGTGCGGCGCATGCATCGGAAGGAACTGGTCCGGGCCTGCCAGGAGGGGGTGAGGCGGGCATATGAGGCCATCGTGGAACCGGTGGAGGGGACCATCCTCACCGTCATGAGCGAGTGGTCGAAGGGGGTGAAGGGCCTGGGACGGGAGCTGCGCGACCTCACCGCCATACTGGACGGGGCCCTCGAGAGGGCCCGGCTGGCCCTGGAGCACACCCGGGACCAGATGAGCCTGCTGCAGGAGCACGAGGTGGTGGACGCCGGGGCCCAGGGTTTCGTGCACATGCTGGAGGGGATCAGCGAGTTCATGCATACCGGGACCGTGCACGCCCGGCGTCCCGAGTCCCTGGCCTCCGGTCCCGCCGGGCTGCCCGACGCGGCGGGAGACGCTGGTGACCTCGCCTATCGCTACTGCACACAGATTCTGGCCGAGCGCCTCGAGATCGGTGCCGCCGAACTGCGGGAGCGGTTGGGAGGATGGGGCGATTCCCTCATCGTGAGCGGCGGCGCCGACCTGGTGAAGGTCCACATCCACACCAACGAGCCGGAGGAGGTGGTGGGACTCCTCGGGGAGGTCGCCACGGTGCTGGAGCAGAACGCCGAGGACATGCAGATCCAGACCGAGGCCATCACCGCTCTCCGGAGGAAGACCCTGACGGGAACGTCGGAACGGACCATCGGTCTCGTGCTGGACTCGGCCAGCGACCTCCCGCTGGAGGTCGCTGTGGAGGAGGGTATCCACGTGGTGCCCTGTACCGTCCGGTTCGGGGAGGACGTCTACCGCGACCGCTACGGACTCCCCCTGGACCGCTTCTACGAGCTGCTGCAGACCCACCCGGAACATCCCCAGACCAGCCAGCCCTCCCTGGCCGACTTCAAGGAGACCTACGAGCATGCCCTGGAGACGCACGAGGAGGTGCTCTCCGTGCACATCTCGGCGGAGCTGAGCGGCACCTACCAGGCGGCGGTGCAGGCGGCCAAGGAGGTGGATCCCGAGCGCATCACGGTTGCGGATTCGGGCACCCTCAGCCTGAGTGCGGGCCTCATGGGCCTGGAGCTGGCCCGCTGCATCCGTGCGGGTAACGACCTCACAGGTCTCACCCACCGCCTGAACGAGATGAGACGCCACAGCCGCCTCTACTGCATGCTGGAGACCTTGGAATACGTGGTACGGGGGGGCAGGATCAGCAAGATCCGGGGTCTGATGGGCAACCTGCTGGGGGTGCGCCCCATCCTCACGCTCCAGCAGGGTACGCTGGAGACGGCCGCGAAGGTGCGCAGTTCCGAGAAGGGACTGGAACTGATCATGGCACGACTGGAGGACGAGATCCCCGAGGGTGCCTCGGTGCTGGCCGTGGCCGCCCATGTGGGCAACCCGGAGATGGCGGACCGGGTGGCCGAGGTATTCCGGAAGCGGTTCGCACCCGTGCGCATGCTGGAGGCGGAGATCGGACCGGTGGTGGGAGCGCACGCGGGACCCGGCGCGTGGGGGATCTTCCACCTCCTGGCCTCGGGTTCCTGAGGGTCCGGTGACCAGGGATCGGCGGCCGACGGCGGTGCTGGTCCTGACCCTCGGCGTGGCGGCTGTCTCCACGGCCGCTGTCCTCATCCGCCTGGCCGCCGCTCCCGCCCTGACCGTCACCGCCTGGCGGCTGGCGGGGGGGGGCCTGGCCTTCGGGCTCTACCAGGTGGCCCGGGGCCGCGGGATGCCCTGGAGGGGTCTGGGACGGAGGGAACTCCTTTTGGCCGGGCTCTCCGCAGCCGCGCTCGCCCTCCATTTCATGACCTGGATCCTGAGCCTCTCCTACACCACGGTCGTATCCAGTGTGGTGCTGGTCTCCACCACACCGATCTGGGTAGCGCTCGCCTCACGCAGCGTGCTGGGCGAGGCGGTGGGACCCAGGGCGTGGGCAGGGGTGATGGCGGCGGTGGCGGGGAGCCTGATCATCGCCTGGAGCGACGCGGGGGCCGGGGAGGTCTTCGCCGGTCGGGCACCCCTCCTGGGGGACCTGCTCGCCCTGGCCGGCGCCTGGTGCGTGGCGGTCTACTACCTGGCGGGCCGGCGGCTGCGGCGGACCATGGACACCGTGTCCTACGTGTCCCTGGTGTATGGAGGGGCGGCGGTCATCGCCCTGCTGGCCGCGTTCCTGACCCGCACACCCCTGACCGGGTTCGGCCCGAACACCTACCTCTACCTGGTCCTGATCGCTCTGGTTCCGCAGATCATCGGTCACACCTCGTTCAACTGGGCGCTGGGGCACGTCTCCGCCACCCTGACCACTACCGCGGTGCTGCTGGAACCGGTCGGTTCCGGTCTGCTGGCATGGTGGATACTGAGCGAGGCGCCGGCGGTGGGAGGGGCGATGGGGGGTGTGGTGGTGCTGACCGGCATCTGGCTCGCCGCCGGGGCGGAACCGGAGAGAGCGCCTACAGCCCCTTGAGGAAGGGGTTGTCCCGGCGCTCGCGGCCCACCGTGGTGGAAGGTCCGTGACCGGGATAGAGGAGGGTGTCGTCCGGCAGGGAGAGGATCTGCTCCCTTATGCTGGTCATGAGAATCTCGTGGTCCCCTCCCGGCAGGTCGGTCCTCCCGATGCTCCCGGCGAAGACCGCATCCCCGACGAAGGCGATCCCCTCGCCCGCCAGGGTGATGGAGCCGGGGGAATGTCCGGGGGTCTCGGCCACCCGGAAGGGGGCCCCGCCGATCTCCACCCTCTCACCCCCCCGGACCATGCGGTCCGGTTCGGGTGGAGGAGGGACCTCGATCCCCATCCAGGCCCGGACGGTCTCCGGTACCCGATGGAGCATCTCCTCTTCCCCCTCGGGGAGGAGGAAGGGCACATCCAGGACCTCCAGGACATCCCGCAGAGCGAGGAGGTGGTCGAAGTGGGCATGGGTCAGGAGCACCCGTTCCACCCGCCATTCCCCTTCTTCGACCGCCCGGAGGATGCGTTCCGGTTCCTCACCCGGATCGATCAGGACCGCACCCCGGCCCTCCTCGTCACCGGCGAGGTAGCAGTTCACGGCCATGGGGCCGACGGTCAGGGTCTCGACATGGATGCTCATGGGAGCAGACTAGAAACCCGACCAAAATAGTCAAGTATGATCCCCGCGCCGTCCGGATCGGCCGGAAGGGGTCCGCGTCCGCCTTGCACCGTCCTCCGCGGTTGGTCCATCTTAAGGCAGCTCCGGTCCGACGCCGGGAGGGAGGGGCGCAGGTGCTGGGGGTGGATCCCGACCACGAGGTCGGCAGGGGGGCGTGCGGTGCCCGGTACGACGTGCGGGTGAAGGTACATGTCGAGGAGGTCCTCGAGGCCTGGAAGATATCGAGTCGTAAGGAGGCTCCATGTCACCTCATGAGATCGTACGCCTGATCGCAGGCATCTACCTCATCGGCGCGCTGGCCGTCTTCGGCGCCCTGCTGGCGGACAAGGTCCGCTTCGTCATGCGGGGGAAGCCGGAATCCCGGTCGGACCGGATCGGTCAGAGGGTCTGGATCTTCTTCAGTGAGGTCCTGGGCCAGTCGAAGGTGCGCAGACGCCTGACCGCGGGATGGGCCCATGCCGCCGTCTTCTGGGGCTTCCTGGCCTTCGTGGTCTCCACCCTCCACCTCATCGTGAAGCTGGTGAGCGGAGGCGAGGGCTTCCTGGTGGGGCCTGCCGCCTGGTTCAAGGTCATCGTGGACGTCTTCGCGGTGGCCATCCTGGTGGGAATCGCCGTGCTGGCCTGGCGGCGTTATGTGACCCGGCCCTCCTACCTCACCTACCACAGCCGGGAGTCGGGTGTGGTGCTGGCGCTGATCGCGGTGATCGCCCTCACCCATATCCTGGAGAGGACCCTGGGGGCTCCGGCCGGGGAGTTCGCCGGATACGCCCACCTGATGGTGGCCTTCTCCTTCCTGGCCTACGTCCCCACCTCCAAGCACTTCCACATACTGGGCGCGCCGGTGAACGCTGTGACCCAGCAGCTCACCGACCGCCAGATCATGGACTTCATGGACCTGGAGGAGATCCCGGACGAGGAGGTCGGAGAGGCCTACGGGACCAACGCCCTCCAGCACCTCAGCTGGAAGGACCGCCTCGACCTGATCACTTGTATCGAGTGCGGCCGCTGCCAGGAGGCGTGTCCCGCCTATGCCACCGAGAAGCTGCTGAACCCGAAGGAGTTCATCGTCGACCTGAAGTACCACGCCTCGGGGAAACAGGCTCCCGGCAGGCAGGCGGCATCCGCCCGCGAGAAGTGGGAGGATGGGGGGCGTCCCGGTGAGGGATATCTGCTGGAACGGCAGCCCCTCATCGACCACGTCATCGACAGCCGGATCATCTGGGAGTGCACGACCTGTTTGGGATGCGTACAGGCGTGTCCGGTGGACATCGACCACATGTCGATGATGCTCAACATGCGCCGTTATAAGGCCCTGGACGAGGGTGACATCCCCCCGGGGGCCGCACAGGTCTTCAAGAACCTGGAACAGAGCGGCGACCCCTGGGGCTACGGGACGCACACCAAGACCGAGACGGTGCAGGGACTGGGAGAGGTGCCCGTCGCGCAGCAGGGGGAGTCGTTCGACGTGCTCTTCTGGGTGGGGTGCTGGGGTCTCTACGACGACCGGAGCGTCGAGACGGTGAGGGCCATGATGAAGGTCCTCGACCACTACGGGGTGGACTGGAGGATCATCGGGGAGGAGGAGGTGTGCTGCGGGGAGAACTACCGCAGGATGGGGAACGAACTCCTCTTCCAGATGAACGCCGAGACCAACATCGAGCTCTTCCGCCGGTTCGACTTCCACCAGCTCGTGGTCACCAACCCCCACTGCTTCCAGATGTTCGAGAAGGATTACCGGGACTTCCTCCCCGAGGAGTGGGGGCGGGAGCTCCCCTTCCGGGTCCGGAGCGCCGAGGGATACATCCGGGAGCTGGTCGCTGAGCAGGGGATCACGGAGGGAAGGGACGCGGGCCGGGTGGCCTACCACGACTCCTGTTTCTACGGCCGCTACAACGACCTCTACGACCCGCAGCGGGAGCTGGTCGAGAGGAGCCGGGGCGAGCTGGTGGAACTGGGCAGGAACCGGGAAGAGGGGTTCTGCTGCGGGGCCGGAGGCGGGAACATGTGGCTGGAGGAGAAGGAGCCGCGGGTCTCCTGGGAGCGTGCCAGGGAGGTCATGGACAGCGGGGCCCCCACCCTGGCCGTCTCCTGTCCCTTCTGCATGGCGATGCTGGAGGATGGGCTGAAGGCCCAGGAGGGCTTTGACGAGCGTCCGGTCAAGGTGCGGCACGTGATCGAACTGGTGGCCGACGCCATCCCCGACGGGGAGGAGGCGTGAGGACCTCACGCCGGGGCGCGGGGACACTCCTCTCCGCGCTGCTGCTCCTCCCGGTCACCGCGGGGGCGCAGTCCCCCCTCCCGGAGCTGCCCGACCCCGGTCCGGTGGGCGAGGCGGCCTACACCCACGTCAGGGTGCTGGCCGGACGGATCGGTGCGCGCCCGGCCGGTTCGGAGGCGGAGGCGGAGGGGATGGTCTACGCGGAACGCACGTTCCGCGCGCTCGGCTGCGAGGTGAGGCGGGAGCCGGTGGGGGTCCTCGACATCCCGGGAGAGTGGAGCAGCTCCACCTGGTCCCCCGACCGCTTCCTGCTCGGTGCCCACAACCTGGTCGCGGTGAAGCCGGGGGATCGGCCGGCCATCGTGCTTAGCGCCCACATGGACACCGTGGACCGCCTGGCGCCGGGGGCGAACGACGACGCGAGCGGGGTGGCAGCCGTCCTGGAGGCCGCCCGGCTGCTGAGGGACCTCCCCACCCGGCACGAGATCCGCTTCGTCATCTTCACCGGTGAGGAGGACGGCCTCATCGGGGCGACCCACTATGCCGCGGGACTGGAGGAGGGGGAGGTGGGGGCGGTGGTGAACGCCGACCCGCTGGGGTTCGGTCCCATCCTCTCGGCGCCCATGCCCACGGCCGCCCCTCTCTGGTTCCAGCAGGCGGCCCGGGATGAGGCGAGACGCCGCGGCCTGGGACGGTTCGACGTGGTCCCGGCCTGGGTGCTGCTCCCCCGCCTCATGCCCCTGCCCTACGGGGCGGACCACCGGCCCTTCCTGGAGCGGGGCATCCCGGCCTGGACCCTGAGCAACCGGATGGAGCGCTGGTCGTACCACACGCCCCTGGACCTGCCCGAGAACCTGGACCCGCGGACCCTGGGGGAGGGGACCCTCCTCATGGCGTCGCTGGCCCTGCGTTTCGACAGGGAGATGCCGGTGCCGGGGGAGGGGGATATCCTCTATGGTGTGCTTCCCCTACCCTGGGTCACCTACCTTCCGTCGGGGAATACGCTGTGGCTCTGGACCCTGGCGGGTCTGCTGGCCGCGGCGGGGGTCTTCCTGCTGGGGCGCACCCGCTTCCTCCCCCGACCGGTTGGAGCACTGCGCAGCCTGGTCATCGCCGGGGCCTTCGGCTTCGGAGCCGGGCTCCCCGCCCTCCTCGACCGGATCCTCACCGGCTACCTCCACCCCTGGATGGCCCACACCGACCTCTTCACCCTGGCCGGTCTGACCTCGGGACTGCTGGCGGCGTGGCTGGCAGCCCGTCTCTCCGCCTCCGTCCGTCCCCGTTCCCCGGACCGGGACCTGGGGGGTGCGGTCCTCCTCATGGGCCTGCACGCGCTGGCGGTGGCGGTGGTGGTGGGACCGGACGGCGCCCTCCCATTCGCCTGGGCGACGCTCTGGCTGGTGGCGGCCCTCTTCACCGTCCGGGCCCTGCCGGGGAAGACGGGAGGATGGGCGGCCCTGGTCCTGCTGATCCCCGCCTTCTGGCCCCTGGCATCCGCTCTGAGCCCCCGGGTGCTCAGGGAAGCGGTGACCCTCATGGGATGGAGTGTACCCCCGCTGGCCACCGCGGCCCTCCGGGCGTGGCTCGCCTGGCCGGTGGCGCTGGTCCTCCAAGGGCTCTGGCCCGCGCTCAGCGGGACCCGTCCCGAGGAGGGCACCGAACCCTCCGGCGCGGCGCTGCGGGCCTCCCGGCCCGCCGTGGGCCTGCTGCTGACGGTGCTGACCGTGGCGGGGTCCCTGACCGCCTGGATGCTCCCTGCCTATCGGTCCGGTTTCCGCCAGCTGGTGGAAGTGGACGTCTACGCCGGGGCGGACGGGATGCCCCGCAACGCCACGGTGTGGAGCTGGGACCGGCTCCTGGGGATGGAGAGTGCCTGGGAGGTGGAGATCGAAGGGGACACCCGGGCACGGCTGCGTGTCCCGGAGGACGCCCCCTCCACCGGATGGCAGGCTGAGGCCCGGTTCGACACGGTGGGGACGGGCGGAGGATGGACCCAGGGGGAACTGCTTGTGGAGGTCACCTCGCCCGCCCTGGCCGACGGCATCCGTCTCACTTTCGCTTCGTCGGATTCCGCCCGGGTCGGGGACCGGTGGCTGGTGGAGAGCGGGAGCGGCCATCGGCTGGTGGTGATGGACGCGGGAGCGGACTTCACCTACCTCTTCCGCCTGCCGGTGAGCGTCCGGACCGGGGCGGGCCTTTCCCTGCACCTGATGTCCTCCGTCGCCGGCGACCTGGCCGGAACCCTGTTCGGACCTTCCGCGGCACGGCGGAGCGAGGTTGTGGTGGACCCCGCGATGCATGTGGAGGTATGGTATCGTTTCCCTGCACAGTCCGACACCGTCCGGCGGTCTTCCCGCTGAGGGAAGAGACCGGTCGACAGCGGGCCTCCTTCCCCAGAGCCGTGAAGAACGGGAGACCGGACCTGGGAGGTCCGGCTTTCCGCTTGTGGGCCGGCGGGGGAGGTACCGTATCTTTTTACGGTGTACGTATACTGAGAAACGACCCGAGGGAGGAACGATGCGAAGACTTAAGATGCTGATGGTCCTGGCCCTGATGGCCGGACTCACCCTGGGCGGGTGCAGCGACGACGACGACGGTCCCACAGGACCGAGCAGCAACGTCGAGGAGTACAACGCCGTGCTCGGGACCCTTGCAGCGAACGACGCCCTGGGGCCCGTTGGATCCTACGCCATGCTGGTCGAGCCGGGTGAGGTCTCCTTCGGAGACATCACGGTGGGGACCGGGACGCTGGAACAGGCTGTCGCCCGCACCGCCGAGCGGGCCCAGGCATCGGGCTGGCAGGCCTTCGCGCTCGAGCTGAACATCAGCGGCACGTGGGAAGGTGAGTCCATCGACGAGAGCTGGACCGGCGTGGCGGCCTGGGCCGGTCTGGACGTGGAGGCCCAGACCGTCGAGGAGGCCATCTCGGTCTACGCCATCGATACCGCGCTCTCGGACGGTACCGCGGTGATCGAGAGTGAAGAGGCGATCGCCTTCTACGTGGATGGAACGGAGGATCCCGAAGTCACCTACGTCAGCACCAGCGGGACCTTCTCCATCTCCAACGTGATCTTCGAAGAAACCGAGGCGTGTCAGAATGTGGCGATGCAGGGTATCAGCTGTACCTACGCCGTGGGGACGGTGGATGGGAGTTTCGACTTCGACGCCACCGATGGCTTCAGCACGGTGACGCGTACCTCCACCTTCACCGGGCTGCCGGCGGTGCAGATCAACATCATCGGGAGCACCGCCGACTGACAGGGATCTGCACGGCAGCGATCCGAAGAGGCCCCGGTGGACCGGGGCCTCTTTTTTTCCGGGGAACCTGCCTCTGATGTGAGAGGGGGGATCAGCCGGCCGAGGAGCGTACGGCCTCGATGCGCTCGTCGATGGTCTCGAGCCAGGAGGCCGGCACCTCAAGGGCCCCCTTCCCCCGGCCCAGCTCGATGTCCGGCTTGGTCCGACCGTGGAAGTCGCTGCCGCCGGTGGGGACCAGGTCGAACTCCTCCGCCAGTCCCTGGTAGAAGGCCTGCTGATCCGGGGTGTGCCGGCTGTAGCGCACTTCGATCCCCTCCAGCCCCGCCTGCCGGAGCCGGGCGACGAGCGTCCGCAGTTCCTCCCCCTCACGGCGGGTCTGGTGGGGGTGGGCCATGACCGGGATCCCCCCGGCGGAGCGGATCATCCCGAACGCCTCCCCCGGCTGGAAGCGGAACTTGTCGAAATGCGCCTTCGCTCCGCTCCCCAGGTACTCGTCGAAGGCCTCCTGGACGGTCTCCACCGCCCCCAGATCCTTGAGGGTCTGGGCGATGTGGGGCCGTCCGATCATGCCTCCGCCGGCCCGCTCCGCCACCTGCTCCAGGGTGATGTCGACGCCCAGTTCATTGAGTCGGCGGATGATCCGCGGGTTGCGATCCTCCCGTGCCTGCTTCAGGCGGCCGAGACCGGTGTTCAGGTCGGGGTGCCCGGGATCGAAACCGTACCCCAGGATATGGAGGGTCCCCCCCGCCAGCTCGCAGGAGATCTCCACCCCGGGTACCACCCGGATCCCCAGCCTCCTGCCCGCATCCAGGGCCTCGGGCACTCCGTCGATGGTGTCGTGGTCGGTGATGCCCACCGCGGCGAGGTCCGCTTCCAGGGCCGCCTCCACCAGCCCGGTGGGGGATAGACTGCCGTCACTGGCCGTGGTATGAGCATGAAGGTCGATGAGGCGATGACTCATGGACGTCCCCCTGCGCTCCCTGTCAAACAGAGGCGCCCGGACCGGCGGGCCCGGGCGCGTGGTTTCGGATCCGATAGCGCATGTGCAAAGGTCGGCGGAGCCTTCTCCCTGCCCGCCGCACTCTCTCTCCCCTACATGTCCTCCGGGGGCTTACGGCCGGAGATGAGCAGGGCGCCCTCCTCGAAGAACGTCTGGGCCTCCTGCTGGTTGCGCATCCACTTGCCGTCCGGTTCGGTGACCTCCCCTTCGTACCGCACCCGCTGGTCGCCGACATCGATGAATCCGGCGGCCCGGAAGAGGGTGTTGTACTGTTCGGCGCCCTTGCAGTGCATGGTCACTTCCATCAGGTCGCGCCAGTGGTGCGAGGCGGCGTTCTCCAGAAAGAAGTTCATGGCGACGAAGAAGGTGCCGCCGGGCTTCAGGACACGGAACATCTCGTGGGCCGCGCTGACCTGGTCGGGGTAGTAGTAGAACGATTCCAGGCTCACGATGTGGTCCACGCTGTCATCGTCCAGGGGGAGTTCCTCCGCCTGGGCGACATCGAAGCGGACGTTGTCGGAATTCTCTGACGATGCCCGGGCGGTCTCGATCATCTTCGGGGAGAGGTCGACTCCGATGACCTGTCCTTCCGGGGCCACCTCGGTGGCGAGGTGACGGGCGAACCATCCCGTCCCGCAGGAGAGGTCGAGCAGGGTCTCGTCATCGGCGGCGGGGAGCTCGGCGGCGATGGCCGCCCCCAGGTGCCGGTGACTCTCCTCCATCCCCGTGTCGGACCCGCTCTCGGCCCATTCATCGAAGAGCCCGGTGAGCCGGTCCCATGCGTCGGGGTCGGGGCGGTACGGTTTCACAGGTGTGCGCTGACGTGCCATGGATCCTCCATCGAGTGCTGGTGCGGCAGGGGGCCGTTCATGCAGGTGAAAGGGGTCGCGTCCGGCGTGGTCGGCCTTGCCCGGATAGACACGTAAACTTATAGTGCATTCCCTGTTATGCCAATACCTAGTGCAGATACCTCCCAGCGGAAGCCGGAATGGCTCAAGGTCCGGGCACCCGGCGGCGACGAGTACGCCGGTCTCAAGCAGACCCTCAGGGGGCTCAACCTCCATACCGTATGCGAGGAGGCGGGCTGCCCCAACGTGGGGGAGTGCTGGGGCGAGGGCACGGCCACCATCATGATCATGGGGGATGTCTGCACCCGCGGGTGCCGTTTCTGCAACGTGCACAGCGGCGACCCCGCAGGCCGTCTCGACCCCCTGGAACCGGTGAACACGGCTCGGGCCCTGGAAGGCCTCGAGAACCTCTCCTACGTCGTCATCACCAGCGTGGACCGCGACGATCTCCCCGACGGGGGTGCGGCCCACTATGCGAAGACCGTCAGGGAGATCAAGAAACTCCGCCCGGACATGATGCTCGAGACCCTCATCCCGGATTTCGGCGGTGATCGGGAGGCCCTCAGGACCCTGGTCGCGGCGGGGCCCGAGGTGGTCGGGCAGAACCAGGAGACGGTGCGACGGCTGACGCGGGCGGTCCGGGACAGCCGGGCCGGTTACGACCTGACCCTGCAGGTCCTCTCCGACCTCAAGACCCTGGCTCCCGAGGTGCGGCCCGAGCCCCTCTGGACGAAGTCCTCCCTGATGGTGGGCCTGGGCGAGAGCGAGGAGGAGGTGGCCGAGGCCATGGACGACCTGCGGGCGGTCGATGTGGACTTCCTCACGATCGGCCAGTACCTGAGACCCAGCAGCAGGCACCTCCCGGTGGAGGAGTACGTCACCCCGGAGCAGTTCGACACCTACCGGCTGATGGGGAGGGAGAAGGGTTTCAAGTACGTGGCGAGCGGTCCCCTGGTGCGGTCCTCTTACCGGGCAGGGGAGTTCTTCATCCAGAGCGTCATCAAGGGAGGGATGGATGGCGAAGAAGCCGACTAGCGTCATCAAGGAGGACGACTTCGTCTTCCCCGCCTACCGTGAACTGAGCGTGGCCCTGGTCCGGGGCATGCCGCTCAAGGACCTGATGGGTCAGCTCTACGGGAACCAGGCGGACCCCGGCAGGGGCCGCCAGATGCCCAACCACTACGGCCTGGACACGATCGGCTTCGTCACCCCCTCCAGTCCCATCGGGACACACATCATCCACGGTACCGGCTGGGCCGTAGCGGAACGCCCCACCGGGGGAGACCGTATCGCCATCGCCTACTTCGGCGACGGTGCCACCAGCAGCAGCGACTTCCACACCGGTCTCAACTTCGCCGGGGTGTACAAGGCCCCTGCCGTGTTTGTCTGTCAGAACAACGGATGGGCCATCAGCCTGCCGGGAGAGAAGCAGACCGCTTCGGAGACCCTGGCCCAGAAAGCGGAGGCGTACGGGATGGAGGGGATCCGGGTGGACGGCAACGACGTCCTGGCCATGTACTGGGCAACCCGTCAGGCCGTCGAGCGCGCCCGGGAAGAGCTGGGCGGGATCGTGGAAGAGGAGGAATCCGTGCCGGCCGTCCCGGTCTCCAGCCTCTTCGTCGACGTATACGTCGAGCTCACCCCCCAGCTGGAGCAGCAGCGGCACTAGTCCCCACGGGGGGGATCAGCCGGCGAAGCCGCGGCGAGGGCGGTCCGGTCCACACAGAGGTGCGAGC
Organism: bacterium; assembly: GCA_046497505.1. Lineage (GTDB taxonomy): Bacteria > Blakebacterota > Blakebacteria > Blakebacterales > JAWOFN01 > JAWOFN01. The sequence goes on along the minus strand of JAWOFN010000125.1, from coordinate 9,833 downwards.
ATGCCGAGAACCATGACATTGATCCAGGAGGTGAACGCCGCCCTGGCCCACGAGATGGGACGGGAGGAAAAGATCGTCCTCCTGGGGGAGGACGTGGGGGGCAACGGAGGGGGCTTCCGGGCCCCACAGGGACTCTTCGAGGCGTACGGAGAGGAGCGGGTGATCGACACGCCCCTCAACGAATCCGGCATCGTCGGGATGGCCTTCGGGACGGCGCTGCATGGGCTGCACCCGGTGGTCGAGATCCAGTTCGCCGACTTCATCTGGCCCCCCTTCGACCAGATACCCAGCGAGGTCACCAAGTTCCGGTACAAGTCCGCCGGGATGTTCACCCTGCCGATGGTGATACGTACTCCCTTCGGCGGCGGCACCCGGGGCGGGCACTATCACAGCCAGAGCATCGAGAGTCACTTCGCCCATACGGCGGGCATCGGGGACGTGACCCTCATCGCCTACGGAGCCATGGTCCCTGTGTGCGGCCGGGCAGCGGGAGGGGCGGCAGACGCGGGGATATCCGCCGAGGTGATCGACCTCCGGCATGCCCTTCCCATACTCTCTTGAGGGGCTCTACATGCCGGACGACTACCGTGTCTGGAACGCGATCAAACAGGTAACCGACTTCTAGGAGGCCGCAGGCATGGCGCTCGAGTTCAAGCTCCCCGACATCGGTGAGGGCATCGCCGAGGGTGAGGTCGTCAACTGGCTGGTGGAGGAGGGCGAGGTGGTCGCCGAGGACCAGCCGATGGTCGAGGTCATGACCGACAAGGCCACGGTGGAGATCACCACTCCCCGGAAGGGCCAGATCCTCGAGATCCTCGTCGAGGAGGGCACGGTGGTGGAGATCGGCACCGGCCTGGTCATCATCGGTGAGGAGGGGGAGGAGGTCCCGGAGTCGGAAGAGGAGCTCGAAGTGGTCGAGGCCGAGGCGGAGCTGAAGGATGAGGAGGAGGCGACCCGCCCCGCTCCCGACAAGGTAGAAGAGAGGGAAGGGGAGCAGGAAGAGGAGGGAGGAGAAACGGGACCCGGCGCCGCCGCCGGGCCCCGCCCCGGGGGGAAGCAGCTGGCTGCCACCAGCGTCCGGCGGATCGCACGCGAGAAGGACGTCGACATCGACCAGGTCCCGGGGAGCGGTCCCGCGGGCCGGGTCATGGCCGAGGACGTGGCGTCCTTCACGAAGGGGGCCGAGCCCTCGGATGCTCCGGCCAGGGAGAAGAGAAAGTACCCCAGCGGGGGCGAGGAGCGCTTCAAGCTGAAGGGGCTGCGGCGGAAGATCAGCGAGCGGCTGACCGAATCGCAGCAGAAGGCCGTGCACGTGACCCACGTGGACGAGATCGACGCCACCCGGCTGGTGGCTTTGCGGCAGGCTGCGAAGGAACGGGCCCCGGAGGGCGTGAAGGTCACCTACCTCCCCTTCATCATCAAGGCCCTCATCGCCGCGCTGCGGGAATACCCCATGTTCAACGCCTACCTGGACGAGGAGGCGGGGGAGATCGCCTACCTGTACGACTACCACGTGGGGGTGGCCGTGGCCACCGACCGGGGGCTGCTGGTCCCGGTGATCCGGGATGCGGACCGCAAGAGTGCGGTGGAGCTTGCCCGGGAGATGGTGGATAAGGCGGAGGCCACGCGGGACGCGTCCATCGGTCCCGACGACCTGCGGGGGAGCACCATCACCATCACCAACTACGGTGCCATCGGCGGACTCTTCGCCACGCCCGTCATCAACTACCCCGAGGCCGCCATCCTGGGGGTCGGAGGGATCAAGGAACGCCCCGTGGCGGTCGACGGTGAAGTGGAGATACGTCCCATGATGTACCTGGGTATCACCTTCGACCACCGGATCACCGACGGGGCCGAGGGTGCCGCCTTCATGAACACGCTCAAATCCTACCTGGAAGAACCGGGACTCATCCTTCTGGAGATATGATCCCATGCCAGACAAGCACTACGAAGCGGTCGTCATCGGAGCAGGCCCCGGGGGCTACGCAGCCGCCATACGACTGGGCCAGCTCGGCAAGAAGACCCTCATCATCGAGAAGGAGGCCATCGGGGGTACCTGCCTGAACTTCGGGTGCGTCCCCTCCAAGGCCCTCATCTCCGCCGCCGACCTCTACCACAAGCTGGACCATTCCGATGCCATGGGCATCTCCGTGAAGGAGAAGGCCATCGACTTCGAGAAGACCCAGCAGTGGAAAGGGGAGGTGGTGGGCAGGCTCACCGGCGGTGTGGCCCAGCTCCTGAAGGGGAACGAGGTGGACACGCTGGAGGGTACCGCCCGATTCAAGGACGCCCACAGCGTTCTCGTTGAGACCGGGGAGGGGGAGGAGGAGGTCACCTTCGACCGGGCGGTCATTGCGACCGGCTCCCGCCCCTTCTTCCTGGAGGGCTTCGAACCGGACGGGGAGGTGGTGGTGGGCAGCCGCGGTGCCCTCGACTTCGCCGAAGTGCCGGAGAAGCTGCTCGTCATAGGCGGGGGCTACATCGGATTGGAGCTGGGCATCGCCTACGCGAAGCTCGGTACCGGTGTCACGGTCGTGGAGATGATGGACACTCTCCTGCCCGGCTCGCCGAAGCGCCTGGCCAAGATGGTGGAGCGCTCCTGCAAGAAGCTGGAGATGGACATCCACCTGAAGACGAAGGCCAAGGGGCTCGAGAGGTCGGGGGAGAAGGCCGTCCTCACCGCCGAGGACCGGGAGGGCGAGGAGAAGACCTTCGAGGCGGACCGCGTGCTGGTGACCATCGGCCGCAAGCCGAACACCGAGGGGCTGGACCTGGAGGCCGCGGGTCTGGAGACGGACGAGAAGGGTTTCCTCTCGGTGGACCCGCAGCGCCGCACGGAGGTGGAGCACATCTTCGCCATCGGCGACGTGGCGGGGGAGCCGATGCTGGCCCACAAGGCCGCCAAGGAAGGGGTGGTGGCCGCCGAGGTCATCGCGGGTGAGCCCGCGGAGTACGATTACCGGGCGGTGCCCGCGGTCATCTTCACCGAACCGGAGATCGCCTACGTCGGCCTCGGCAAGGAGGAGGCGGAGGAGGGGGGGTACGAGGTCGTCACCGGCCGCTTCCCCTTCCAGGCCAACGGCCGCGCCCTCGCCCTGGACGAGACCGACGGCTGGGTGCAGGTCATCGGGGACGGGGAGAGCGGGATGCTCCTGGGGGTCCAGATCGTGGGTCCCGGGGCCGCCGACCTGATCAGCGAAGCGTGCCTGGCCCTGGAGATGGGTGCCCGTATGGAGGATGTGGGCTATACCATGCATCCCCACCCCACCCTGGGTGAGGCGGTCATGGAGGCCGCCGAGGGCGCCCTGGGCAAGGCCATCCACCAGCTCAACCGGTAGTGTAGTGCCGACGCCCGCCGATACGGTCGCATTCGAGGGCCGCTGCATCCGCTCAGGCTGCGTTTCCTCTCCTCGCCATAGGCACCGCTATGGCGTCGTCGAGGCGCCTTGCCTGAGCGGCGTATCGACGCTCTCGGTGCCTGACCGTACCTGCGGGCGGCGGCACTAGGACCTTGGCCCGACCTCTCCGGACCTGGTGGCTGGGCCGTACCGGCTGTGAGGCGGCCCGGCGACTGCAGCTCCGCCTGGTGGATCAGGTCGCAGGAGGAGAGGGACCGGACACCCTGCTGCTGTGCGAGCACGATCCGGTGATCACCTGCGGTCGGGGCACCGACCCCTCCAACCTCGGTCCCGCCGCCGCGGAACTCCCGGTGGCGGAGGTGGAGAGGGGGGGCGATGTGACCTGGCACGGTCCGGGGCAGCTGGTGGGCTACCCCATCCTCGCCCTGCAGGAAGAGGAACGCGACCTCCACCTGCACCTGCGCAGGACCGAGGAACTCCTCATCCGCACCCTGGCCGAACAGGGCTGTCCGGCGGGTCGGAACCCCCCCCATACGGGCGTCTGGGTCCCGGCGGGAGAGCCGGTCCGGAAGATCGCCAGCATCGGTGTGGCCGTCCGCCGATGGACCACCTACCACGGTTTCGCCCTCAACATCTCGAGTGATGTGGAGGAGTTCACCCGCATCAACCCGTGCGGACTGGACGCCGGGCTGATGACCACCCTGCGCCGGGAGGTGGGAGAGGGCCCAGGGCTCCCGGAGGTCTTCGAGTCGCTCTGCGGCCTCCTGGGTGAGGTGTTCGGGCGGGATGCGCGTTGTGAGCGGACACCGGCGGGGATCCTGACGGAGCTGCGGACCTGATGAGGAAGGGGGAACCCCGATAAGGAGCGTGAGGTTCTGGATTCGGACACCAGGGTCCTCTATAGTGATGGTGGGCGGAAGCCCCTCGGCACGCGGTAAGCACTCGGTGAGCCCGCCGGCCCCCCGGCCGGCGGCGAGGCCCGCGGAAACCACAACCCAGGATCCACATCAGGAAGAGCGGCCATGCCAACTTTGAAGGAAAAATTAGCCTCCAAGATCCCAGCCTGGCGGGACGAGATCCGGGAGATCGTCTCCGAACACGGCGACCATGTCATCTCAGACGTCACGGTCAAGCAGGCCTACGGCGGAATGCGCGGTGTGAAGGGCCTGGTCTGCGACACGAGTCTGGTGGACCCCCAGCAGGGGCTCATCATCCGGGGCATCCCGGTCATCGAACTCACGGACAAGACCCCCGAGGAGATCTTTTTCCTCCTCTGTACCGGGGAACTGCCGGAGGGGGATGAGATCGACTCGGTGAAGGCGGACTTCAACAAGCGGGCGGAGGTCCCCGAGTACGTCTGGAACGTCCTGCGGAGCATGCCGGAGACGGCGCATCCCATGGACATGTTCATCACGGGGATCGCGGTGCTGCAGGAGCAGTCCGTGTTCCGCCGGAAGTACGACGAGGGCATCCCGAAGGAGGAGTACTGGGAGCCGACACTGGAGGACAGCCTCCAGCTGCTGGCCAAGCTGCCCGCCATCGCGGCGGCGGTCTACCGGATCCGCTTCGACAAGGGAGACCTCATTCCCTTCGACCCGGAACTGGACCAGTCCCATAACTTCGCCCGCATGATGGGCATCGAGTCGGATGAGTTCGCCGACCTCATGCGGCTCTACCTCGTCCTCCACAGCGACCACGAGGGGGGCAATGTCAGCGCCTTCACCTGCCATGTGGTGGGCTCGGCGCTGAGTGACGCCTACTACTCGGTCTCCGCCGGACTCTCCGGCCTGGCCGGGCCCCTCCACGGGCTGGCCAACCAGGAATGCCTGAAGTTCATCCTGGGCATCCTGGAGGAGTACGACGGCAAGCCGCCCAGCGAGGAGCAGATGCGGGAGTACGCGTGGGACGTCCTGAACAGCGGACGGGTCATCCCCGGCTACGGGCACGCCGTGCTCCGGGCCACCGACCCCCGCTTCAAGGCCTTCAACGAGTTCGGCCGGGAGCACTTCCCGGACGACCCGGTCTTCAAGACCGTGGACGTGGGCTTCCAGGTCATCCCCGAGGTCCTGAAGGAGCACGGGAAGGCGGCCAACCCCTACCCCAACGTGGACGCGGGGTCGGGTGCCCTCCTCTATCACTACGGCATCAGCGAGATGCTGTATTACACGGTCCTCTTCGGCGTGAGCCGGGCCATGGGCATGACGAGCCAGCTCATCATGAGCCGGGCCATGATGGAGCCCATCACCCGGCCCAAGTCGGTGAACACGAAGTGGATCAAGAAGGAGGTGGGCATGGCGTAGCCGCCTGCCGACCCTCCTTCACCGATCGCCGCGGCCCGGTGTGGGCGGCGCGGATCTTTCCGTGCCTCCATGCCGGGCCGTCGGCTATCATACCCCTTCAGTCCCCACCATCGGAAGGAGACCTTCTGAACTGCCGACCGAGATTGGACCCCGAGTCGTTCGACCAGCTCCTCACCGAGCACATCCTCGTCTTCGACGGGGCGATGGGTACCCGTATCCAGACCCTGGACCTGGGTCCGGAGGACTTCGGGGGCCCGGAGTACGAGGGGTGCAACGAGCACCTGGTCCTCACCCGTCCCGATGCGATCCGCGACATCCACCGCAGCTACCTGGAGGCCGGAGCGGACGTGGTGGAGACGGACACTTTCGGGGCCACCCCTCTGGTCCTGGCCGAGTACGGGCTGGCGGAGAAGGCCCGGGAGATCAACCGGGCCGCCGCCGAGCTGGCCCGGGAGGCCGCCGCCGGGTTCGACGGATCCGGCCGTACACGCTGGGTGGCGGGATCCATGGGGCCCACCACCCGCAGTCTCATGGTGACCGGCGGGGTGACCTTCGACGGCATGGTGGACCATTACCGGGAACAGGCGGCGGGGCTGCTGGAGGGGGGAGCGGACATCCTGCTTCTGGAGACCGTGCAGGACACCCTCAACGTGAAGGCGGGACTGGCCGCCATCCGCACGGTCTTCGAGGAGATGGCCCTCGAGGTGCCGGTGATGGTCTCGGTGACCATCGAGACGATGGGTACCACCCTGGCGGGACAGGGGGTCGAGGCCGCCTTCACCAGCCTGGAGCACGCCGGCCTCGCCGCCATCGGGCTCAACTGTGCCACGGGTCCCGAGTTCATGACCGACCACCTCCGGGCCCTGGCCGGCCTGGCGGACATCCCGGTCTCGGTCATCCCCAACGCGGGTCTGCCCGATCATGAAGGGGTCTATCACGAGACGCCGGAGAAGATGGCGGCGGCGGTGGGGCGCTTCGCGGAAGAGGGCTGGATGAACATCACCGGCGGATGCTGCGGGACCGGGCCGGACCATATCCGAGCCCTGGTCGAGGCGGTGGAGGGGGCGATGCCCCGCCGCCCCTCCGTCCGGGTCCCGGCGGCGGTGAGTGGTGTGGACTATCTCCCCTTGGACGATTACGCCCCGGTCATCGTGGGGGAGCGCACCAACGTCATCGGTTCGAGGACCTTCCGATCGCTGGTGGAGGAGGGGGACTGGGAGGGAGCGGCGGAGATCGGACGTCGACAGGTCCGGGAGGGGGCCCACATCCTGGATGTCTGCCTCGCCGACCCGGACCGGGACGAGACCGCGGACATGGCCGCCTTCCTGGACGGACTGGTACGCAAGGTGCGGGTGCCGCTGATGATCGATACCACCGACCCGGAGGTGCTGGAGGAGGCCCTCAAGCGCTGTCAAGGCAAGTGCGTGGTGAACAGCATCAACCTGGAGGACGGTGAGGAGCGCTTCGAGCGGGTGGTCCCCCTGGTCAGGACATACGGGGCCGCCGTGGTGGTGGGATGCATCGACGAGGACCCCCATGAGGGGATGGCCCGGACCCGGGAAAGGAAGCTGGCCGTGGCCCGCCGCAGCCACGAGCTCCTCACCGGGAAGTACGGGCTGCCCGAGCGGGACCTGGTCTTCGACCCCCTGGTCTTCCCGGTGGGGACCGGGGACGCGAACTATATCGGTTCCGCCCGGGAGACCATCGAGGGGGTGAAGGCGGTGAAGGCCGCCTTCCCCGCCTGCCGTACCATCCTGGGGATCTCCAACGTCTCGTTCGGTCTGCCCGCCGCGGGACGGGAGGTCCTCAACGCCGTCTTCCTCCACAAGAGTCTCCAGAACGGCCTCGACATGGCCATCGTGAACTCCGAGCGGCTGCTCCGGGCCACCCAGATCGACGAGACCGAGCGCGGGCTGTGTGAGGACCTCCTCTTCCACCGGGGAGAGGACCCCCTCGGTGCCTTCGTGGAGCACTTCCGGGGGAAGGAGGCCCGTCCCTCTCCCGGTCCCAGGAAGGACCTCCCCCTCGAGGAGCGCCTGGCCCGCTACATCGTCGACGGGTCCGGTGACGGTCTGGAGGAAGACCTGGATGAGGCCCTGGAGCGGATGCGCCCCCTGGAGATCGTGAATGGTCCCCTCATGGAGGGGATGGCGGAGGTGGGACGGCTCTTCAACGACAACGAGCTGATCGTGGCCGAGGTGCTCCTGAGTGCCGAGGTGATGAAGAGGGCGGTCCGGCACCTGGAACCCCGAATGGACCGCAGGGAGTCCGCCTCGAAAGGGCGGGTGCTGCTGGCCACGGTCAAGGGTGACGTCCACGACATCGGGAAGAACCTGGTGGACATCATCCTCAGCAACAACGGCTACGAGGTGGTGAACCTGGGGATCAAGGTCCCTCCCCACGAACTCGTCCGGGCGTCGGAGGAGAAGGAGCCGGACCTCATCGGCCTCTCCGGGCTGCTGGTCAAGAGTACCCAGCAGATGACCATCACCGCGGAGGAGCTCACCGCCCACGGTATCTCGGCTCCCCTCCTGGTGGGGGGTGCCGCCCTGACCCGCACCTACACCGACACCAGGATAGCCTCCGTCTACAAAGGTCCCACCGTCTACGCGAAGGACGCCATGGAGGGGCTCTCCCTGGCGGACCGTCTCATGGACCCCGAGCGCAGGGAGGCCCTGGCCGCGGAACTCTCCCAGCGGCAGGGGGCTTCGGACCTTGAACGGGGTGAGGGAACGGAGAGCGTGGGGGGGGAGGCGCCGGAGGTGCCGCCGGGGGGCGGACTCGACCATGATTTCCCCCTCCCCCAGCCCCCCGATCTCAAGCCGCACGTGCTCGGTCCGGGGGATGTGGACCTGGACGATCTCTTCGGGTACATCAACCCCACCATGCTCTTCGGACGTCACCTGGGACTGAAGGGACGCTTCCAGGACCTGCTGGAACGGGGGGACGAGAAGGCGGAGGAACTGCGGCAGACCGTGCGCGATCTCCAGGCGGAGGCGGTGGAGGAGCAGCTCCTGCGGCCCCAGGGTGTCTTCCGGTTCTTCCGGGCGGTGGGGGAGGGTGAGGATGCGGTCCTCCTCGACTCCTCCGGGCGGAGGGAGGAGGCCCGCTTCACCTTCGGGCGTCAGAGCGAGGAGCCGTACCGGTGCCTGGCCGACTACCTAAGGCCTCGGGAGCGGGGGGAACTCGACTCGGTGGGTCTTTTCGCGGTGACTGTGGGACACGGGGTGCTGGAGAAGGCCGCCGAGTGGAAGAAGGAGGGGCGCTTTTTGCGATCACACGCCCTTCAGGCCCTGGCCCTCGAGACCGCGGAGGCCTTCGCGGAATGGCTGCACCAGCAGATGCGGGCGATGTGGGGGATCAGGGACCCCGCGGAACTCACCCTGGAGGATATCTTCAAGGCCCGCTACCGGGGGATCCGGGTCTCCTTCGGCTATCCCGCATGTCCCCGCCTCGAAGACCAGGAGATCCTCTTCCGTGTGCTGGACGTGGAGGCGGCCGCGGGGATCGAACTCACCGAGGATTCCATGATGGATCCCGAGGCGAGCGTCTCCGCCATGGTGTTCCATCATCCGGAGGCGGAGTACTTCAGCCTGGATGAGGCGGCCATCCGACGACTGGAGAGGGCCGTACGGAGCTAGGCCGGGATGGTCAGCTGCTCCTCGAGTCCCAGGGACCGGAGCAGGTCTGCGGTCCGCTCGCCGACCCCGGCCGGAACAGGATGTCCCCGTCCGCCTCTTCGGTAGTGATGGACATATTTGGAAGCCTACCCCCCCTTTCTTGACAGGGGAAGCGGCCTCTGTCACGCTCGCAGGACTGTGGCTGAAGAAACCGTAACCCCCGCCGGAGTCCCCGACCCGAGGATCTTCGAACTCACGACGCTCTACGAGGTCAGCCGCACCCTCCTGGGGTCCGACTCAGCCGATAATTGGAGTAGAGATATATTACGCTCCTAATTCTAGGCATGACAAAATAACCAGAAGTGAGGAGAAAAATTCTTATCACCTTCTTTTGCTTGCCAAAAATAATACAGGTTATAAAAACTTAATTAAACTGGTTTCGATTGCTCATATTGAAGGATTTTATTATAAGCCAAGAATTGACTGGGAAGTTTTATCTAAATATAAAGAAGGATTAATAGTTTCAACTGCTTGCCTGGGGGGAGAAATCTCTA
>JAWOFN010000079.1:0-4446 GCA_046497505.1 bacterium | reverse complement strand
TCCAGGACATGGACGCAGGTCGGGTGGACGTCCGTTCCGCGAAGGTGGTCACCGAGCGCGAGCCCACCGAGGAGGAGTACCGGGCCCTGGAGTTCGGCTGGCGTGTGGTGAAGTGGGTGAAGTCCAACGCCATCGTCTACGCGGGGCCGGACCGGACCCTGGGTGTAGGGGCGGGCCAGATGAGCCGGGTGGACTCCGCCCAGCTGGCGGTCAAGAAGGCCGCCGATGCGGGGCTCGACCTGCAGGGGTGCGCCATGGCCTCGGACGCCTTCTTCCCCTTCCGGGACGCGGTGGACGCCGCGGCTGAGGCCGGGGTGAAGGCCATCGTGGAACCGGGCGGTTCGATCCGCGACGAAGAGGTCATCGAGGCCGCCGACGAGCACGGCATCACCATGGTATTCACCGGCATGCGCCATTTCCGTCACTGATCGGGGAGCACGTACGTGGCATTCGAGTTCCGTAAGCTGTTCGCGAACGACGTGGGTATCGACCTGGGTACGGCCAACACCCTGATCTATGTGCGCGGGAAGGGCATCGTGGTGAACGAGCCCTCCATCGTGGCCGTGGACCGGATGAGCCAGGAAGTGCTGGCTATCGGGAACGAGGCGAAGGAGATGGTGGGACGGACCCCCGAGGACGTGATGACCATCCGGCCCCTCAAGGACGGGGTGATCGCCGACTTCGAGAAGACCGAAGCGATGCTCCGGGCCTTCATCAAGAAGGTCCAGAACAACCGTCTCTTCGGGAGACCCCGTATCGTGATCTGCGTGCCCTCGGGGATCACGGAGGTGGAGAAGCGGGCGGTGCGCGACTCGGCGGAATCCGCCGGCGCCCGCGAGGTCTTCCTCATCGCCGAGCCGATGGCGGCCGCGATCGGGATCGGGCTGCCCGTGGAACTGCCGGTGGGCAACATGGTCATCGACATCGGCGGCGGGACCAGCGAGATCGCGGTGATCGCGCTCTCCGGCATCGTGACGGCCACCAGCATCCGGGTAGGGGGCGACGAACAGGACCGGGCCATCGTCCAGTTCCTGAAGAAGAAGTACAACCTCCTCATAGGGGACCGGACCGCCGAGCAGATCAAGTTCGAGGTGGGGAGCGCGGTGGAGATGGACCCGGAACTGGAGACCCGGGTGAAGGGGCGCGACCTGGTGGGGGGCATCCCGAAGACCATCACCCTCACGAGCGCCGAGGTCCGGGAGGCCCTCTCCGAACCCATCAGCCAGATCGTGGACGCTGTCCGAATCAGCCTTGAGCGCACTCCTCCCGAGCTGGCGGCCGACATCCTGGACCGGGGGATCATCCTCTCCGGCGGAGGCGCGCTGCTGAGGGGCCTGGACCAGCGGCTCCGTGACGAGACCAGCCTCCCCATCAACGTGGTGGAGGACCCGCTCACCTGCGTGGTGCGGGGTACCGGCAAGGTGCTGGAGAACCTGCAGGAGCACACCAAGGTGCTCATGAGCGGCCGCCGCATGTAGGGAGTGGCGAGAGCCGGGAGTCGTCATGCGGAGACCGCGCCTCATACCGGAACGGCGAAGGGACGAAGCGGTCCTCGGGTTCCTCGTCGTCCTGGGCATCCTCCTCGCCGGCCTCCCCAAGGGAGACACCTCCCGCTTCGCCCACGACCTCATCGCCTACGGCAACGACGCGGTCCTGGAGACCTTCGACTGGGCCTTCGAACTGGCCTATCTGGCATGTGAGAACACCGAACTCAGACGCCGGAACGCTGAACTGGGCCTGGAGAACACCCGGCTCCGGGAGGCGGAGCGGCAGAACCAGCGGCTGCGGAGCCTGCTGGAGTTCGAGCAGCAGCGGGGGGAGGAGATCCTGCTGGGCGCCGAGGTGGTGGGGTGGGGGGACGGCCGGAGGACCCATACGGTGACCATCCGGGCCGGGGCGGCCGAGGGGGTGGAACGCTACATGGCCGTGGTCACCGCCGACGGCCTGGTGGGCCGGGTGGATCGGCTTCCGGGGTCCCGCCACGCCATCGTGAGCCTGCTCAGCGATCCGGCCAACGCGGTGGCCGCGGTGGTGGAGCGCACCCGGGAACAGGGCTACTTCCAGTTCGTCGGGGACCAGGGACGCCTGCACCAGGTGCTTCAGTCGGCCGACGTGATGGTGGGCGACAGGGTGCTGAGCAGCGGGCTGGGCGGGGTGTACCCGGAAGGGCTCTTCATCGGGACCGTCACAGCGGTCACCGATGACCCGGACGGTGTGACCAAGCGGGTGGTCGTGGAACCCGCGGCGGCCCTCGACCGGCTGGAAGAGGTCTTCGTGCTCCGGAGAGAGGACTGATATGCGCCTTCTTCGCTATCTCTTCTTCGGGATCGCCGCCGTGGTGCTCCAGACCACCCTGGTCCCGACGGTGGGGGTGTTCGAACAGCGCCCCGACCTCATCGTGATCTTCGCGGTCATCGCCGGGTCCCTGGAGGGGCCCCGATGGGGGGCGACCGCCGGGTTCCTGGCCGGCCTGGCCGTGGACGTCTACCACCCTCCCACCTTCGGAGCGGGTGCCATGGGAGGTGCGGTGGCGGGTTATCTGGGAGGCAAGACCCGGGTCTTCCTGGACCTGGAGTCCCCCGTGAACCAGGCGGCAGCCTTCTTCGCGGCCCACCTGGGCCACGACGGCGTCTACGCCCTGGTGGTCGCGGTGAAAGCGGAAGGGAATTTCTGGGAGATGTTCATCCTGCACGGGATCGGCAGCGGGATCTACTCGGCGCTGGGCGGCGTGCTGGTGTTCGCCGTGCTGCAGGCTGCGGCGAGGGGGCGGGGCGGACTTGATCTCCGGTGACGTGCAGAGGCGGCGCAGGCGGGCGGCGGTGCTTCTCGCCGGATACGGCGCAGCGCTCCTGGCACTGCTCCTCCGGGTGGGACAGCTCCAGGTCGGCCGGCACGAGGACCTGGCGCGTCTCAGCGACCGGAACCGCCTGAGACCCCGGGTCGAGCAGCCCACCCGCGGACGGATCTACGACAGGAAGAACCGCATCCTGGTCGACAACCGCCCCTCCTGGACGGTGACCCTGGCCCCGGTGGTCCTGGGGGAGCAGGAGCGGACCATCCGGATGCTGGCCGGGATCCTGGAGATGGATCCCGGGGAGATCACCGCGCGGCTGGCCGAGCGGAGAGGACATCTCTACACCCCGGTGCCCATCAAACGGGACGTCCGGTTCGAGGTGGTGGCCCGGATCAAGGAGCGTGAGGCGGACATGCCCGGGGTGGAGATCCAGATGGAACCCCGGCGCCGCTACCCCTACGGCCAGCTGGGCGCCCACATGCTGGGCTACCTCCGGGAGATCGACGACGGGGAACTGGGACGGAGGCAGATGGAGGGGCAGGACTATATCTTCGGGGACCTGGTGGGCCGGGATGGGATCGAGCGGGCGTATGAACCGGTGCTGAGGGGGGCCAAGGGGGTCCGCTACATGGAAGTGGATGCCCGGGGCCGCAGCCTCCGGCGGGCCGAAGACCGGCCCGGAAGATCCCCGGACCACGGGGACGACCTGGTCACGACCATCGACGCCCAGGTCCAGCTCGCTGCCCAGGAGGCCTTCCACGACACGGCCCGCGGATCGGTGGTCGCCATCGATCCCCGGGACGGGGCCCTCATCGTGCTGGCCAGCGTCCCGGAATACGATCCCATGGATTTCAGCGGCGTGCTGGACTCGGAGACCTGGCGGCGTCTCCAGAGCGATCCCTCCAAGCCGCTGCTGGATCGTACGATCGCCGGGCTCTACCCCCCCGCCTCCACCTTCAAGGTGGTGACCGCGCTCGCGGGACTCCAGTCGGGTGTCATCACACCGGACACGCGGCTGGACCCCTGCGTCCCCGGGGGGTGGCGCTTCGGGACGCGGCACTTCAAGTGCTGGACGCCGGACCACGGCCGCCTCACCGTCCGGGGGGCCCTCGAGCAGTCGTGTGACGTGTTCTTCTACCAGGTGGGGGTCCGCGTCGGACTCGACGAGCTGCATCGGACGGCCGCGGCCTTCGGTATCGGAGAGACCACCGGTCTGGCGGTCCACGGGGAGATGGAGGGGAGCTTCCCCGACCGTGCCTGGTACGACCGCCGGCTGGGTGCGGGGCGCTGGAACCCGTCGAGTCAGGTCATCAACCTCTCGATCGGCCAGGGGGAGGTCCTGGCCACCCCCCTCCAGGTGGCGGTGATGACCGCGGCCTTCGCCAACGGCGGGAAGCGGGTCACCCCCTTCCTGACCCGCTACCGGATCCCCCGGGAAGGGGGGCCCCTCGTGCCGATGAGCCAGCCCGCCCCTGAGCCGATCCCGGCGGTGGACCCCTCCGCCCTGGAGGTGGTCCGAGAGGGGATGGTCCGGGTCATGAACGGAGAGGAGGGTACGGCCCGCTACCTGGCGCCCCGCCTCCCCGGGATCACGGTGGCGGGGAAGACGGGGACGGGGCAGAACCCCCACGGTGAGGACCACGCCTGGTTCA
>JAWOFN010000009.1:0-5275 GCA_046497505.1 bacterium | reverse complement strand
GCCAGGTGGGCTGTCCGGCCGGGTGCACCTTCTGCGCCACCGGGAAGATGGGCTTCGGCCGCGACCTGGAGCCCCATGAGATCCTCGACCAGGTCCTGGCCGCCGCCGCCCACCAGGGCCATCCTCCGGAGGATATCCGGAACATCGTCCTGATGGGTATGGGAGAACCCCTGTTGAACCTCGACGCGGTGAGCACCGCGGTGAGGCGGATGATCGACCCCGCCGCCATGGACCTCAGCCCCCGCCGCATCACCCTCTCCACCGTGGGTATCCCGGAGGGTATCTATCGACTGGCGGATGAGGACCTGGGGGTCCGACTGGCCCTCTCCCTCCATGCTCCGGACGATGAGACCCGCCGCCGCATCATCCCCACCGCACACCGCTTCGCCATCGAGGAGATCATGGCGGCGGTGCGCAACTACTTCGACCGGGTCGGCCGGCGGGTGACCGTGGAGTACACCCTCTTGAACCGGCTGAACGACCACGACTGGCAGGCCCGCCGCCTGGCCGGACTGCTGCGGGGGCTGAGCGCCCACGTGGACCTGATCCCCTGGAACCCGTGGAAGGGGGCCCCCGTGGCCGCCTCCTCGGAAGAGCGCATCCGCGCCTTCCGGGGTCTGCTCGAGGAGGAGGGAGTGGCGGTCTCGGTGCGCTGGAGCCGAGGACGGGACGTGGGGGCCGCCTGCGGCCAGCTCGCCCTGGCGGGTCCCTGAGCCCACGGTCCTCAGCCGCTCTTCTCCTCCGCCCGTGCCACGTGCTCGCGGACCTGCATCACCGAGTCCGGGTTCACGCTGATGGAATCGATACCGCACTCCACGAGGAACTCGGCGAACTCCGGGTGGTCGCTGGGAGCCTGACCGCAGATCCCCACGGGGCGGTCCCTCGCGTGGGCCCGATCGATGAGTTCCCGGACCGCCGATCGTACCGCCTCGTTCCGCTCATCGAAGAGGTGGGCCAGTGCCTCGGAGTCCCGGTCCACCCCCAGGATGAGCTGGGTCAGATCGTTGGTCCCGATGGAGAAGCCGTCGAACCGCTCCGCGAAGCCGTCCGCCAGGCGGATATTGGAGGGGATCTCGGCCATCACGTACACCTCCAGCCCCTCCTCCCCCTGTTCCAGACCTTCTTCGGCCATCGCCTCCAGCACCCCGTCCGCCTCCTCCAGGGTCCTGCAGAAGGGCACCAGCACCACGATGTTGCCCAGGCCCAGGCGGGTCCGGGCCCGCATCAACGCCCTGCACTCCAGGTCGAAGCCGTCCCGGTATTCCTCGCTCACGTAGCGTGAGGCCCCCCGGAAACCCAGCATGGGGTTGGCCTCCGCCGGCTCGAAGAGGTGCCCGCCGATGAGGTCGGCGTACTCGTTCGACTTGAAGTCGCTGAGGCGGACGATGGCGGGGTCGGGGTACTGGGAGGCCGCTATGCGGGCGATGCCCCGGGCGAGGTGCTCGACGAAGTACTCGGTACGGTCCTCATACCCCCGGGTCCGTTCCTCGATGGCCTCCCGGACCTCTTCCTCCTCCACCTCCTCGAAACGGGTCAGGGCGAGGGGATGGATCTGGATGATGTTGTTGATGATGAACTCCATGCGGGCGAGCCCGATGCCGCTCACCGGCAGGTCCCACCAGCGGAAGGCCCCGGCGGGGCTGGCCAGGTTCACCATGATGCGCGTGTCCAGTTCGGGCAGTCCGCCGGTGTCGATCTCCTCCGATTCGAACGCGAGTTCCCCTTCATAGACCTTTCCCTCCTCCCCCGAGATGCAGGAGAGGGTGATGGGGTCCCCGTCTCCGATCCGTTCGGTCCCTTCCGAGGTGCCGATGACCGCGGGCACCCCCAGTTCCCGGCTCACGATGGCGGCATGGGAGGTCCGTCCCCCCTGGTCGGTCACGATGCCGTCCGCCGCCTCCATGAGCGGCACCCAGTCGGGATCGGTCATATCGGTGACCAGGATACCCCCCTCCTCGAACCGGTCCGCATCCTCCAGGTCCAGCAGCACGAAGGCCTTCCCGGCGGCCGCGCCGTCTCCGATGGCCTCGCCGGTGACCACCACCTCCCCCTCCTCGGTGAGACGGTAGGTTCGGAGCTTCCCCTGTTCCTTCTGGGACTGGACTGTCTCGGGACGGGCCTGCAGGATGTAGAGGTCCCCTCCCGGCCCCTCCCAGGCCCACTCGATGTCCATGGGTCGTCCGTAGTGCCGCTCGATGGCCACCGCCCAGCGTCCCAGGGTGACGATCTCCTCCTCCCCCAGTACGAACCGGGCCCGTTCCTCCTCCGGGACCTCCTCGGAGCGGGTGGGTTCGCGGTCTTCTCCCGCCTTTCGGTCCTCGCCGCTCCCGTCCTCCTCCTCGCCGGCCCCTCCGGTCAGCACGATCCGCTCCCCCTTCTCCCCCAGCTTCTTCTTGATGATCGGGAGCGTTCCCTCCTTCTCCAGGGCGGGCTTGAAGACCTGGTAGGCATCCGGGTTCACCTTGCCGGCCACCACGTTCTCACCCAGTCCCCAGCCCGCGTTGATGACCACCACCTCGGGGAAGCCGGTCCGGGTGTCGAGGGTGAAGGCCACCCCCGCTCCGCCCCGGTTGGTGTCCGCCATGCGCTGGACCCCCACCGAGAGCGCCACGTCCAGGTGGCCGAAACCCTGTTCCTGGCGGTAGGAGATGGCCCGGTCGGTGAAGAGGGAGGCCAGGCAGCGGCGGCAGGCGTCCAGGACCTCGTCGGCTCCCCGGATGTTGAGGTAGGTCTCCTGCTGGCCGGCGAAGCTGGCCTCGGGGAGGTCCTCGGCGGTTGCGCTGCTGCGGGCTGCTATGGGGGGGTCCGCCGACCCGGCGCGCTCGGAGAGCTCCTCGTAGGCGCCTCGTATCGCCTCCTCCACCTCCTCGGGCCAGGCCGCCTCCAGGAAGTGCCCCCGGATCGTCTCCCCCACCTCGGGGAGGGCGTCGGGATCCTCCTCGAACCGTTCCAGTGCCTCCCGGATGGGTCCCTCCAGCCTGTTCTCCTCGAGGAAGCGGCGGTAGGCCTCCGCTGTGGTGGCGAACCCCCCGGGGACGCGGATCCCCTCCGCTTCCAGCTCGGAGAGCATCTCTCCCAAAGAAGCGTTCTTCCCCCCGACCCGGTCGACCTGGTCGGAGTCCAGTTCCTCGAGCCATCGGATGTAGCGCTGTCCTTCAGGCATGTCCCTGTTTCCCTTCCTCATCCATGAACTGTTCCGCGGCCTCCATGGCCTCGGAGGCGTAGACCACCCCCGGACCGCCCCCCATGAGGATCGTCACGCCCAGAGTCTCCAGGATCTCCTCCCTGCTGGCTCCGGCGTCGAGGGCCTCCTTCACGTGGTAAGCGATGCATCCGTCGCACCGCACCGTCACACCGATG
This sequence comes from bacterium, assembly GCA_046497505.1. Classification (GTDB taxonomy): domain Bacteria; phylum Blakebacterota; class Blakebacteria; order Blakebacterales; family JAWOFN01; genus JAWOFN01. The sequence continues at coordinate 1,915 of JAWOFN010000009.1, read as the reverse complement.
GCCAGGGCGATGAGTTCCTTCGTCTTGGTGCTCAGGGCCCCATCGGCCACCGAGGCCTCGTGGAGTTCCTGGAAGCCTCCCATGGTCTCCGGGATCCCCTCGCCGAGACGACCCATCCGCTTCTGGACGCTGCTGCGTATCTCCGTGTAATCCATCGTCCTCCCTCTCTGTGTGTCGCGCTCTCCTTCTCTGCCTCCCGCGGTCACCTCGCCCGCGTCCTCGTGCACGCTCCCCTCATCCTTCGAGCCGATCCACCAGTTCGTCCAGCGGCCAGGTGTTGATGACGTCGCCGGTCTCCAGCCAGCCTCGGCGCGCCTGGTCCACACCGTACGACATGAACCGCAGCTCCCGGGCAGCGTGGGCGTCGGTGCCGATGGAGATCCTCACCCCCACCTGCCGGGCCCGGTAGACATGGGTGTCGGTGAGGTCGAGCCGGTCGGGGTTGGCGTTGATCTCCAGGGCCACGTCGTGCTCGGCGGCGGCCTGGAGGACCTCCTCCATGTCCACCTCGTACGGTTCCCGCTCGTTGATGATGCGGCCGGTGGGATGCCCGAGGATATGGACGGCCGGGTGGGAGATGGCCGTGATGATCCGGTCGGTCTGCTCCGATCTGTCCAGGTCCATGTAGGAGTGGACGGAGACGAGGACCAGGTCCAGCCCCTCCAGGTGTTCATCGTCCAGGTCGAGGCTGCCGTCCTCGAGGATATCCACCTCCATCCCCTTCAGGATCCGGATCCCATCCACCCGGTCCTGCGCCTCCTCGATCGCCTCCCACTGTTCCTCCACGCCCTGTTCGTCCAGTCCCTGGGCCACGCTCACCCGCTGCGAGTGGTCGGTGACGGCCAGGTAGTCGTAACCGCGCTCCCTGCACGCCTCGGCCATCGCGGCGATCTCCTCCTCGCCGTCCGACCAGGTGGTGTGCAGCTGCAGGTCCCCCCGGATGTCGTCGAGTGTCAGCAGCTCGGGGAGGCGGTCCTCCTCGGCGGCCTCGATCTCACCCCGTCCCTCGCGCAGCTCGGGGGCGATCCACGGGAGGCCCACCGCGTCGTACACCTCTTCCTCCCGGGCCCCTCCGATGCGCTCCCCCTCCTCGGGGTCCATCTCCTCGGCATCCTTCTCGCCGGGGACCTCGAACACCCCGTATTCGCTGATCCGCAGTCCCTGTTCGACCCCCCGCTTGCGGATCGCCACGTTATGGTCCTTCGACCCGGTGAAGTAGTGGAGAGCCGCGCCGTAGGAGCGTTCCGGCAGGATACGTATGTCCACCTGCAGTCCGCTCCGCAGGATCACCGTGCCCCGGGTGTCTCCCGCCTCCGCCACGCGGTCCACCGCTTCGAAGGAGGTGAAGTGGTCCATGAGGGGTCCGGGATCGTCGCATACCGCCAGCAGGTCGATGTCTCCCACCGTCTCCCTGCGGCGGCGGTAGCTTCCCGTCACTTCCAGTTCCTGGATGCCGGGGGCGTCCTCCATGTACTCCTTCAGGGGCCGGACCAGCTGGTCCGCGTCCCCCAGCTTGAAACGCTGGCGGTGCTCCCGATACACCTCGATGGAGCGCTCCATCTTCTCGGCCTTCTTCTCCCCCAGCCCCTCGAGTTCCTGGACCTCCCCCTCCTCCAGGGCCTCCTCCAGCTCCTCCACCGAGGTGATGTCCAGCTCCTCGTAGAGCTGCTGGGCGGTCTTCGGTCCCACCCCGTCCAGTTCCAGCAGCCGGGCCAGCGTGCCCGGCACCTCTTCCTTGATCTTCTGGAGGAGTTCCAGGCGGCCGGTCTGGACCAGTTCGGTGATGTATCCGGAGATGTCCTCCCCCACGTCGGAGAGTCGGGTGAGGTCCTCCCCCTCCTCCACCATCTCGGTGAGAGAGCGGGTGAGGCCGTCGATGGTCCGGGCCGCGTTCCGGTAGGCCCGCACCCGGAAC
>JAWOFN010000134.1:0-3092 GCA_046497505.1 bacterium | reverse complement strand
TGCAGAAGATAACCATGTTAACCAGATAGTGGCCCAATCTCTGTTTAAATGCAGGTGGAGACCCTGCGGGGGACCGCCCAGCAGGCCGCCACCCGGGTGCGCAAGGCGTTCTACCGGGTACTCCTCGCCTCCGAACAGGTGCGCCTGACCGAGAACAGCGTGCAGCGCGTGCGTCAGGTGCTCGAGGAGAGCCGGGCCCGGAACCGGGCGGGGCTGACCAGCGACTACGACGTGCTTCGCCTGGAGGTCCAGCTCAGCAACCTGCATCCCCAGCTCCGCCAGGCCCGGGACGGTCTGGAGGCGGCCCGCCGCCGGCTCACCCTGGAGATGGCCCTCCCGGTGGAGTCGCCGGTGAAGGCGGCCGGCAGCCTGACGGCCATCGACCTGGAGACATACGCCGCCGGGGACCGTTCCTCGCGGCAGCTGCTCGAGGTGGCGGGGGTGCCCGACGCCTCCGAGATGGGATACGAGCGCGTGCTCTCCACCGCCCTGGTCGACCGGGCGGACCTGCGGCAGGGCGAGATCAACCTGGAACTGGACGATGCCCGGATCATGCGGGCCATGTCCGAGTTCTTCCCCACCCTCAGTGCCTTCTACAGCTACAACCTGAGCGCACAGGAGAACGACAGCCCCGATTTCTTCGGGGAGAACAGCCGGCAGCGGGCGGGCAACCAGTCGGCGGGGCTGCAGCTGCAGATACCCATCTTCAGCGGGTTCCAGCGCTTCGCCCGCGTCCGGCAGGAGAAGCTGGGGCGGGAACAGGACCGGACCCGCCTGCACGGGCTGAGGCAGCAGGCGGCCGACCAGGTCAAGACCCTGCTGGCGAGCCTGGAGGAGACCCGTCTCCGGGCCCTCGCCCAGGCGCGGAGCGTGGGGCAGGCGGAGCGCGGTTTCGAGATCGCCTCGGCCCAGTACGGCGAGGGCGTGGGGAGCCGTCTCGAGGTCGTGGATGCGGAGAACGCCCTCCGGCAGGCCCAGTTCAACTACGCCCAGGCGGTCTACGACTACCTGGACGCCCAGGCGGACCTCGACCTGGCGGTGGGCCGCGTGCCCCTGGTGGACGAGGTGATGGAAGTGGAGGTGGAGGACCGATGAGGACCCGCAGGGTGGACAGGCGGCAGGGACCGGATACCGACATGCGTGACGAACAGCACGAGAGAGTGAGCACGATGATGATGCGATCCTTCGGAAGGGTACTCCCTGCCCTGGCCCTCTTCATCCTCACCCTGGCCGCCGCCGGATGCGGCGGCCAGGGTGAGACGGCTGAGGAGGGAGCCCGCCGCGTGGTGAACGTCGAGGTCCTCGAGCTCGGACTCGAGGACTTCGCCCCCCGCCTCCTCCGGGACGATGTCCACATCCTGGAGGGCCTCCACCGAACCGGTGACCCTGATGCTGGCGGGCAAGGGGGAACGCGTGCGGAAGGGACAGGTCATCATCCAGCTGGACGCGGAGGTCCTCTCCGCCCAGCTCGAGGAGGCCCGTGCCGCCGCTTCCCTGGCCCGGGAGCAATGGGAACGCCGGGAGCGGCTCTGGGAAGAGGAGGAGATCGGCTCGGAGATGGAATATATCCAGGCCCGCGAGAACGCCCGGATGCAGGCGGCCCGGGTGAGGACCCTTGAGACCCGGCTGGCGAAGCGCTCGATCCGCAGCCCCATCAACGGCACCTTCGAGAACTACTACGTGGAGGTGGGGGAGCTGGCCGCTCCCCCCTCCCCCATCGCCCGGGTGATGGCCCTCGACCGGGTGAAGATCACCGGCGGGGTCCCCGAACGGTTCGCCAACGACGTGGAACCGGGGACGCGCGTCCAGGTGGGCTTCGACGCACTCCCCGGACGCGAGGTGGCCGCACGGGTCTCTTTCGTGGGGGACGCGGTCGAGCCGCAGGCCCGCACGTTCCCGGTCGAGATGATCGTGGCCAACCCGGGACGGCGCCTGAAGCCGGGTATGATCGCCGGCCTCAGCATCGTCCGGCAGCGGATGGAGGACGTGGTGGTGGTCCCCCAGGAAACGGTGGTCCGCACCGAGGAGGGCTATCAGGTCTTCGTCGTCGAGGAGGGTGAAGAGGGGCCGGTCGCCCGGGCCCGGAGTGTGACGATGGGGCCCAGCAGGGCCAACCGCGTGGTGATCACCGAGGGGCTGGAGGACTCCGACCTCCTGGTGATGGTGGGACAGCTCAAGCTGGGGGACGGCGATCGGGTGAAGATCGTCCGCAGCGGCGGGGGTGAGGTCCAATGAGTTCGCCCACCGGGGTCGGGCCGGACCGTCCGGTCCGGGAGACCGATATCAGCGAGTACAAGGAGTTCTGGCTTTCCAGCCTCGCGATCCGGAACCCCACCAGCGTGCTGGTCCTCACCGTGATCATCGTCGTGATGGGGATCAGCGCCTACCTCTCCATCCCGAAGGAATCGCAGCCGGCCATCACGATCCCCAACATCGTGGTCAACACCGTCTATCCCGGCGCCTCCCCCGATGACGTGGAGAGTCTGGTCACCCGGAAGATCGAGAACGAACTCTCCACCATCGGTCAGATCAAGACCATGACGAGCCAGTCGGTGGAGGGATATTCCAGCATCAACGTGGAGTTCGAGGCGGGGACCGACATGGACGAGGCCCTGCAGAAGGTCCGCGAGAAGGTGGACCTGGCCCAGCCCGAACTCCCGGGGGATGCCGAGGAACCCACCCTCTTCGAGATCAACGTCTCGGAGTTCCCCATCATGTCGGTGAACATCTCAGGGGACTACAACCAGCTCCGCCTGAAGGAGTTGGCCGAGGACCTCAAAGAGGAACTGGAGGGGATATCCAGCGTGCTGGAGGTGAACCTCTCCGGCGGGCTGGAACGGGAGGTCCAGGTCAACGTGGACCTGCCCCGCCTGAAGTACTACGGCATGACCTTCACCGACGTGGTGGACGCCATCCGGAGCGAGAACGTGACCATCCCCGGGGGGTCCATCGACGTGGGCCACCTGAAGTACCTGGTCCGGGTACCCGGTGAGTTCACGGAGACCCGCATCATCGAGAACATCGTCATCTCCGCCCCCGACGACCGGCCCATCTACGTCCGGGACGTGGCGGAGGTGGACTTCACCTTCAAG